>JALZIF010000024.1 GCA_030860435.1 Gemmatimonadota bacterium | reverse complement strand
CACCACCGGCCGTCACAGCGAGCCAGCGCGCGCAGCTCGAGCGGGTCATCCATCGCAAGCTACTCGCGAACGGCCTGGAGGTGATCGTCGTCGAGAACCATGGCGTCCCCCTCGCCACGATAGAGATCGACGTTCGGAACGGCGCCTTCACGCAGACCCCGGAGTTCGCCGGGCTCGCGCACCTGTACGAGCACATGTTCTTCAAAGCGAACGCGACGTACGCCGAGCCCGAGGCGTTCGTACAGCGCGCGTCGGCGCTTGGCGCGGTGTTCAACGGGACGACCCGCGAGGAGGTGGTCAACTACTACCTGACGCTGCACACAGACAGCCTCGAGGGCGGCATGCGGTTCGTCGCCGCGGCGCTGAGGACGCCGCTATTCCTCGAGGATGAGATGGTGCGCGAGCGCGAGGTCGTGATCGGGGAGTACGACCGCGCCGAGTCAAGTCCGTTTTTTCGCCTAACGCGCGAGATGGACCGCCGACTCTACTCGCCCGCGTACTACAGCCGCAAGAACACGATCGGAGACCGTGACGTCGTACGCACGGCAACGCCGGCGAAGATGCGCGAGATTCAGCGCCGATACTACGTCCCCAACAATTGCGCGCTCATCGTCGCCGGGGACGTCGACCCGGAGCGGGTATTTGCGCTTGCCGAGCGCGTGTTCGGCGACTGGCCTCGCGGCCCCGATCCTTTCGTTGAGAGTCCGGTCCCGCCGGTGCCTCCGCTCGCTGGCAGCTCCGGCCTGATCGTCGAGGAACCGATTCAGGACGTGATCGTCCTCGTGCAGTGGCAGGGGCCCAGCGCGCGCGAGGACCCCCAGGCGACGTACGCGGCCGACGTGTTCTCGGACGTCCTGAACAACTCGACCTCGACGCTGCAGCGGCGCTTGGTGGACTCGGGACTCTTCCAGGGCGTCGGCGTGAACTACTACACGCTCAATAACGTGGGACCGATCAGCATTAGCGGGCAGACAACCCCCGACCGGCTCCGCGAAGCGCTCGCCGCGCTCGACGTTGAAATCGCGAAGCTCGCCGACCCGGGCTACTACACCACCGCTGATCTCGAGCCCGTCAAGCGCCAGCGCGCCGTGGGGACGATGCTCAACCTCGAACGGGCATCCGGCTTCGCGCACCAGCTTGGATTCTGGTGGAGCGTCACCGGCCTGGACTACTTCATGGGATACGTGGACAACATGGCGAGCCAAACCGTCGCCGACCTGCAGGGTTACGCCCGCAAGTACATCGTCGGCAAGCCGCGCGTCATCGGGATCCTCATCTCACCCGAGGCGCGGGAGCGGCTGAGGCTGACGGAAGCGGAACTGGTGAAGCCGGCGGTTGCGCAGTGAGCGGCGCCGTCGTTGCGTTCGCGGCGGTGCTCGCGCTAGGCGCGGCGCAGCACTCGGCAACCCTTAACCCGCAACCCGCAACCCTTAATCCGCAACCCGCGACCCGCAACCCGCAACCCGCAACCCTTAACCATCAGCCGGACACCCTCACCACCAGGTTCGCCGTCTCCGGTCTCACCGTCATCCTCCGCCGCAACACCGCGAACGAGGTAGTCTCGACGAACCTCTACCTATTGGGCGGGTCGCGGCAGGTGACTGCAGGGAACGCCGGGATCGAGCCCCTCCTGCTCGCGGCGTCGGAGCGGGGGACGCGTCGGTATTCGGGGCCGAGGGCGCGGCAGCAGATCGAGGCGCTAGGCAGCGAGATCGGAATCCAGGCGGCAGACGACTGGACGCGTTTCGCCTTCCACGCCGTGCGCGCGACTTTCGACAGCACGTGGACGGTGTTCGCCGACCGGGTCATCGCGCCGGCACTGGATTCGGGAGAGGTGGAGCTCGTCCGCGCACAGATGCTCGCCGGCGCGCGCGCCCTCCGCGACTCTCCGGACGCACTCGTCACCTACCTGGCCGACAGTGCGGCCTTCGCCGGCCACCCGTACTCCCTGAATACGGCGGGGACGGAGTCGTCGCTGCCGCGGATCGCGGTTGCCGACCTCCGGCGTTATCACGCGGCGGAGATAGTCACATCCCGCATGCTACTCGTTGTGGTCGGCAACGTCGAGCGTCCGCGACTCGAGGCACTCGTCGCGAGCACACTTGGACGGCTCCCGCGCGGCACCTATCGGTGGACACCCCCGGTTGCTCCAACTGCGAACGGGGGGGTTGGAGGGGGAGGACTGGTCGTCGTCAGGCGCGCCCTCCCGACCAACTACATCGTCGGCCGCTACGCCGGCCCGCCCGCGTCGAGTCCCGACTACCAGTCGCTGCGCGTAGCCTCGGCGGTGCTCGGCGGGCGGCTGTTCACCGAGATCCGCTCCCGGCGGAACCTCACTTACGCCGTGGACGCGCCGTTCGAGGAAAAGGGCGTCGCCGTCGGAGGGCTCTACGTTACCACGGTGAGCCCCGACACCACGCTCGCGCTCATGCGCGACGAGGTCGCCCGACTGAAGCGGGAGAGGATCGATCCCGAGGCGCTCAGCCGGCTCGTACAAGGATTCATCACGCAATCGCTGCTCGAGACGGAAACGAACGCCGAGCAGGGCGACGTGCTCGCGCGGGCGGAGCTATACCGTGGCGACTACCGCGTCGCCGACCGCTTCGTGGACGAGTTGCGCCGGGTGACGCCCGATGATGTGCGGCGGGTCGCCAACCGTTATATGCGCCACCTGCGCTGGGCGTACGTCGGCGACCCGTCACGGGTCTCACGCGAGCGGATCACCGGGTTGTGATCCCGACACTCGCTCCCCCTGTGGGGGTCGCTCCTGCGGGATGACACAACGAGAATGACCCAGTACCCGGGGTCAGCCGTCGTTGACACAGGTTCCGGAAATCGCTAACTTTGGGGTGCGACAGGCGCGCCGGGGTGGTGTGCCGCTACACCAGCGAACAGAAAAAGGGACCTGGCAAACGCCCAGGTGCCTTTTTTTTCGTTTCAGCTCCGGACTCCGACCCCAATCTACACCACGAGGGAGCACCGCAATGCGTACCACCGGCACCGTGAAGTGGTTCAACGACTCGAAGGGCTTCGGTTTCATCACTCCGGAGAACGGCTCGAAGGACTGCTTTGTCCACCACTCGGCGATCAAGGGGAGCGGCTTCAAGTCGCTCGCTGAGGGCGAGCGCGTGGAGTTCGACATCGTGCAGGGACAGAAGGGGCCCGCGGCCGAGAACGTCGTCAAGCTGGGCGGGTGACGCGCCACTCACGGGACCCGCGCGCGGCCGCCCGGCTCGTCCGGGCGGCCGCTCTTACGCAGTACGGAGGGGACGATGGATCTACCTGACCGCATCACCCGGGCGTGGATGGACGCGCTCATCGACGCTGATCTCCTGAGTGCCGAGTCGCGGCTGCGCGAGACCTTCTTCGCCCTCGAGCGGGTGCAGAAGGCGGCGCTTGGCGCCAAGTATGACATGATGAAGGGCTCGAACGAGCTCCTTACCGCCTGGGACCGGTGGGCTCGCGTTGACAACGCGACGCGCGCGCGGGGGCTGCATCCGCGCCGCAAGCCCTGAGCGTGGTTCCCAGTCGTCGTCAGATGCCAGGCCGTCGGTCGTTCGGCCCTGGCGTCCGAGTTACCTGCGGCTCACGACTCATGATCGCCTGACGATCGGCGAGCCTCCGCTCAAAGGCTCTTTATCTCCCCCACCAACCTCGTCAGGCTCGCCTTGGCGTCGCCGAAGAGCATTGACGTCTTGGGATCGTAGAACAGGTCGTTCTCGATTCCGGCGAAGCCGGTGTTCATGCTGCGCTTCAAGACGATGATGCTCCGGGCCTGGTCCACATCGAGGATCGGCATGCCGTAAATCGGGCTTCCCGCGTCCGCACGCGCGGCGGGGTTCACGACGTCGTTCGCGCCGATCACGAGAGCCACGTCCGCGCGCTCGAACTCTGGGTTGATGGCCTCCATGTCGTAAAGGCGGTCGTATGGGATATTCGCCTCGGCCAGGAGGACATTCATGTGCCCCGGCATTCGGCCGGCGACGGGGTGGATCGCGTACTTCACCTCGCCACCCTTCCGCTCGATGAGCTCCGCGAGCTCCCGCACCTGATGCTGTGCCTGCGCGACCGCCATCCCGTAACCGGGAACGACGACCACCGACCGCGCATAGGCGAGCTGAATAGCGGCGTCCTCCGGTGTGATCGAGCGCACCGTCAACCCTTCCGCCGTTCGCGCCGGACCGCCTCCCGCCGAGCCGAATGCGCCGAAGAGGACGTTCGTGAGCGATCGGTTCATCGCCCGACACATGATCTGGCTGAGAATGATGCCTGACGAGCCGACCAGCGCGCCGGAGATGATGAGCACGCTGTTGTCGATTACGAACCCGGTTGTTCCGGCCGCGATCCCGGAGTACGAGTTGAGGAGTGAGATGACCACCGGCATGTCGGCGCCGCCGATCGGGATCACGAGCAGGACGCCGAGGAGTAGCGCGAGTCCCACTACCGCATAGAAGGGCCAGAGAAGTGGGTCCGGCGTGACAAGCTGGTAGACGCTGAGCGCGGTAATGGCGAGGAAGATGACCGCGTTCACCGTTTGCAGCCCCGGGAACGTCACCGGGCGCCCGGTCAGCAACTCCTGCAGTTTCGCGAAGGCGATGAGGCTGCCGGTGAGCGTCACCGCCCCGATGAGGAGGCTGAGCTGGATCGCGACCCCGGTTTCGACCGGCACCTGCTCTCCGACCACCTCCGCGCGCAGAAACTCGGCCCCGCCCACGAGTAGCGACGCACCGCCGCCGAAGCCATTGAGCAGCGCGACCATTTGAGGCATTGCCGTCATCTTCACCGCGCGCGCCATCCAGAGGCCAAGCGCGGTCCCGACGAGCGCGCCGGCGATGATTACCTCGTAGCGCACGACCGCCCGGTCAAGAAGCGTGATGGCGATCGCTATCGCCATGCCGACGCCGGAGATCCGGTTTCCCTGGCGCGCGGTGGCCGGGCTGTTCATCCACTTGAGCCCGATGATGAACAACGCCGCGGCGACCAGATAGGAGAGCTCGACGAGCGCGTCAGGGATCATTGCTCGCCCGGCCGCTTCTTGAACATCTCGAGCATGCGGTCGGTGACCGCGTACCCGCCGGCAACGTTCATCATCGCGAACACGATCGCGAGGAAGCCCAGCACCGTCGAGATCCACCCGTGATCGCTTCCGGCGACGATGAGCGCGCCCACGATCGTGATGCCACTGATCGCGTTGGCGCCGGACATGAGCGGGGTGTGGAGCGCCGGCGGGATGCGATGGATCAGCTCGACCCCTAGAAAGGTCGCGAGCGTGAAGATCACGATGCCGAGGATGAGGCTGGAGGTCACGGCACCGCGACGGGTTGCCTGGTCACCATCATCGCCTTGGTGATCTCGTCCTGCGTGTCGAGCTGCAGACCGCCGTCCTTCACGAGGTGCTTGAGCAGCGTCTCGACGTTCTTGCTGAACATGGTGCTCGCATGTAGCGGAACGGTGCTTGGGACGTTCGTCGCCCCGATTATCGTGACTCCGTCGACCACGGTCGTCTCGCCCGCCACGGTGAGCTCACAGTTGCCTCCCGCCTCGGCGGCGAGGTCCACGATCACGGAGCCCGGTCGCATCGACCGCACCATCTCCGCCGTGACGAGCCGGGGCGCGGGTTTGCCGGGTACGAGCGCGGTCGATATCACGAGGTCCTGGCTGGCGATATGCTTGCCGATCGCCTCGAGGGTTCGGTCGCGCTCGGCGTCGCTCTGCGCCTTTGCATAGCCGCCCTTGTCCTCGGCTGCCTCGCTCACGAGCTCCGCGGCGACGAACGACGCGCCGAGGCTCTGTACCTGCTCGCGCGCGGCCGGCCGGACGTCGAAGGCGGAAACGATCGCACCCAGACGGCGGGTGGTAGCAATTGCCTGCAGGCCGGCGACGCCGGCGCCGATCACGAACGCGCGCGCGGGAGGAATCGAGCCAGCAGCAGTGGTCAGCATCGGAAGGAACTTGGGGAGCGCCGCGGCACCAAGTATCGCCGCCTTGTACCCGGCGACCGTCGCCTGCGAGGACAGGACGTCCATCGACTGCGCCTTGGTGATGCGAGGTACGAGCTCGAGCGCGAGCGCGTGAACGCCGCGTTCCTCGAGACGCGCGATGAGCTTGGAGCTCGCCGCCGGCTGGAGCAGTGCGAGAAGGACAGCGCCAGCTTCCATGCGGGCGACTTCGTCCGCGGTAGGCGCTCTCACCTTTGCGATTACCGCTGCACCGGCGTACACGGTTTGAGGGTCGGCGAGCGTCGCGCCGGCTGCGGCGTACTGCGAGTCCGGGAAGCCAGCGGTGCCGCCGGCGCCCCGTTCTACCGCGATCTCGAGCCCGCTCTTCACGAGGCGTGCGACGCCGTCCGGCGCGAGCGCCACGCGTCGTTCCCCGGGCGTAGTTTCCCGCGGGACGGCGATGCGCATCAGTTGTTGACTCCAGGTAATGGTCGATGGCAACGGTACAGCGCGCGCGCGCGGGTGACAAGCGGGTGAAGGCGGGTGCGCACTGCTGACGTTACGCTGCTTGACAGCGCTCGCGATACGCGCGAGCCTTGCGGAGACCCGACCCGCCCCGATTTTGGCCGCGCCCGTGCGCTTTGCGTCGCTCTATCACTCGTGCGGCATTTCGCTAATTGCCGCGATCGTAGCCCCAGTCGTCGCCGCGGCGCAGGCCCGCGAGGTCGAGCGGCGCGGTTTCGACGAGGGGCAGGGGCGCCTCATCGCCTTTTACTCCGCGGCGCTCACATTCTCCCCGGCCGCCGCGCCGCTTGCGGCGGCCAGCGACCGGTTGCGCTTGGGGCTCGAGCTGTCGTACATCCCGCGGCTCTCCGAGAGGCAGCGCCGTGCCGGCGACAAGCCTGAGGCGACGAACCTGGCGCCGCTCCTCCCACGCCCGCGTGCCGCAGTCACCCTGCCAGGGCGGTGGATGCTCGAAGCGAGCTGGATCCCGCCGCTGCAACTGTTTGATGTGAAAGCGAACGTTGGCAGCCTCGCGCTGTCGCGTCCAATCACCGCGCCGCATGCCATCACGATCACGCCCAGGCTGGCGGGGACGATCGGCCGCGTGGAAGGGGCGATAACATGCTACGACGAGCTCGCCCGCGGCGCGGAGGATGTGCGCGAGTATTACAGCGAGGTTTGCTACGGACACCGCAGCGCGGACCACTTCGAGCCGCGCCACCTGACGGGGGAATTGATCGGCTCCTACGCCCTCCGGCGCGGTCCGCTGGCACCATACGCTGGCATTGGTGTTCGCTACGATCGAACCCGTTTCGACATCGGCGTGCTGAAGCCTGATGCAGGCGTTCCGGACGGACCGCGTGTCCGCGATCCGGACCAGCCTATCCTCGACCTCGCAGCCACTCGGGCGTACCTGTTCGCCGGCGCGACACTGCTCGTGCGAACGCGCTTGCGAACCAGCGGCGAGCTGTTCTACGCACCCGGAAGCCTGGTCACGGTCCGCGTGCAAGGGAGCGTCGATGTCCTCGGCCGGTAGACGAGTGCTGAGCGTACTGGTCGCGCTCGCCGGCGGCTGTGCCGACTTCGAGGCGGTGGAGGATCCGACGTTCGGGCTCCCGGACATCGTCGTCGCGAACCCCTCCTTCTCGCGCGACGTTGGTCCGATCCTCGACCTGCGATGCGCGACCGGGGGGTGCCACACGGTGCGGCGGCGCCAGGGGGAGATGGCGCTCGAGTCGTCTGTCGCGTATGACGAGATCGTGGGGGTGAGGGCGGTGACGAACCCGGCGTTTCTGCGCGTCCGGCCGGGCGACGCCGATAGCTCGTGGCTTGTGCGGCGGATACAGCCGGACCCAGCGCTACGCCCAGGCTTCACCCGGATGCCGCTGGCGACCACCCCCCTGACGCCGAATCAGATCGCCACTATCATGAACTGGGTGGAGCAGGGGGCGGTGAGGGATTGAGGGGGGTGTGACCCATCCCACAGCGTGGACCGCGGGTGCAGCGTTAGACTGTTCTGTCGGGCGCCAAGAACCGCCGGCCGACGTCACCCGTACCGCAAATGGTCATGCGCGCTGTTTGCATTGCCCGTCATCGCATTCTGAGTGATCATTACCGCGCGTACTTCCGGGCCGTCGCGTTGGAGGCGGTACCTGCCGTTGGAATCGCCGAAGGGATGCGTCTCGCGCGAGAGGTACACGCCGACCTCGTCCTGTGCGACTACGATCTCCTCGTCGCCACGGCGCTCGACCAGTGGGAACGCGACCCCGTGTTAGCCAGCATCCCCGTCGTCGCCGTGAGCCTCACGCGGCGCCCGGAAGAGGCGCATGCGCTCGACGTGAACGGCGTGGCGGGATTTCTGTACCTCCCGACGCTGACGCCTGACGATGCGGCGTGCATGCTGCGGGCGGCGACCGGGCGGGGGATCGGGCCGCCTTCGGATGCCCTGCGGTGGCCTGGAGAGCGAGGAGCACGTCCGCAGGCGCCAGCGCCGGGCGGCCCCTGACCGGACCCGTCGCCTGACTACGCGGTGCGCCGCGCCCCAACGGGGTGTGGCGGCAAGCCGCGCACGAGGCGCGCTCCTCCTCGCGCTGTTGACCGCGTGCAGCAGCGAGCCGCCGCCGCCACCCGTCATCGACGCCGAACGCCCCGCCCCCGTGGGCGCGGCCGGGCCGCCGGGGCCGGCGTCTGCCGAACACCCTATCGTCGCACGCGACGGTTGGGAGAAGAGTGAGGTGATCAAGCGGCTCACGGAGGCGGGACTCGTCGTAGGCGATCCGGGCGACACCGTTCGCCACGAATTCCTCCGCGTCCCGGGGGCGCGTTTAACCGTAGGCGGGCACGATCTTCAGGTATTCGTGTATCGCGACACCGCCGCGCGCGCCGCGGACAGCCGCGGCCTCGACAGCAGCACCGTGACTCCGCGCGGCGGGCGCGTCGACTGGCCCACGCGCCCGCACCTCATTACTTCCGGGAACCTGCTAGCGATCCTTCTCACGCCGAGGGAGCAGCTAGCGGAGCGAGTGAGTTTGGCGCTGACCGCGAGGCATCTGGGGATCGGACGGTGACACGCGGGTGCCGTGAGCGGCATTGCTCAGGGTGGCGGCGATGCACGTAGATGCACAAAGGGCCGGGCATCTCGCCCGGCCCAATCGTCCCATCGGGACGTGTGCTCTACTACTGGCAGTACGGGACGCCGTCCTTCTCGCCTGCGGGCACCGCGGTGCCGACCGCGACGCTGCACGTCTGGGCGCTGACGAGCGCGTGTGCGGCGACGGCGAGGTACGCGCCGTTGTTGTTGCTGAGCGTGATCGCGCTGACCGCGACGTTCTTCGACGCCGAGAAGCCGAGGGCGGCGGTGTCGCTCGTGAAGGCCTGGTTGTCCGAGAAGTAGCCTTCCTGTGCGGTCACGAGGTTGCGGAGGTCAGTCTTGACCGTGGCGATGTAGGCCTTCTCCTTCGTCGTGGCGAACTTCGGAATCGCGATCGCGGCGAGAATGCCAATGATCACGACAACGATCAGGAGCTCGATGAGGGTGAAGCCTTTCCGAGTGGTGCTCAACATGGTGATCTCCTTCCGTGGGGTGGTGGGTAGTTACTGGGGGGACGAGCTATAGGTCCGGCGCGCAACAGCGAGTCACCGTTGACCTGCTGTCGGCGCTCGGGCTCCGATAAGGCACAGCCGGTGCCACGCATCACGTTCCACCTAAGTACCTACGTCACAAGCGCTTGCTGATGCGGGCCGCGTCAGGCAGAGCGCCGCCAGTGGCCGCGTCTTGCAAGAAGCCGGGCGATCTGCAAGGCGCACTGCCGAGCGCCTTCCCGGGCGGCGTCGCGGCGTGTATGTCTTATAGCTTTACAGGCCTGACAATGATCGTGACACCCGCGACGTTCATCATCCCCATACTGCGCTGACGCTCATTTCACCACAGACGTTCGACGCCGAGGCGGCCCTTCACGCGCTCGACGACGGGTATTGCGTCGTTTCGCGGGAGTGGCGGGTGCTGTTCGTGAACTCCGCCTTCGAGCGACTCTTCGACGCCGATGCCGGCGGCCTGGCGGGACGCGACTTCTGGGCGACGTTTCCGACGCTTCAGGACACCGCCGACGGGGAAGGGCTGCGAGCGACGATGAGCGACGGGATCCCGCGTAGGTACCGGGCGCACGCCCACAAGTCCCACCCTAGTCGTTGGTACGACGTTCGCGCGACGCGCGTCCCGGGCGGCGGCCTCGCCATCCAGTATCGCGACATTTCGGATATGGTGAGCGCGGAGCGGGAGCTTACCGAGCGCAACGAAGAGAACGAGTCGCTGCGCGACGTCGCCGGCGCGCTCGCCGAGGAGGCGGATCTGGGCGCGCTCCTACGCCTCATCTGCGCGCAGGCGGCAGCCCAGAGCCGCGCCGACGGTGCCACCGTCATCGAAGTCTCGGGTGACGAGGGCATCGCGGTGGCGGCCACCGGCGCGATCGAGTGGCTCCGCGGGTACCGCTTTCCTCTCGCCGGCTCGTTGTCCGAGCGGGCTCTCGCGGAGCGTTCGACGGTTCGGGTCGCCGAACGTTCCGAGGGATACCAGGGCGCTTGGGCGGACATGGTGCGCGAACGCGGAATCGGCCCGTTCCTGCTCGCCCCGCTCCTCGCCCACGCGGAGACGCTCGGCGTGCTGACCGTCGTGCGGCGGCATGGGATGGCGCCGTTCACCGAGCGCGAAGCGCAACGCATCCGGTCGGTCGCCGACCAGGCGGCGCTCGCTGTGTGGAAGACCAGGCTCTTCGACCAGGCGCAGGAGGCGAACCGCGCCAAGAGCGATTTCATGGCGAGGATGAGCCACGAGCTGCGGACCCCACTCACTGCGCTCGCAGGCTACGAGGAGCTCATGGCGGACGGGATTCTGGGGCCGCTGTCGGACGATCAACGCGGCGCCCTCGAGAGGATGCGCTGGAGCACGAGGCTCCTGACTACGATCGTCGAGGAGATCCTCACGTTCTCGCGGCTCGAGGCCGGGGAGGTGACTGTGTGCCCGCGGGAGACGACCGCGGAGGAGATTCTGCAGGGAGTCGCGGCCGTGCTCGAACCGCTCGCCAGCGCCCGTGATCTCGCGCTCGGCGTCACGCTGCCTTCGGCGCCGCTCCCCTTCGTCACCGATCCGGACATTGCTCGGCGCGTGCTGGTGAATCTCGGCGCGAATGCGGTGAAGTTCACCGATCGGGGCGCCGTCGAGCTGTCCGCAGGAGCGGACGAGGGCGAGGTGCAGCTCGCGGTGCGGGACACGGGAATCGGGATAGCCGCCGAGGATCTCAAGCGCCTCTTCCAGCCCTTCACCCAGATCGATGGGGGGGTTACGCGCCGGCATGGTGGGACTGGCCTCGGCCTCTATACCGCCGGAAGGCTGGCGCGACTGCTCGGCGGCCGCATAGACGTGCACTCGGAGCTGGGGGCGGGTAGCGAGTTCACCGTGTTTATCCCTCGGCGTTAGATTCCGGCGAATGAGCAGCCTGCCCATCACGAGCGTCTTCAACGACGGCTACATCGCCGAGCTGTTCGAGAAGTGGCGGCGCGACCCGGGCTCGGTCGACGAGTCGTGGCGTCAATTCTTCGTCGTCGCGCAACGGCTCGGTGCGGACGGCGGTGCGGTCGTCCCAGCGTTCGATGCGGCGTATCTGCGCAAGGTGGCCGGGGCGTCCGCGCTGATGGGCTCGATCCGGCAGTACGGCCATCTCGCCGTTCCGCTCGACCCGCTCGGAGAGCCGCCGGCGACGCCGGAGCTCGACCCGGCGACGCACCACATCAGCGATGACGACCTCGCGGCGATGCCGGCGCTTCAAATCGACGGCATGGCGACCGCGGCCGAGGAGGTTTCGCACCTTCGCTCGATCTATTCGTCCACCATCGGATTCGAGTTCGAGCACATCGAGGTTGCGGAGGAGCGGGCGTGGCTGCGCCAGATGATCGAGCACGGCGGGATGCGCCGCGAGCTCACGCCCGACGAGAAGAAGACCGTGCTGCGGCGTCTCACGCAGGTGGACGGGCTCGAGCGCTTCCTCGGCCTCGCGTACCAGGGAGCGAAGCGGTTCTCGATAGAGGGCACGGACGCATTAGTGCCGATGCTGGACGCGGCGATCGAAGCCGCCGGAGCGCAGGGAGCGCGGAACGTCGTGATCGGGATGGCGCATCGCGGGCGCATCAACGTCCTCGCGCACATCCTCGACAAGCCGTACGGCACGATCTTCGAGGAGTTCGAGGGGAAGCATGCGGCGACGAATGCCGCGAGCGACACGGGGGACGTGAAGTACCACCTGGGACGCGCGACGGTGCGATCGCTGCCAGGGGGGGGGGGGG
>JALZIF010000011.1 GCA_030860435.1 Gemmatimonadota bacterium | reverse complement strand
CGGGGAGGGCGGCGCCATTGACCCGCCGTCGGACGCACTGTTAAGGTTAGCCCGTCCCCCCCCCGCGCCCCGAACCTCACCCCCGGGCGCCTCGCAGTCGCGTCACCCGCAACACGGTACGCCATGTCGCACGACAAACACCTGCGTTGTTCCTTCTGCGGCAAGTCAAAGGATTCAGTCCGGAAGTTCATCTCGGGCCCCTCTGTCTACATCTGCAACGAGTGCATCTCGCTCTGCAATGAGATCCTCGCCGAGGATGAGGAGCGCGAGGTTGCGGAAGCGATCACGCAGGTCCCGACGCCCCAGGAGATCAAGGACGTCCTCGACCAGTACGTGATCGGGCAGGAGCGGGCGAAAAAGGCGCTCGCGGTCGCGGTCTACAACCACTACAAGCGCATCAACTCCGCCTCCTCCCGAGACGACGAAGTCGAGCTCGACAAGTCGAATATCCTTCTCCTCGGCCCCACCGGCGTCGGCAAGACGCTCCTCGCACAGACCCTCGCCCGCATCCTCGACGTCCCCTTCACCATCGCCGACGCGACCACACTCACTGAGGCGGGCTACGTCGGCGAGGACGTCGAGAACATCCTCGTGAGGCTGCTCCAGGCCGGGGACTTCAACGTCGCCGAGTGCGAGCGCGGGATCGTCTACATCGACGAGATCGACAAGATCGCTCGAAAGTCCGAGAACCCGAGCATCACACGAGACGTCTCCGGCGAGGGAGTGCAGCAGGCGCTTCTCAAGATCCTCGAGGGGACCGTGGCTTCGGTACCCCCGCAGGGCGGCCGGAAGCACCCGCAGCAGGAGTACATCCAGATCAATACGAAGGACATCCTCTTCGTCTGCGGCGGCGCTTTCGACGGCCTCGAGAAGATCATCGAGGCACGCACCGGCCGGCGCCAGATCGGGTTCACGAAGGAAGAGGTAGCGAGCGGGAGGGCTAAGGATCTCCAGAAGAACCCCTTCGGGGAAGTGGAGCCGGATGACCTGCTTCGCTACGGGCTCATCCCCGAGTTGGTCGGCCGGTTACCCGTCACCGTTCCCCTCCAGGCGCTCGACGAGGACTCGCTCGTCCGCATCCTCAAGGAGCCGAAGAACGCGCTCGTCAAGCAATACGCGAAGCTGTTCGACCTAGAGGAGGTGAAGCTCTCCTTCGAGGAGTCGGCGCTCCGCGCGGTCGCGCGCAAGGCGCTGAAACGCGGCACCGGCGCTCGAGGCCTCCGCGCGATCCTCGAGGAGCAGATGACCGACGTGATGTTCGACCTTCCGAGCCGCGACGACATCGTCGAGGTCAAGATCACCGAGTCATCGGTGGAGAACGGAACGTCCCCGCTTCTCGAGATCGCTCCGCGCAAGCAAAAGAAGGAGGCTTGAGCGTAGAGCGTTGAGCGTTGAGCGTTGAGCGTAGAGGGGGCCGGCTCCGGGGTTACACGCGCCGGCCCTTTCTGCATCCCGCGGGGCGGTCGATTCCACGCTCGACGCTCGACGCTCGACGCTCGACACGCTCTACGCGCTCCACGCTATCTTTCTTTCATGCCACTCACCATTTCCCGCGACGGGGAGTCGGTCGAGATTCCTGACCGGCTACCCGTGCTCCCGCTCCGGGACGTCGTCGTCTTCCCGCACATGATCATCCCGCTGCTTATCGGGCGGACCGCGTCGCTGGCGGGGGTCGAGGCCGCGTCGGAGCGGTGGATCCTGCTGGTCGCGCAGCGGAACGCCGAGGTTCAGGAGCCGGCCGCCGCAGACCTCTTTCGCGTCGGGGTCGTCGCGCGACTACTCGAGGTTGTCCGGCTGCCCAACGGGACGACCAAGGTGCTGGTGGAAGGGATCGCGCGGGTGCGGGTGACGCGATACGCGCCCACCGACAAGTACGTGCGCGCGGCGATCGCCGCCGCACCGCTTGGCGAGGCACCGGCGGGGAGCGATGATCGGGCGCGCGGTCTCCGGGCCATGGTGTTGTTCGAGGAATACGTCGCCTTGCACCGGCGCATCCCGCCTGAGGTGACGTCGTTGGTCCAGGGCTTCGAGTCGGAGCGCCAGCGAGTGTACGCGATCGCGGCACACCTGCACGTGCGCCTCGAGCAGCGCCAGGAAATGCTCGAGCTGCCGACGCTCCCCGCGCTGAACGCGCGGCTGGTGGAGCTTCTCGGGACCGAGATCGAGATTCTCAGGCTGGAACGGAAGATAGAGACCGAGGTGCGAGGCTCACTCTTCCAGAATCAGCGCGAGTTCTACTTGCAGGAGCAGCTCAAGGCGATCCACCGCGAGCTCGGTCAGGAGGACGGGGACGAGCTGGCCGAGTTGGAGGGGGCGATCGCGGCGAAAGGCCTGCCAGACGTCGTGCGGGCGCGCGCCGAGCGCGAGCTGCGGAAGCTTCGTCGGACGTCGCCGGCCTCGCCCGAGTCCGCGGTCTCGCGCAACTATCTTGACTGGCTGGTCACGCTTCCGTGGACGGAGCGCAGCGATGATGTGGTGGACGTGGGGCGCGCGCAGCGCGTGCTGGACGAAGATCACTTCGGGCTAGACGAGGTGAAGGATCGCATCCTCGACTACATCGCGACGCTGGCGCTGGTCGGGCGGTTGGAGGGGCCGATCCTCTGCCTGGTGGGCCCGCCGGGCGTCGGGAAAACATCACTCGGACGGTCCATCGGCCGAGCGCTCGGTCGCAACTTCGTCCGCATGTCGCTCGGTGGGGTGCGCGACGAGGCGGAGATCCGCGGCCACCGTCGCACGTACGTGGGCGCCATGCCGGGACGCGTCCTCCAAGCGATGCGGAGGGCCGAGGTCGTGAACCCGGTGCTTCTGCTCGACGAGGTGGACAAGATGGGGCAGGACTGGCGCGGCGACCCCGCCGCGGCGCTCCTCGAGGTGCTCGATCCGGAGCAGAACAAGGCGTTCAGCGACCATTATCTCGAGACCGACTACGACCTGTCGCACGTCCTCTTCGTAACGACCGCGAACTCGCTGGCGACGATACCCGACCCGTTGCGCGACCGCATGGAGACGATCCGCCTTCCCGGGTACGTGGACCATGAGAAGCACGCGATCGCCAGGCAGTACCTCATCCCGAAGCAGCTCCGGATGCACGGGCTCGACCCCGCGGCGGTTCAGTTCGCGCCGGACGCGGTACCGGCGATCGTGCGCGGCTATACTCGTGAGGCGGGCGTGCGCGAGCTGGAGCGGCGCGTCGCGCGGATTGCGCGCAAAGTCGCGCGCCGACGCGCCGAACACCCCGCCGTGCCGCCGGAACCGGTAACTGTTCACTCGGAGGAGCTGCCTGCGCTGCTCGGCGTCGCGCCGTTCGACCCGGATGACCTGACGCAGGAGGACCGCGTCGGCGTCGCGACGGGACTCGCGTACACGCAGTCCGGCGGAGAGCTGCTCGAGATAGAGGTCGCGGTCGTGCGCGGGCGCGGCAAGCTGCAGCTTACCGGCACGCTCGGCGAGGTGATGAAGGAATCGGCATCGGCGGCGCTGAGCTACACGCGCTCGCGGTCGCGCGAGTTGGGGATCGATGCCGACTTTCAGCGCGCCCACGACCTGCACGTGCACGTCCCGGCGGGGGCGACACCGAAGGATGGACCGTCAGCGGGGATCGCGATCGCGACAGCGCTGGCCAGCGCGCTTACCAACGCTCCCGTGCGCGGCGACGTCGCGATGACCGGCGAGATCACGCTGCGCGGGCGCGTGCTCCCCATCGGAGGACTCAAGGAGAAGACGGTCGCGGCGCTGCGGTGCGGGATACGTCACCTCATCATCCCGAAAGGGAACGCGCGCGAGCTGCAGGAACTCCCCGCCGACGTGCGCGATGCGATCCAGTTCCACCCGGTGGCAACGATGGACGAAGTGCTCGCGATCGCACTTCGAACGCGCTCGGCGGCGCTTCCCACGGCTGACGTGGCAACGCTCACGCACTGATGGCGGACGGCGCCGCGCCTCCTCCCCCTCCCCCACCCGCAGACCCGCTCGTCATCCGGCGGCTCGAGTTCGTCGGGGGCTTGGCCGCTGTCGGCGGTTGGCGCCCCGAAGAGGAGCTTCCCGAGATCGCGTTTAGCGGGCGCTCGAACGTCGGAAAATCAACGCTTCTCAACCGGCTCGTCAGGCGAAAGGCGCTGGCGCGCGTGAGCCAGCACCCTGGAAAGACGCGGGAGATCAACTTCTTTCGCGTAAACGACGCGTTCTACCTGGTGGACCTGCCCGGTTACGGCTTCGCGCGCGTCTCGCAGACGATGCGCGCGGAGTGGGCCAGGCTCATCGAGGGCTACCTCCGCGGCGCGCGCGAGCTGCGCGGGGTGGTACAACTGGTCGATTCGCGCCGGGATCCGACTCCGGACGACCTCCGGATGCTCGACTTTCTTGGCGACGTCGGAGTTCCGACGATCGTTTGCCTGACGAAGACTGACAAGCTCCACCCTCGGGAGCTGCCGGAGCGCTTGGCGTCCACGGTCCGGGCGCTCGGAGTCGACGAGGAACAGGTCATCGCTTTCAGCGCCGAGACAGGCGCCGGGCGGGACGAGCTCGCGGAGGCCATCGTCGAGTTGATATCTCAGCCATCCTGGAAGGCACCATGATCTCGTCGTTCCGTTCTCTTCTCGCCGGCACGCTGGCGGGAGCCATGGCAGCTGGGTGCGGTTCCTCGGGCCTCCCTCCGGCGGCCACCCCCTCGCGGACCGCCACCGCACCGCCTCCAACCCCTGGCGACACGGCGCAGTGGGCGCTCGTCCCGCCCGGACACGGCACCCTGCGTCAAGATGAAATCGCGATCAAGATCGGGGTGCGCAACGCGGTTCAGGCGCGCGTCCTGCCCCTCGACGAGTCGGTGATCCGCCTCCTCGCCCCCGACTCTTACCGGGCGCTCCGGGACCTGCAGGCGGGGCGGCGCGAGGAGATCGCGGCTATCGCGCGGCGTTACAACCTGCGCCAACCGGCGCTCTTCTACGTCTCGTTCTACGGGCTGGAGCCGGAGGCGCGATTCAGCCCAAGGGAGCTCGTGGTGACGAGCAGCGGCCGCGACGTGCGCCCGGTCGAGATCATTCCGCTCACGATGGGGTTCGGGGAGCAGCGGATCCGCCAGCGCGAGACCCAGAGCGCGATCTACGTCTTCGAGGATGGGATCGACGTTCTCCAGCCGATGACGGTCACCCTCGAGGGGACCGCGAACCGGAGCTGGGAGGCAACGCTGCGAGTGTTGGAGCGGGAGCGCGCCCTCGTTCGCTCGCGGGCTGGTGGAGAGGGAGGCGCAGCGTAGCGTCGCGATAGTGGCGGGCCGGTCTCCTCCCGGTCTTGTTCGATACCCGATGAAACTTGACGGGATTGTCCGTCCCGGCTAGACTGCGGCCAGTGCCTAGTTGAGAACAGTTCTCAACTCGCGCGCCGGAGTCCACGCACGGGGCCGAACCATGGGGGACCGAAGGGGCGGCCGCCGAGTGAAAGCCACTCTACGACAAGCCCCGTCATGCACGCTGCTGCTCGGCTTAGCGTCGCCGCCGCGCTTGCGCTAGCGCTCCTCCCCGCCGCCCTTCTAGCTCAGACCGGAGCTATCGCCGGCCGCATTATCGACCGCGGAGCTGACGCGCGGCCGGGCGGAGGGATAATGGTGGTCGTCGTCGGCACGCGGCTTGGCGCACTTACCGATTCGCTGGGCCGGTTCCGAATCGGTTACGTTCCGGCGGGCCTTTACGAGCTGGAGGCCCGTCCGACCGGAACCGAGCCGTCGCGTGCTCCCATCATCGTTCGCCCCGGCGAAACCGCGCGTGTGGATCTGCCGCTCGCTGCTGGCCCCGTGGAGGTCGCCAGCGTCACCGTCATCGGGCGCCGCTCCGACGCCCTGGCTCGGTTGCCGGGGTCGGCGGCCGTCGTGACGGCGCAATCCCTCGTCGCCCGAAACCCTGTATCCGCGAACGAGGCCCTGCGCGGCGTGCCCGGTCTCCACGTGCAGGAGGAGGAAGGAGCCGGGCTACGAGCGAACATCGGCATCCGCGGCCTCGACCCAGACCGGAGCCGCGCCGTACTCGTCCTCGAGGACGGCGTCCCCGTCGCCCTCGCGCCATACGGTGAGCCGGAGATGTACTACTCGCCCCCAATCGACCGGATGCAGCGAATCGAGGTGATCAAGGGGAGCGGATCGATTCTCTTCGGGCCGCAGACGGTGGGCGGGGTCATCAACTACGTCACTGCGCCGCCGCCGCTGGTCCCCGCCGGCCGGCTGCAACTCCAGGGGGGAACGGGAGGGGCCCGCCTGCTAAAGACTGGATACGGCGGAACGTGGGGCAACGCGCGCGGGGCGGTACTCGGTTTCATGAAAACGGCGGACGACTGGAACGGTCTCTCGTTCGACGTCCGCGACGCCACGGTGAAGGCGGGGCTCGCGACTAGCGCCGGGGATTTCGGGCTCAAGCTGAGCGCGTACGATGAGCAGTCGAACGCGACGTACGTCGGCCTCACCGACTCGATGTTCCGCGCCGATCCGCACCGGCATCCACGGCCTGACGACCGGCTCGACGTTCGCCGCTATGCGCTCACGAGCACGCATGAGATCGGCGTCGGCGGGGCAATGCTCCGCACGAGTGCCTACGGCTACCACACGACGCGCGACTGGACGCGTCGCGACTACACGTATTCCGAGAGCAGCAACGGCCACCTCTTCCGGAACACGACCGGCAGCCGCGATCGGTCCTTCGAGGTCGCCGGCGTCGAGCCACGGCTAAGCGCGAGCTGGTCGTTAGGCGGTGTGCGCAGCGACATTGACCTCGGCCTGCGCGCGCACTACGAGCGGGCGCGCGACCGTCACGTCGACGGCGCGATCGGCAGCGACGTGCGCAACGTGCGCGACGACGAGATCCGCACCGGACGCGCCGCCGCCGCGTTCCTACAGAACCGTTTCTTCCTCGCCCCCACGGTGCACGTAACTCCAGGGGTGCGCCTGGAGCGGTTCGAGTTCGACCGCCACATCCTCCGCACGCGCATCCGGCGCCACGATGGCGCGACAGCGACGCGGAACGCGGAAGACGTGGACCTGCGGACCGCGGACGCCATCGTCGAGGTGATTCCAGGAATCGGCGGCGCCTGGACACCGAACGAGCTGGTAACTGTCTTCGCGGGTGCGCATCGTGGCTTCGCCCCACCACGGGCCAAGGACGCGCTCATTTACCCCGATCCGACGCTCGGGCCCGGTGCTCAGGTTCCGGACCCCGTGTCGCTGCAGCTCGACGCCGAGCGGAGCTGGAACTACGAGGTCGGCACTCGGGTCGCGCCGGCGCGTTGGATGACGCTCGAGGCGACAGCGTTCTACCTCGACTTCTCCAATCAGATCATCGAGCCCTCGCTTTCGGCAGGCTCGGTTACGGTGGCGGCGCTTGCCAACCAGGGCGCGACGCGCCACCGCGGCGCCGAGCTCGGGTTCGACCTCGATCTCGGCAAGTTGCTCTACCGGCCGTACTCGCTCACGCTCGGTGCCGGGTACACCTACTCTGACGCCGCTTTTTCGCGCCCGCGCCTGATGCTAGCGCCCTCAGGCGACACGGCAGACGTCGCCGGGAATCGGCTGCCCTACGCACCGCGCTCGACTGCGAGCGCCGCGCTCACCTTCGCGCACCCGCGCGGCATCCTCGTCCGATTGGACGGCGTCCACGTCGGTGACCACTTCGCGGACAACTTCGAGACGGTCGCGGGCACTGCGAACGGACGCATCGGGCGGATCCCTGCGTACCGCGTGTACGACCTCGGCTCGCAGCTCGCCGTTCCAGGGCTGCGGAGCCTGCGACTCACGGGCAGTGTGAAGAACCTGACGAACCGAAACTACATCGCTTCTCGCCGCCCGGAGGGGATCAAGCCGGGGCTGCCACGACTCGCGACGCTGGGCGTTGTCTGGGAGTTCTGACAGGGGGAAATCGCCGTCCCTACTCCCCGCCCGTCATCGCGCGGTAGATTGAAGTGGTCGCGGCACTACCCGCACGACGGAGCCCAACATGGCATTCCTCCCGCTACGCTCCCTCTCCCCGTCCCCAGCCGACCGCGTCGTCGAGGAGTGGCTCGAGCGGATCGGCGACGCGCTCGCGGATCGGGAGGCGGATCGCGCGCGCGTTTGCCGGCAGGCGCTGTGCGAGCTGTGGTACCCGCAATACGCCGGGAGCTGGGAGACGGCGGTCGAGGACGCGTCGCTCCCCTTCGGCACGCGCGCGTCGCTGCTCGCGCTCGACCCGCGCAATGTCACGCTCGAGCCGGAATACTACGCCGAGTGCGATGACGCCAAGTTCCAGCGCGTGAAGCCGCTCCTCTGGCTGTGGTACTCGTTCGACCGGACGCCCATGGGGGGGCAGAACGTCGGCGCCGGCGTGCGCCTGCGGCGGCTCCTGGCGCCGCTCATCTTCAAACGGTGCGGCGCCAATTTCAAGGCTTTCCAGCACGTGGAGTTCAGCTTTGGCTACAACATCGAGGCGGGGGATGACGTCGTCGTCCATCGGCACGTTCTCCTCGACGACCGCGGTGGAATCATCCTTGGCAATAGTGTCTCGATCAGCGACTACGCCAACGTGTACAGCCACACCCACTCGATCGTCGAGCAGCGCGAAGTCACGAACGTGACGACCGTGATAGAGGACGGGGTGCGCATCACCTACCACGCGACGATCCTTGCGGGAGTGCACATCGGCGTGCAGGGGATGGTCGGCGCGATGGCGGTGGCGACGAAGGATGTTCGGCCGTACCACGTCAACGTCGGAATTCCGGCCAAGAGCGTCACCGTCAAGCCGAGCGCGCCAGTCACGAGCGAGATTCTGAAGACGACGGCGGAGAAGCGGCGCCTCTGACGCATCGCGACTCAACGCACCCGCAGCACGTCCTCCGCGACGCCCGCGTCGCCGGTCCGCAGCAGGTGCTCGATCTCGCCTAACGCGGCGCGCGACCGCGGCCAGGTGTAGCGGCCCACCGCCCGCTCCGTGGGGAGCCATTCGTGAGCAACGTGCTCGGGGCCAAGGGTGACGGCTCCGTTTCCATCGACGATGGCGGCGAAGACGATGGCGAGCATCACCTCACCCGGGCCGTGGAGATAGAAAGGCTGTACGGTGGCATTGTAGAGACGGTCGACGGCGAGACCGGTCTCCTCGCGCACCTCACGGACGGCCGCGTCCTCGGGACGTTCTTCCATTTCAATTCGCCCGTGCACCGCCTCCCACGAGCCGGGACAGCGTGTGTCGAAGGCGCGCCGGAGGAGGAGCGTCTCCCAGCCACCGCGCACTCGACGCAGCACGTAGACGTCCACCACGCCGACCCGCGCGCTGATCACCGCCGTCGTACCAGCGACCGGATGCGGGCCGTAAGGACGCGCGGACGAAACGGTTTGGCGATGAAGTCGTCGGCGCCCGCCTCGAAGACTCGCACCTCGCTCTCCTCGTCGCCCTGGGCCGTCAGGACGAGGACGCGCACATCGGCCGTAGCGGCACGCGCGCGCAGGCGCCGCAGCACCTCGTAGCCATCGACCTGCGGCAGGGCGAGAGCGAGGACGACGACGTCAGGCGCGCTCCGGTCCACCTCGGCCAGCGCCGTCGCCCCGTTCGTCGCCTCGACGACGTGGAACCCTTCGTGCTTGAGCACATCGCGCAGCACGCGCCGCATCGGGGCCTCGTTCTCTACCAACAAGACCGTGATGTCGTTCGGCGCCACGGCGGCGCCCACGGCCACTGGCGTGAGCTCCTCGATAAGCTCGAAAGCTTCGCCGACCGCCCGGCCGCCCGCAGCAACGCGCGGCACGTCGCCCTCCACCGCGCCGCTCTCGAGCGGGATGTCGAGCACCCTGACGATTTCGTCAACGCTTGTCACCCCGGCTAGCACATGCGCCACGCCTGACTCCCACAACGTTCGCATCCCTCCCGCCCGCGCCGCCTCGGCGATCCGGCCGGTAGGCTCGTTCCCCGCGATCCGCCGCTCCACCTCGCGCGTGACGGTAAGGATCTCCACGACCGCGACGCGGCCGCGGTACCCGGTGGCGCCGCACTCCTGGCAGCCGACGGCACGGTGAACCGCCGCCTCGGCCGGAATCCACCGACGGACGCGCTCGTGCACGGGGTCCGTGCTCCGCTCCTTGCAATGCGGACAGAGGCGTCGGACCAAGCGCTGCGCCACGATACCCTTGAGGGCAGCGGCAATCTTGTAGCTGTCGACACCGATGTCGGTGAGTCGGGTGATCGAGCTCGCCGCATCGATCGTGTGCAGCGTCGAGAGGACGAGGTGCCCGGTGAGCGCGGCCTGCACCGCAATCCCCGCCGTCTCCCGGTCGCGGATCTCGCCCACGAGAACGACGTCCGGGTCTTGCCGCATGATTGAGCGTAGCGCCACGGCGAAGGTGAGCCCCGCCTTTTCGTGCGTTTGTACCTGCGCGATCCCCGGTATCCTGTACTCTACCGGGTCCTCGACCGTGATGATGTTCACGTGCCGCTCCTGCACCCGGCGTAGCCCCGCGTAGAGGGTCGTGGTTTTTCCAGAGCCCGTCGGACCGGTGACAAGTACGAATCCTTCGCGCAACCCGAGGAGCGTGTTTAGCCGGACCAGCTCCTCGGGATGAAGACCCATGCGGTCCAGCTCTAGCACCATCGAGCGCTGGTCGAGGATGCGGATGACCACTTTCTCGCCGTGCGCCGCCGGAAGGGTCGAGACGCGGAGGTCGACCGGAACGCCGTTGACCGCGACGCGGGCGCGCCCGTCCTGTGGGCGGAGACGGTCGGCGATGTCGAGGCCGGACATGATCTTCATGCGCGACACGAGCGGTACGCCTACGGCGCGGGGTAACGTCATCACCTGCCGCAGCACGCCGTCAATGCGGTAGTGGACCGCGATCTCCTGCTCCTCAGCCGCTATGTGTATGTCGCTGGCGCGAGAGGTGATCCCCTCGGCGAGAATGACATCCACCAAGCGCATGATCGGCCGCTCGGACGCACCGTCGACAGTGATGTCAAGATTCGTCGTGGCGTCGGTCGGGTCGGTGAGCTCCTGAACATCATACGAGTCGCTGACCCCCTGCAGGATCCGCTCTACGACGTTCTCCGGGCGGTACAACTCGTCGATGCGCTCCGCGATGCGCGACGGGGGCGCCAGGAGCACTTGCACCTTCCGCCCGGTCGCGAACGCGAGCGCGCGCTCGGCATCGAAGTCGTTCGGGTTGGCGGACGCGATCTCGAGCACGGCATCGGTGGCCGCGAGCGGGACGATGCGGTGCTTCCGAGCGAGCGATTCTGGAATGAGCTCGCGCGCGTGGTCCGATGTTGGGATATCGAAGTTCGCGATGCGCATGCGGAACCGCTCCGCCAACGCCACGACAAGCTCCTCGTCGCTCACCTGTCCACCGCCGACCGCCGCTTCCCAGTAGCTCTCGGGCGCGAGCACCTCCAGACGCGCCAGCTCCTCCGCAGGAAGCAGCGCGGCGAGGCTGGGGAGAAGCCAGTCGTCCCTCACGCGGTTATGGGCCATCCGGGTCGGAAACAGGGTCATGCGGTACTCTCTCGTCCGAGTGCGACGCACGACACGCGTAAATCACGCGGCGTGAACGTTCGGTTGCGTCACAGGATTGGCCAGAACTCACGCGCGACGTCGAGGGAGAAGGTCCACCGCCCGCCCCGTAGGCCGCGCGCGACATCGAGGCGCAGCACATCGAAGAAGAACAGCGCCCCGACTCCAACCGACGGATACCAGCCCGCGCCACCCACCCGCCCGTCCTTGCGGCGCGCGGCCCCCGCCGGCGCAACCCGGCTCACGTACACTCCGTGCCCGAATGCGGCGATCGTGGCCGCCGCCGGCGCGCGGCCGTAGCGTCCTATGGGTATAGAGACGAATGGAACGGGCGCCCGCCACTCGATTCGCTGGGTCGCGCCTAGTTCGGCCGCGAAGGCGTGGTAGTCGTATCCCGGCCCGGAGACCGGCCCCCCGAGGTAGACGAGCGATTGCGGGGGAGGGTCTCGCTCCGCCACGACCCCTGCGATGGTGGATTCGAGGACTAGACGATGGGGACCGACGGGTCGCTCCGCCCGCGCCGTCAGGAAGCCCCGCGCTAGCTTCGGCCGGAGCCCCGCGAGCGCCGTATCGCGCTCACGGAGAAGGGCGCCGCGCAGCTCTCCCGCGACCCGGAGCTCGAGTCCGTACGGGGCAAGCGCGGTGGGGCGGTCGAGCCAGAGCGAGAGCCGGCGAACGTCGATCGGCCAGGCGCCGATGGTCGGCGCGTAACTACCGTTCCACGGACGGGCGTTCACCTCGAGCTGGCTCTGCCGCTCGTAAGTTCCCTCGACTCTCCAGCGGAACCCCAGACGGCGTCCGAGCGCGACGCTCAGGCCCGCCGCCCGCACGTCGTACGGCTGGGTGTAGTCGCTCCCGAACTCCTGCGCCGCTATGCTGTTCCGAACGAGCGACGTCTCCGTCACGTCCCCCGCGTCCCGGTAACCCCGCTCAGCGTAGAGCGACGCCCCAATACCCGAGGCGCGGCGCAGCGTGAGATCGACGCGTCCCTTCGCCTCCTCGTCATCGAATCCCCACCGTCCGCTCGCCCCAACGCTCACCCCGGAGCCGAAGCGTCGCACGACGCCCGCCCCGACAGCCAGCCCTTCGACACGATTCACGCGAACGAAATCGGAGATGCGGCGCGCTGAGAGGGAGCTGCCGGTCGAGCCGGCGAGCGCCTGCGCGCGCACGAGCTCGCGCGCCTCCTCCTGCACGCGGCGAACTTCGTCGGCCGTGACCGCGCGAACATCAGGGGGTAGAGAGTCGAGTATGCGACCCTCCCACCGATGCTGCTCCAAGACTCGCCGCGGCGCGAAGACGATCTCCGGACCCGCGAAGAGACGCGGGTCGAGCCCGACGTTCACCTCGTAGCCGTGGATCTCCCACCGTCCGCGAATGATCCCGCGGACCGGATAATCGAGCCACGTTGCCGCGCGGCGGATCTCGACCTCCTGGCGTCGCGGGAGCCAGAAACGGCCGCCGACGAGGGCGTTCTCGAGGACGATCGAGAGGTCCTCCAGCTGTTTGTCGAGAAACGCCGCCCGGGTGAAGTTGAACGCCATCCGGACTACGTCTCCCGACGCCCGGTCGAGGTAGATGGCGCCGATGATGCGTGGCTGAGTGTCGTCCTTCGGGCGAACCCGGATCTCGTAGACCTCGATCGCGCGGTCGGGGAGGCGAATGCTGAGCGAGTCGCTGATCGTGAAGTCGTACTGGTCGAGGCCCGCGGGCGAGAGCGGGTGCGGCACGTCCGAGACCTCGTCCCCTTCGCCGATGCGGATCGTGGCGGGGAAGTTGTTCTGTACGATGCCGAGGTGGTCCCGGTGGTACTGAATGTCGGTGGGGAGCAGGAGCGAATCGCGCCGCCCGACGATGCGCTGCTTGCTGAGGTTCGGGGCGCGCCAGTACACTTCCAGCGCCAGCTCGTCCGCCTTGACGATCTGTGGCGGCTCCGTGAACTCCCCAGCCTCGCCGGCGAACTGCGCGAGGAAAGCGACGTACCCGCGTGCGGTGGCGCGGTAGTCGCGCAGCGCCGTATCGGCAAGTTGGATGGCGCGCCGCTCAGTCGCTCGCCTGACGAGCTCGCGCGTGCGGAGATCGTTCCATCCCTGCGCGGCCGCGGCGGACGTCCCGAGAGTCCAGACTCCAACGGTGCACGACGTGGCCGCGAGCGTGATCCACACAGCGGGCGGGAGCACCGCGAGGAAACGCATCATGATTCGCAATCTCGCGCGGCGCCCGGGGACGGACAAGCGACCGTACCAACACGCAACGGTCGAGTGACCACCGCGAGTGAGCTGACGCCGGTGAGCTTCGACCGCTTCGTGGCGCTCGCGCGCGTGCCTTCCGAGCGCCCCCGCATCGTTCCCGTATGGCGCGACTGCCTCCTCGACGCCGACACTCCCGTCTCTGCTTTTCACAAGCTCAGGCGGGAACCGTTTTCCTTTCTCCTCGAGTCCGCCCCCGCGAGCGGTGAGACGTGGGCGCGCTACACCTTTCTCGGCACCGAGCCGCGCTCCGCATGGCGCCTCGCGGACGGACTTGTGGACGAGTGGACCGCCGAGCGTGGTTGGCACGGGGCCCGGCGGCCGACAGACCCACTAGCCGATCTTTACGCCAAGATCGCCGAGTTCACCCCGGCCAACGTCCCCGAGCTCGGCGCGTTCTGGACGGGGGCGGTGGGCTACTTCGGGTACGACGTAGTGCGGCTCATCGAGCGACTTCCGGACGCACCGCCGCGCGCGTTCGAGGTACCGGACGCCCTGTTCGTCTTCACTCGCGCGCTCGTCATCGTGGACAACTTGCGTGCCCAGGCACGTGTGGTCGTCGGGGTCCCGATCCGTGCCGATGCTGATGCCAGCATGCTCCGCAGCGCGTATGAGGTGGCGGAACAGGAGATTGGCGGGCTTATCGCTCGTTTCCGCGACCGGTCGCTCGCGCTCCCTCCGCTCGACCTCGAACCGGCGGCCGTCCCGGCGGCGGGGGTGTCCCGATACCCCCGCCAGCGCTTTCTCCGCGACGTGGAGCGGATCCGCGAGTACATCGTGGCGGGTGACTGCTTCCAGGTGTTGCTCGCGCGGCGGATCGAGGTTCCACTCGACTTCGATCCGAGCGCGTTGTACCGCGCGCTGCGAGCTCTCAACCCATCACCATACATGTACCACCTCGCCCTCGACGGAGTGGAGCTCGTGGGGAGCTCGCCCGAGCTGTTGGTGCGCATGGCCAACGGCCGCGTAACGGTGCGGCCGATCGCCGGGACACGCAAACGAGGGCAGACGCAGGAAGAGGACGCGGCGCTCGGCGCCGAGCTCCTCGCCGACGAGAAAGAGCGCGCCGAGCACGTGATGCTCGTCGACCTCGGGCGGAACGACGTTGGGCGCATCGCGCGCTTCGGAACGGTCGAGGTAAGCGACTTCATGACGGTCGAGCGGTATAGCCACGTGCTCCACCTGGTGAGTCAGGTTGACGGAACGCTTCATCCCGGTGCCACCGCGCTCGACGTATTCGCGGCCACGTTCCCCGCCGGGACGATGACGGGGGCTCCCAAGGTCCGGGCAATGGAGATCATCGACGAGCTGGAGCCGGAAGGGCGAGGACCGTACGCGGGCGCGGTCGGTTACATCGCGGCGGGGGGTGCCAGGATGGACCTGGCGATCACCATCCGCACCTGTGTCATCGCCGGCGGAGTGGCGTCCGTTCAGGCGGGGGCCGGGATAGTAGCGGACTCCGTTGGCGAGCGGGAATGGGAGGAGACTGAGAGCAAAGCACGAGCGATCCTGACCGCGATAGGGCAGGTGCGGCGATGATTATCTTTTTCTCATGCCCGTGAAACTGACCGGCACGCACGGCGGCCACTCGTTCGAGCTGCGTGAAGGGACGACGCTCGTCGTCGGACGTGCGCTCGGCACCGATATTCCGATCGTCGACCCGACTGTCTCGCGCCGTCACGCGGACGTCCGGTGCGAGGGCGACGAAGTCGTCGTGCGCGACCTGGGCTCGGTCAACGGCACGTACGTCAACGGAGACCGCGTCACCAGCGCCACCGTGCGTCCCGGAGACGTGATAACGTTTGGGGCCCTCTCCTTCCGCTTGACTGCTGAGGCGATCAGTGCCCGGAACGACCCCACCCCGGATCGTGATGCGACCCCCACCAGCATCGCGACGATCGTGCGGCAGCTCCGCATCGGTGACCGGCGGCCCGGCGCGACCACGCTCGCACGCGATGCGACAGAGACGCCTGTGGCGTTGGCCGGCGAAGGCGAGCCGGACCTCAACAGCCGCAAGCTCGCGCTCCTGCTCGACGTCTCGCGCGAGCTAGGCCGGGCGGCGCACACCGATTCCCTCCTCGACCGCATCGGCGATGTCGTATTCCAGGTGATGGACGTGGACCGCGTCGCGCTCATGCTGGCCGACGACTCGGGGGTGCTCGTGCCCAAGGTCTCGCGGGACCGGTGGGGCACCGACGCCGGCCGAGCGGTCCCGCGCTCGATCGCCCGCACGGTGGTGGAGGACCGGGTGGCGATTCTGTCCGACAACGCTCCCGAAGATGCGCGCTTCGGCGGCCACTCGATCCTCGCCCAGAAGGTGCGCTCGGCGATGTGCGCGCCGCTCGTTGGTAGCGAGGATCGCGTGCTCGGCGTCCTCTACGTGGACAACCTGACGACGACGCACCGTTTCACCGATGAGGATCTCGACTTTCTCGTCGCGTTCTCCGGGATCGCTGCGATCGCAATCGAGAATGGGGCGTTCGCCGAACGGATCCGGCGCGAGGCGCTAGTTCGTTCGAATTTCGAACGTTACTTCGCCCCGGCGCTGGCGGCGCGCATCGCGCAGACGCCGGGAGCGGTCCGGTTGGGGGGAGAGCGGAAGACCGTGACAGTCGTCTTCACCGACCTCCGCGGGTTCACGGCTCTCTCGGCGGCGATGCCGCCGGACGATACGGCGGAGCTGCTCAGCGAGTACCTCGGAGCAATGGTGGAGTGCGTGTTCCGCCACGGCGGTGTGCTCGACAAGTTCATCGGCGACGGAGTGATGGCGCAGTGGGGTGCGCCACTCACCGCGCCGGACGATACGGACCGCGCGGTCCGCGCCGCGCGTGACATGCAGCGCGAGCTTGCGGAGCTGAACGAGAAGTGGCGGCGCGAGGGACGACCGGAGCTGCAGATCGGGATCGGCGTGGACCGAGGGGACGTATTTGCCGGCAACATCGGATCGGAGCGGCGACTCGAGTTCACCGTCATCGGCGATGCCGTCAACACCGCCAACCGGCTGTGCGAGTGCGCCGCAGGGGGGCAGATCCTGATCACCGAGGAGGTCGCGCAGGCGCTACGCGAGCCGACCACGCTGATGGAGTGCCCCCCGCTCGAGCTGAAGGGGGGGAGTGCGTTGCGGACCGTCTATCGCGTGGGAGAGTGACGGCCGCCGGGAACCGCGCCCCGGCCGGTTACGCGCACTTCGCGCTAGGAGGCTCCGAGATCGTCGCGCTCGCGCCGTTGGCCGGAAGCATCCGCGACGCAATGCGCGAGGGGAGCCTCTACGAGTACGCCGCGCACCATGCGCAGGGCCGCCCGATCGCTGGGCGCGGCGTCGCGTTCGCGGTCCCACTGCCCGATGGGGAGACGCGCGCGGTGATTCGCCGCTCGCGCCACGGCGGCCTTCTCGCGCCGCTGACCGGTGAGCGCTTCCTCGTCCCGACTCGGGCACCGCGCGAGCTGAACGTGTCGCTCCGCCTCACGCGTTGCGGCATCCCGACGCCAGACGTCATTGCGTACGCGACGTACCCGGCCGGAATGCTCCTTCGCCGCGCCGACGTCGCGACGCGCGAGGTTCCAGGTGGCCGCGACCTGGGCGCCCTCCTCACCGACGGTCCAGGCGACGCCGGGAAGCGCGAGGCGCTCGAGGCCGTCGCGCTGCTAGTGGCACGGCTCACGGAGACCGGGGTCCGTCACCCGGACCTGAACGTGAAGAACATCCTGCTCGCCCGCGACGAGAACGAGGAGCTAGTGGCATGGCTGTTGGACGTGGACCGCGTCTGGTTCGACGACCCGGGCGCCCACCGGGTGACCGACCGCAATCTCCGCCGCCTCGGGCGATCGGCGCGCAAGTGGCGCGACGGTCGGGGGGCCGCGATCGACGAGGGCGACCTACTCTGGCTCGCCGGGGCCGTAGCCGCCCACCTGGACGAGGCGTGAGCGAGGTCAGGCTCGACCGCGTCGGGATCGTGATGATGAGCGCTATCGGCGACGCGGTTCACGTCCTCCCCGTCGTCACCGCGATCAAGCGCGCCCGTCCCGATAGCCACATTTCCTGGGTGCTGGCCCCCGGTCCCGCGTCGCTCGTTCGGGGACATCCGTGCGTCGACGAGATCGTTCAGTTCGACAAGCGGGGCGGATGGCGCGCGCTCCGCGATCTACGCGCCGAGCTGGCGCGCCGGCCGTTCGACGCGGTGCTCGCCCTGCAGGTGTACTTCAAGGCGGGGGTCGTGACGTCGCTCACGCGGGCCCCCGTGAAGCTCGGGTTTGACCGCGCTCGTGCGCGCGACCTGAATTGGCTCGTGACGACGCACAAGATCCCGCCTCACGAGCCACAACACGTCCAGGACCAGTACCTAGAGTTCCTCTACTATCTTGGCGTGCAGCCGGCGCCGGTCGAGTGGCGCCTCGGGCCCCGCCCCGACGAGCATGACGCGCAGGCCTGGCTCCGTGATCTCCTCGAGCGTGCCGCGCGACCCCTGGCGACTCTGGTCGTCGGCGCGACGCACCCGCAGAAGGAATGGCTCCCCGAACGCTGGGCCGAGCTGGCCGACACCCTGCACGAGAGCTTCGGGCTGCAGCCGGTCCTCGCTGGCGGCCGCTCGCCGCGGGAGCTGGCGACGGAGCGAACAATCACCGATCGCGCCCGCCACGCCCCACTCTCGACGCTCGGCGTTTCGCTGCGCCATCTCGTGGCGTTGATCGACGCATCAGCGCTCGTGATCTCGCTCGACACCGGCCCGCTCCACGCCGGCGTCGCACTGGACCGGCCAGTGATTGCTCTGATGGGTTACAACAATCCCAAACGCGTCGGCCCGTATCGCCGCTTCGGTGACCTCCTGGTCGATGCATACGGTAACCCGGGTGAGGACTACCCAATCAGCACGGAGCACCGTGTCGACCGGATGCCTCGGATCCACGTACGGGATGTGGTGGAAAAGGTCGAGGTGTGGCGCACGCGGTACGCGTAGAGTGTTGAGCGTTGGGTGTTGAGCGTCTATTCGTAGCGCAGTGCCTCCATCGGAGCGATCTTCGACGCCCTCAGCGCCGGCACGTAGCCCGCCCCGAACGCCACCAGCGCCAACACCGCGAGCGCGGCTACCATCACGGCGGGATCGTGTCCCTCCAGCCCGAACAGCAGCGACCGCGCGCCTCGTCCAAAGGCGACTGCACCCACCATCCCAACCACACCGCCGATGAGCGTCATGATCGCGACGTGACGCAGCACCATCGCGCGCACCTTGCCCGCGTTAGCGCCTAGCGCCATGCGCACCCCGATCTCCCGCGTCCGCTGGGCCACGGAATACGCCAGCACGCCGTACAGACCGATCGACGCGAGGAGCGTGGCCACCGCGGCGAAGGACACGGAGAGAATGCTGATCATGCGATCGAGAAAGATGTTCTCCCGCACCTGTTGCGGCATGGTCTTGAGATCTTCCACCGGAAGATCGGCGTCCAGCCGGGCGACTAGTGGCGGGATCGATCGCAGTAACTGCAGGGGGTCGCCCGCGGTGCGGGCAAAGAAGCTTATCCCCCCGACGTTGCCGCGCTGGCGGTACGGCTGAAAGAAGAGCGGCGGAACCGAGTCCTTCACTTGGCTGTATTTCGCGTTTCGAACCACACCCACGATCTCGAGGTTGAGCGTATCGGTCCGCCCGATGGCCATGCGCTTGCCGACGGCGTCGCGGCCAAGACCGAACTTCCGTGTGAATTCCTCGTTCACTATCGAGACCATCGGTGATCCAAGCGCGTCCGACCGCGTAAATTCCCGGCCGGCGAGAAGCTCTATCCCGAGGGTCCGGAAGTACTCCGTGCCGACAAGGTTGAAACTAGCCCCGGCATCGGTATCGGCATCCTGCCTGAATCCCTCGACCGAGACGTTGTTTCCCCAATTGCTCCCGGCGAGCAAGGGAACGGTCGCCGCGGTCACCCCGGACACTCCGGGGAGAGCAGAGAGTTCCTCTTCCACACGCTCGAAGAGCGCCTTGCTCCGCGTCGAGTCATACCCATTACGGATGGGCACGATGCGAAACGTGACGACGTTCTCCACGTTCAGCCCGAGATCGACCCGGCTCACGTTCCGGAGGCTCTTGATGAACAGACCCGCTGATGTGAGAAGCGCCATAGAGAGCGCGATCTGCGCGGTGACGAGCGATGTCCGGAACCGCGCCGCGCCACGGCTCCCGGAAAGCTTCCCGGAATTGTTCCGCAGCGCCGTGACGAGATCGGGGCGCGTGCTGTGGAGCGCGGGGAACAGTCCGAACAGCAGCCCCGTGACGACCGCCAGGGCGAACGCGAATACCACCGCGGACCAACGCAGGCCGAACTGCATCGATGTGGTGGCCTCGCTGGGCAGAAGCGACGTGATGAACGCCAGCGTCCAGTGAGCGAAGACCAAGCTCGCGACGCCACCCAGCACGGCGAGCAGCACAGACTCGGTGAGTAGCTGCGCGAGTACCTGGCGTCGCGTGGCGCCGAGCGAGAGTCTTACGGCCATCTCCATCGAGCGACTCGCGGCGCGCGCCAGCAGCAGGTTCGCGATGTTGGCGCACGCGATGAGCAACACTATGCCCGTCAGCGTGAACAGCAGGATGAGTGGCGTGCTGGCCTCGCTATGCATCGAGCTCTGACCTCGCCGCCCATCCGTGAGCCCGATCTGCTTCGCGCCGAACCGCGCCATCGTCTGGTCGCTCATACCCTCTTGAAGGGGCGCTTCGACGTCGTTGAGGATCTGCCGGTATATCCCATTGATCGCCGGGTCCGCCTGCTCCAGGGAGACACCCGGCTTGAGGCGCGCGAATACGTACGCCCAATAGTCGGCGCGGTTGTCGAAGCCGGTGAAACCCTGGCTCATGATGCCGCGCATCGAGAGGGGCACGTAGACGGACGGCCGCAGTCCGAGCGTGGTGCCGTCGAAACCCTGGGGTGCCACGCCGAGGACCGTCATTTGCTGCCCGTTGATGACGATCGTTTCGCCAACCACGGCCGGATTGCCGCCGAGCTGGTTCTGCCAGAAGCTGTAGCCCAGTACGGCGACGTAATGGCCGCCGACAGTTTGGTCGTCAGCGGGCGCGAGCAGCCGGCCGAACGCGGGGCGCACACCGAGCAGTGCGAAGTACGACCCCGACACGAGCATCCCGGTTGCGTTGACCGTCTGCTTGCCGTAGCGGACGTTGGCGCCGAACTCGACGTGGGCCGCAATTCCGCTGAATTGGGTCCGCGCTCGCTCCAGGTCGCGGAACATCGCGTAGCTGAAGACGTCCTCGCAGCTTCCCGCCTGGTTACATGACGTCGAGCCCGGCTTCGGTCCTGGCGCGCTTAGGTTGACCAGCCGCTCCGGCTCGTGCACCGGCAACGGGCGCCGGAGTATCTGGTCGAAGAGCGAGAATATCGCGGTATTGGTCCCGATGCCGAGCGCCAGGGACAGGGCGGCGACGACCGTTACGAAGGGCGTCTTGAACAGCGTCCGGAAGGCCAGCTTCAGATTGAACATGGGGGCGCCATGACGTATGACGAAAAACGGGGGGTCTGCTTGGACTACGCGAGACGCGAAAAGGAGTTTCTGTCCCAACACTCAGCGCTCAGCACACTCAGCACTCAGCTCAGTACTTAGCGCACATCCTGCCTGCTGATGCTCAGCTCAGCCGGCGACGTTGGTCTCCTCAACGGCGTTCACGGCGACATGGGTTATGACAGAACGGCGTTAGGGGTACGTCTGTGACGTCGTTAAATGGCCAGCGGCGTCAACGCCACCACACCGTCGCGGCGAATGTGGGGCGCACTCCTTCTGACCCGCCCCGCAAGGTTTGGCATCAGTCGCCACCTGGCACCGCCAACGCCGTTGACCGCTTAACGACGTCACAGACGTACCCCTAGCGCCGTTCCGTCATAACCCATGTCGCAGTCTACGCCTTTTTCACAGCGAAGAAGGCCGCCCAGAGATCGGCAAAGCGCGTATAGTGAGCTCATTTCTCATTACTCACTACTCAGTACTTTCCTATACACCTCGATCGTCCGGTCCACCGTCCGCTCCACCGAGAACTCTTGCGCTCGGACGCGCGCGCCCGCCGCGAGGCGCGTGCCGAGCGGGCGGTCGGTGACTAGGCGGGCGATCGCCGCGCCCAGCGCGGCATGATCCCCCGGGGGTACGAGGAGCCCCGAGATGCCGTCGACGACAACCTCCGGAATTCCGCCGGCGGCTGTCGCGGCGGCCGGCTTGCCGAGGAAAAGAGCATCGATGAGCGACGTGCCGAGACCCTCCTCGCGCGAGCTGAGTGTCACGACGTCGGCCAGGGCGAGCAGGCCCAGCGTGTCGAAGCGGTACCCGGCGAGATGAACGGCGCCCGCGAGGCCCAGCGCGGCGATCGTGTCTTGGATCACTGGACGCAGCGGCCCCTCCCCGACCATGAGCGCCTGCAGCCCGGGGACTTCACGCCGGGCGGCGGCGATTGCCCTCACGAAGGTGATCGGATCCTTGTGGTCTACGAGCGCGGCCACCTGCACCACCAGCGGGGCACCGGCCGGAACCCCGAGTGCGCGCAGAGCGGATGGCGGCGCGGGCTCGAGACGCCGCGTGAGATCGACGCCGCTCGGAACGACGTGAATCCGATCGCGCGCGATGCCGCTACTCACCAGCACGCCGGCGACAGCGCGCGAGACAGCGATGATCCCGCTTGCCTGACGATACTTCCAGCGCGTACCGGCATTGGACTTGAGCGGGAAGTCCACGCGCCGCGTGAGGACCAGTTTGGCGGAGGTCCCCCACTTCGCGAGCCCACCGATCGCCGCCGCGTGCCCGGTGTGAGCATGGACGATGTCGACTCGCTCGCGCTGGACTACTCGCCGTAGCCGCGCCGCCGCGATCAGATCCAGCTCTGCCCACGGCTCGCACGGGATCACGGTCAGACCGAGCTCCGCGGCGCGCACCGCGAGCGGCTCGGCGGGGCGCGCGGCGATGAGGGAGCGATGGCCGCGCGCCACCAGCCCCTCCGCCAACCAGAGCGCCTGGCGCTCCCCACCGCGCCACCCGCGCTCCGTGTCGATGTGCAAGACGGTGAGCGGGTGCGGCGGGGCAGCGATCACGCGGGTGAATCCGTCGTCGAAGCGCCGCTCCGGTACTGCGGGTCGTTGTACATCTTGAACTGCCGGTAGACCTTCGGCACCACCCGCCCGTCGGCGATAGCGGCGAGGAGCGCCCCGAGCTCCGCGGCCAGATCGTCGCGCTGCATCGCCAGCACGCCCAGGCGCTCACCGCACCTGGCACGGAATTCCGCCGTCGCGTCCTCGCGAGCCGCCTGCTCGCGCATGTGGTAGATCTTGAGCTCCATGATGCTGAGCTTGTCCGCTAGCCACCCTACCGTCTCAGCCATTGCCACGCCGCGTCTGCGCGTCGCGGGCCATGCGCATCACCGAGTCATCGATGCGCTCGATCAGGTCGTTGCGCTGCTGGTTGAGCTTGTCGATCGTTCGCTTCGCGCGTGCGACCGCATGGTCGTCGTCCACACGGGCGTTGTCCTCCTCGTGCCACAGCTCGACGTTCGTCTGCGCGAGGCGCGCGATGAGGTGGCCGATCGAATCGCTCATGTCATGCTCCTGGTAACGCGGGAACGGTCGAGGGATCGAGCTGCAGCAGGTCGCGAACCTGGTCGAGGACCGTTGCCACTGTGACTCCGGTGATCCCCGCGTGGTCTTCGGACGCTCGGGCCCATTGCTTGGTCGTCATCACCACGCTCCCCGGCGCGCGGACCGCCCGAGTGGTCGCCGTGCCGGGGCTCCATGCCGCGGGGTTCGTCGGGCCGAAGATTGTCACTCGCGGCACCCCGAGCGCCGTCGCCATGTGCGCCGGTCCGCTGTCAGCGCTCACCAGCACCCCGCATCTGGCAATTGTCGCGAGCATGTGCCGCAGATGATGCGTCTGGACTGCGACGACGCGCGGCTCGAGCGCACGCAGCCTCGCTACCCTGTCGCCGTCGCCCGGGTTCTGGAGCGCGACGGGCACGACGCCGTCGGCTAGCAGCATCGTCGCCAGCCCTGCGAACTGTTCGACGGGCCACTCGCGGACCCGCGTAGTCGCGGAGAGTGACAGCGCGGCTCGCGGCATCCCGGCGGGCGCACCACCGGCTTCCAACTCGGAGTCCGCTCGCTCGAGCTCCGCAACCGTCACGACAAGCCTCGTGCGCGGCGGCCCGACGGGGACGTCGAGCATCTCGAGTAACCGCTGCCGCTCGCGGAGGACGTATTCGACGGGCCGTCCGGCGCGCGGAAGCGTGTGCGTGTAAGCCCATGCCCAGAACCCGATGTCCCACCCCGCTCGCACCGGCGCGCCGGAGGCGCGCGTGAGCATCGCGGTTCGCGGATTCGACTGCACGTCTATCACCCAATCGTAGCGACGCGACCGCACCAGCCGCGCCATGCGCGCCGGATAACGCGGGTCGTAGACGATGCGCGTATCGACGAGCGGATGATGCTCGAGAAGCGGCGCCGCGGCCACGCCGACGAGTAGATCGAGCGCGGCATGAGGGAGTGCGACTCGCAAGTCCTCGAGGAGTCCGGCCGAGAGCACTACATCGCCCAGCCGGCGAAGCTGGACGACCAGCACGCGGCGCGGCGCCAGATCAGCCAACGGGCCCTCGCGCGGCACGCCGCGCGGCTGTGGCGCACCGTCGCACGCACTTAGCTTTCCGCGTCCGCCGGTTTTTCGCGGCGGCGGACGTCCCGCCCGCTCTCCAGTCGCTCGCGCACATGGTTGGGAAAGTTATGCGCCTTCGTCGCGCCCGGCAAAACGCCTGCCCCTCCTGCCTAGCATACGGATGACGACGACGCTCGAGCTTGGCGCACTCGAGCGCGGCGGCGGGCGCGTGCTCCTGGTGTGCCTCGATAACCTAGGAGACCTCGTTTTCGCGTCGTCGCTCGCGCCGCCGCTCAGGGAGCGGTTTCCAGGCGCCGAGCTGACGTTGTGGTGCAAGACGTACACGGAGGACATCGCGCGACTCGTTCCTGGCGTCGACACAGTCATCGCATCCGACCCCTTTTGGGACCGTTCCCCCGGTCGCGGCAAGGGGAAGTTGCGCCCGTTCCTGCGCGCCGTCCGGGCGCTCCGCCAGCGCCGATTCGACCTCGCGGTCCTGGCCTTCGCACCCTGGCGAACGGCCGCCGCCGTCGCGATGACTGGCGCGTTGACGCGACTTGGACTGGAGCGCCGGCGCAATCGCCCCTTCCTCACGCTCGCGCTCCCTCCGGCGGACAGACGAAGGCCGGTGCTGCGAGAGTTGGCGCGGCTCCTCGAGCCACTCGCGGCCGCGCCTCCCGCGCTCCGGTACCGGCTGGACGCCGCCTCGCTCGCGCCGCGGCGCGCACGGCTGCTCGCCGCAGTCCCGGACGGCCCCATCGCGGCACTGCACGCCTTCGCGAGCAAGCGGAATCGGTGTGTCGACGTGCGGGAATGGATCGCCGTTGCCGACACGCTCGCCGCACGCGGTTGGGTCCCTCTATGGATCGGAAGCGGGGCCGAGCTCGCCGAGCTGCGCGCGGTAGCGGGGGGGGGGAGGGGGCGGGAGCGCGACGGTTGGCTCTATGGCGACCGGCTGCTCGAGGGATCACTGGCTGAGATGGCTGCGGCGCTTTCCCTTGCACGGCTGTTCATCGGCCACGACTCTGGCCCGCTGCATGTGGCAGCCGCGTTAGGCGTCCCATGCGTCGGGCTCTTCGCACCCGGTGAACCGCAGCGCACCTTCCCGCAGGGCCCGGGGCCATCTCGCGTGTTGGCGCGCCCGTCGCCCGCGGGCATCGCCGCGGACGACATACTGGCCGCGGCGGACACGCTGCGCTAGGCGCGCAGGCCGGCTAGCACCTCGTCGAGCGCGAGCGCTACTCCCTCCGGGTCGAGCGATGCGACCGTGTCGCCTTCGGCGATCAGGACTCGACCAGCGGCACGGTACGGGACGAACTGGCGCGCGCGCGAAAGCGTCATCACCACCGCGGGCTTCCCGAGCGCGGCGGCCATGTGCGCGATGCTCGTGTCTGGTGTCAGGATGACGTGCGCTGTCGCCACGAGTGCGACCGCCTCGCGAAGCGTAGTCCCAGCCACCGCCTCGGCCTTCCCTTCGGCGGCGACGCGGTGAACCGCATCCGCCTCGCCCGGTGAACCGATCACCGCGACGGCGGCGCCGGGCGCGCGCGCGCGGAGCCGCTGCAGGACGGCGACGAAGCTCTCGTCAGGCCAACGGTTGCGCGGCTGCGCCGAAGTGATGTTGACAAGCAACCGCGTCGCGCCAGCACCGCCGGCTCGATGCCACGCCGAGCTCGCACGTTCTCGCTCGGCGTCGCTGACGAACAGCTCCGGTCGCCAGTCGGTCGCGGCCGGGTTCACCCCGAACGGCACCGCCGTCACCGCCGAATGCTCAACCATGTGAGCGTCGGAGGGGGCCGGGCGCACGGGGAGCGTGTAGACGAAGTCGTTCGTGCGGCCGCCGACGCCGATCCGGTACGGGGCCCCCGTCGCGAGCATGAGAAGCAGCGTTGTGAGAGACGGCGTAAGCACCATTCCGTCGATCACCACGTCGTAGCGCGCACTCCGCATCTCGCGTAGGAGCGGCCGCCAGCTCCGGCGACGCTTTTTGTGGAAGACAAGCACGCGCCCGACGTACGGATTCCCCTCGAGGATCGGCGCGTTCGTAGGGGACGCGAGCACGTCCAGCTCGATCGTCCGGTGCGATGTCGCGATCGCCCGGATGAGCCCCGTCGCGAGGATCATGTCACCGATCCGATCGTGACGCACGTAGAGCACCCGCCACCGGCGCCGGGACCAATCCGGCGGGCCGCCGCGCGCCGGGGAGGGGCTGAAGCGAGCAAGCACGCGCAACCAGCCCTTCTTCCAGCCTCGCTCGAGTCGCTTGCCGATGCTCACGAACGCTGCCGCCCCTCCCTCGCTCAAGGTTGGAGACGCGAGCTCCAGTCCGTGCGACCAACGTACCAGCGCGTGCCGTCGCCCGCTATCTTGCTGGCCATGCGCTTCCCGACGGCGGCCCCGTGACGCGCCCATCGGTTCCGCTGGACCGCGTGGGGATCGTGATGATGAGTGCGATCGGCGGCGCGGTGCACGTCCTCCCAGTCATCACCGCGCTCAAGCGCGCCCGCCCCGAAAGCCGCATCTCCTGGGTGCTGCAGCCCGGTCCCGCGGCTCTCGTCCGTGGCCACCCCGACGTGGACGACATCATCCTTTTCGACCGCGAACGCGGCCACCGGGCCTTTCTCGACGTGCGGCGCGAGCTGGCTGCTCATCGGTTCGACGCGGTTCTCACGTTGCAGACGTACTTCAAGGCGGGTCTGGTCACGTCTTTCGCGCACGCGCCCGTGAAGCTCGGCTTCGACCGCGCGCGCGCGCGCGACCTGTCCTGGCTGTTCACCACACATCGCGTCCCAGCGCGTCCCACCGCTCACATCCAGGACGAGTACTTCGAGCTGATCGAGCACCTCGGCGTGCCTCACGAGCCGGTGACCTGGAATCTCGGGCCATGGCCGCACGAACAAGAGGAGCGGCGCTCGCTCGCACACCGGTTCGATCGTCCCCTCGCCGCGCTCGTCATCGGAAGCAGCAGACCGGAGAAGGACTGGCCCGCGGAGCGGTGGGCGACAGTGTGTGACGAGCTCTACACGGACTACGGCATGCAGCCGGTGCTCGCCGGCGGACGATCGCCGCGTGAGGCGGCCGCCGAGCGCGTGATCATGCAGCGGGCGCGCCACCGCCCCGTCTCCATGCTGGACAGCGGCCTTCGCCCGCTGGTCGGTATTCTGGACGCGTCCGCGCTCGTGATCTCGCTCGATACGGGCCCGCTCCACATGGCCGTCGCGCTGGACCGGCCAATAATCAGCCTTATTGGCTACACCGATCCGCGTCGCACCGGGCCGTACCGCCGCTTCCACGATCTCGTGATCGATGCGTTCCACGACCCGGGAGGGGACGGGCCCATCCTCCGGACCAGCCGCGCCGGGCGCATGTCGCGGATCAGCGTCGAGCAGGTACTGGAGAAGGTTGCGGTGTGGCGCGAGCGATACGCGCGCTGAGCTTCGCCGCGTCCGTCACCGCGCTACACGAGGGCGCGTACCCCCTGAAAGTCGTACTCCACCCCGACGTCGCGCATCAACCGCACCATGTGCTGCAGCGCCAGCCCCATCACAGCGAAGTAGTCGCCGTCGATCCGCTCGACGATCGTCGCGCCATACCCCTGAATTCCGTACGCACCCGCCTTGTCTTTCGGCTCGCCGGTGGCGATGTAGGCGGCAATGTTTCCGTCGGAGAGCGCCCGAAACGTCACGCGGACCAGCTCGACGCCTGACGCCATCGCCGCCCCTCGGGTCACCGCGACGCCGGTGCACACCTCGTGCGTCCGCCCGGACAGCCGCCGGAGCATCCTCGCCGCATCTTCGTCATCACACGGCTTGCCGAGCACGTCGCCTTCGATCACCACGATGGTGTCCGCGGAGATCACCAGCGCCAGGGGGTGCTGGCGCGCCACCGCCGCGCCCTTCTCGATTGCAAGCCGTTCCGCATGCCAGGGTGGCGGCTCGCCAGGCACGTACGTTTCATCGATGTCGGCGACGATGACCTCGTGCCGGATCCCGATCATCCAGAGGAGATCGCGGCGCCTCGGCGAGCCAGAGGCCAGGATGACCGGCACGCTGCTCATCGCTCGAACCAGAGAGTCACCGGCCCGTCGTTCACGAGCTCCACCTCCATCATCGCGCCGAACTCGCCTGTGTCCGTTGGCACACCGCGCTCGCGCAGCATGGCTACGAATCGCTCGAACAACGGGATTGCTACTTCGGGGCGTGCAGCCTCGATGAAGCTCGGCCGCCGTCCCTTCTGTGCGTCACCGTACAATGTGAACTGCGGCACCACGAGGAGCGCGCCCCCCACCTCGGCGAGGCTCAGATTCATCTTGCCGCCAGCGTCGCCGAAAAGGCGGAGTCCGATCACTTTGTCGGCCATCCACGCGAGCTGATCCTCTGCGTCGCCGTGCGTAAAGCCCACGAGCAGCAGGAAGCCGCGGCCGATGCGCCCGGTGATGCGGGGTGCGTCGTCCGCGCCCACCACGCGCACCTCGGCGTGTGTGACCCGCTGCAACAGGAGACGCATGGCGGCGTGCTTGTCGTCAGGCAGGCGCGGCCGCCGCGGCACGGTTGCGCACCACCGCTGACAAGGCCGCCGTGTACTCTATGGGAACCGTCAGATCGCGCGGCGCCCTACTCCACCGTCACGCTCTTCGCCAGGTTGCGTGGCTGGTCGACGTCCGCTCCCCGCTTGACCGCGATGTAGTACGCCAGCAGTTGGAGCGGCACCGAGGCGAGCACCGGCGTGAACATGTCGATCGTCTCGGGAATCCTCAGCTCATAATCGAGCCGTCCCACGAGCGACGGCTCGGCACGGCTCGTCAGGCCGATCACGCATCCCCCACGGGCCTTAACTTCAGCCACGTTCGAGACGATCTTCTCGAACACCGAATCGTGCGGTGCGATGAATACGACCGGCATGTGCTCGTCGATCAGCGCGATCGGCCCGTGCTTCATCTCCGCCGCCGGATACCCCTCGGCGTGGATGTAGCTGATCTCCTTGAGCTTGAGCGCGCCCTCGAGCGCCGCCGGGAAGTTGAAGCCGCGACCGAGATAGAGGAAGTTCGTTACGTCCTTGAACTCCTCGGCGATCACCTCGATCGCCGGAGCACTGTCGAGAATCTCCTGGATCTGAGCCGGGAGGGCGCGCATCGCCGCGACGATCTCGCGGCCCCGGACCACCGACAGGTTCCGGAGCCGCGCGAGCTTCAGCGTGAACAGCGCGAGGGCGACGACCTGGCTCGTGAACGCCTTCGTCGAGGCGACGCCGATCTCCGGCCCGGCGTGGATGTAGATCCCCCCGTCGGCCTCGCGGGCGATCGTCGAGCCGACTACGTTGACGATCCCCAGCGTGCGCGCGCCGCGTCGCTGCGCCTCGCGCATCGCCGCGAGAGTGTCCGCGGTCTCCCCGGACTGCGAGATCACGATGCAGAGCGTCCGGTCGGTGATGATCGGGTTACGGTAGCGGAGCTCCGACGCGTACTCCACCTCGACGGGGATCCGCGCCAACTCCTCGATCATGTACTCGGCAATCAGCGCCGAGTGCCAGCTCGTGCCGCACGCGGTGATCAGGATGTTGTCGAACTTGAGGAGGTCTTCGTCCGAGAGGTTGAGACCGCCCAGGCGCGCGGTTCCATCTTCGTCGAGCAGCCGCCCGCGCATCGTGTTCTCGATCGTCTGGGGCTGCTCGAAGATCTCCTTCAGCATGAAATGCTGGAATCCACCTCGCTCGATCATGTCGAGATCCCAGTCGATGCGGCTCACGGTCTTGTGGAGCGTGGCCGCGGTGAGGTCGATGATTCTGTACGCGTCTCGCTCGAGAACGGCGAGGTCCCCATCGTCCAGGTAGATGACCTGCCGGGTGTGCGCAAGGATCGCCGAGACATCGCTCGCGACGTAGTACTCCTGCTCGCCAAGGCCGACGAGGAGCGGGCTGCCCTTGCGCGCGGCTACGATCTTGTCGCGGTCCTTGCTCGAGACCACCGCGATCCCGTAAGTCCCCTCCACCTTGCCTAGCGCGGCAATGACGGCTTCCTCGAGGTTGCCCTCGAAAAACTCCTCGATCAGGTGCGCGAGAACCTCGGTATCGGTCTCGGAGCGGAAAGTGTGTCCCGCGTCCTCCAGCGCCTGCCGCAAGGCGGTGGCGTTCTCGATGATCCCGTTGTGGACGACTGCGACCGCGCCGTCACACGAAAGGTGCGGGTGGGCGTTGCAGTGCGTCGGTGCGCCGTGAGTCGCCCACCGCGTGTGGGCGATGCCGCAAGTGCCCTGAACGGGGTCGATACCGACGACGATCTCGAGCTCGGTGATCTTCCCCGCGGCTTTCCGCGTTTCGATCCCCCTCCCGTTCATGATCGCGACGCCCGCCGAGTCGTATCCTCGATACTCGAGGCGCTTGAGTCCCTCTATTAAGAGCGGCGTCGCAACTCGCGGCCCCACGTAACCGACAATTCCGCACATAGGAAAGTGGTAAAGATGAGAATGCTTGTGGCGTGCGCTACCGTACGGCGAGTTCGGCGCGGAGCGCGTCGAGCGGAACGCGTGACCGAGCCACCAATTCCCGGGCTGCAGATTCCGTCGGCGCCTCCGCGATCACTCGCACGATCGGCTCCGTCCCCGAGGGGCGAACGTGCAACCACCGGTCCGGCCAAGTGAGGCGCAGCCCGTCCTGAGTGTCGGCTTCCGCGCCGGAAAAGCTGGACCTGAGGGCGGCATAGACGGCCTCCAATGACGCCTCTGGTCGGTCCAATTTGTCCTTCACGATGCTGTATTGTGGGTAGCGCGCAACGATGACCGATAGCGGAACGCCGTCCTCCAACAACAACTGCAGCACGAGCGCAACGGCTACGGCGGCGTCTCGCCCCAGATGCAGCTCGGACAGGATAACCCCACCATTACCCTCACCACCGATTGCCGCCCCCTCGTCGCGCATGCGGAATGCGACGTTCACCTCCCCCACCGGTGCCCGAATCACCCGGCGTCCTGCCTCCGCAGCGACGTCGTCCAAGATTCGGCTGGTGGACAAGTTGGCGACGACCGGTCCTTGCCGGTGCCGAAACACGAGGCGCGTCGCCAATGCCAGCGTGTAATCCTCGCCGATCGCGATCCCTGCATCGGAGACCAACGCCAGCCGGTCCACATCGGGGTCGGTCGCTAGACCGATCTCAGCCCCTGAGTTACGCACAAGACGTTCCAGGTCGCCGAGGTTTTCCGCGACCGGCTCCGGCGGGCGCGGGAAGCGGCCGTCAGTCTCGAGGTTGATCGCAGATAGGCGGCAGCCGAGCCGCTCGAGGAGGCGTGGGAGGATGACCGCGCCGGCGCCGCGGACGCAGTCCAGCGCCACCCGAAAGCGGCGGCTGCGAATCCCCTCGACATCCAGAAACGGGATCGCCATGATCTGTTCAACGTGGCGCGCGACCGCCTCGTCGTCACGCACGATCTGGCCAAGGCCGTCCCACGTCGCGCGCGGAATCCCCGCCTCCATCCCCCGCCTCATATCGATCCCCTCGTCCGCGCTCAGAAAGAGCCCGCTGGGACCGATGAACTTGAGCGCGTTCCACTCGATCGGGTTGTGGCTCGCCGAAATCATGAGCCCGCCCGCTGCGTGGTGGTGCTCGACCGCGAGCTGGCATGTCGGGGTCGTGGTCAGGTCAATGTCGATTACGTCGCAGCCGACGGACTGGAGCGCGGACAGGACAACGCGCTGGAAAAGCTCGCCAGATACGCGCGAGTCGCGGCCCACGACGACCGCCGGCGTCACGCCTCGCGCGCGGGCGCGTGCGCCCGCCCACGCCCCGAAGCCGGCGGCGAACGAGGCGACGATCTCCGGCGTCAGCGCCTCGCCGACCCGCCCTCGCACCCCCGACACGCTCACCATCAACCCTGGATAGCTCAACACCATCCTCCCTCGCGCGATTGCAGCCCTCCGGACAGCCGGGGAAAGTTAGCGAACCCCGTGGACCGGGCACCACATTAGACGCCCTTCCTGCCCATATGTTTCGTGGCGGGTTGCGGGCTGCGGGCTGCGGGTTGTTGCGGGTTGTGGGTTGCGGGTTGTGGGTTGAGCTGCGCGCTACGCGCTGCCGGCTGCCGGTTGCGGGTTTACCCTAGCTCCGCCGCGGCCAGCAACGGCTGCCTCATACTCGCCTCGATCTCGCCCCGCTCGAAGGCGGCGAGGAACGCATCAACGACATCTGCGTCGAACTGGGTTCCGGCATGGCAGCGGAGCTCGGCGAGCGCGTCCTCGATCGACATGGTCGTCCGATAGGAGCGGATGCTCATCATCGCATCGAAGGCATCGGCGACCGCGCAGATGCGCGCCGCCTGCGGGATGAGGGTTCCGGTGAGACGATCCGGAACTCCGCGGCCGTCCATCCGCTCATGGTGTGACCGCACGATGTCGAGCGCGGTCGGCGCGTCGGCGAGCAGCGGACGAAGGATGCGCCAGCCGAGCAGGGGATGCGTCATGATGTGCTCGTACTCCTCGGCCGTGAGCGGGCCTTCCTTGTTGAGCACAGTCTCCCGGACCCCGATCTTGCCGATGTCGTGGAGGTGTCCGCCAAGCTCGATCTGGCGAGTAACCTCACCGCCGAGGCCGAGCGTGCGCGCAATGACCAACATGTAGCGGCTTACCCGCTCCGAGTGCCCGCGCGTATACGGATCCTTCAGCTCCAACGCCTCGGCAAGCGACTGCACGCTGGCCAGGAACAGGTCCTCGAGGCGCTGTGCTTGAACGCCGACCTTATCCTCCAGGTGCTGCTGGTATTCGCGGTTTTCGAGGATGAGCCGTCGCTTTTCGAGTACCTGCGCGACGCGGACGCGGACCTCTTCGAGCACGAACGGCTTGGTGAGGTAGTCCATCGCGCCCATTCCAATGCACTCGACGGCGACCTGGACGTCGGCGACGGCGGTAATCATCACGACGGCGATGTCGGGATAGCGGTGGCGGACGTTGCGTAACAACTCGGCGCCGTCCATGAACGGCATCCGCATGTCGGAGAGGATCAGCGTCACGCCTGGCTCGCGTTCGATCACCTGCAGGGCTTCGACGCCGGAGCCAGCCTCCGAGCAGATGAAGCCGTCGCTCTGCATGAGCCGGACGAGCGCCTGCCGCAGCCTGGGCTCATCGTCCACGACCAAGCAGCGCAATGCCGATCTCGGCGCGGCGGAACGCACCGCCGGCGCCGCGTCGGTCGCCACGCCGGTGTCCGTCTCGATCATCGCCGCACTCCGCCTCGCCCGCCCGCGACGCTCCCGTTATCTTGCGCCAAACCCACCAAACTGGCCTCCGGAATGACCCGCATCTTCGACGACGATCTGGATCGGAGTTTCGATACCCGCGCCATCCATGCCGGACAGCGTCCTGAGCCGCTCGCGGGCGCGATCATGACGCCGGTGTACTTGACGTCTACGTATGTGCAAGACGGGCTCGGTAGGCACAAGGGGTACGAGTACGCCCGCGGGAAGAACCCCACGCGTGAGGCGCTCGAGCGCAATGTCGCCGCCCTGGAGGGTGGCCAGTATGGATTCGCGTTCGCGAGCGGTGTCGCGTGCGTGGACTCTCTGATGAAGCTGTTCAAGGCAGGCGACCACATCGTTTGCGGCGAGAACGTGTACGGCGGGACGTTCCGGTTGTTCGACAGAATTCTGCAGCACCTAGGATTGCGCTTCACGTACGTAGATACGCGTGACCCAGCGCACATCGACGAGGCCTGTCGCCCTGGTACGGTCGCCGTGCTCGTCGAGACGCCGACCAACCCGCTGATGCGCCTCACCGACCTCTCGGCAGCTGCCGAGGTTGCCCACCGAGCGGGGGCGCTGCTCATCGTCGACAACACGTTCGCGACACCCTTTTTTCAGCGTCCGTTCGAGCACGGGGCGGACATCGTCTTCCATTCGACGACGAAATACCTGAATGGCCACAGCGACATGATCGGGGGCATCGCCGTCGTGCAAGACGACGGGCTGGCGGATCGGATCGAGTTCATCCAGAACGCGGGAGGCGCGGTCCCTGGCCCCTTCGATTGCTGGCTGGCCCTTCGCGGCACGAAGACGCTTCACCTCCGAATGCCCCGCCACGACGCAAACGGTCGCCGTGTCGCGTCGTGGCTGGCGGAGCGGATGGGTCACGAGCTCGTGGTTTATCCCGGTCTTCCAAGCCACCCGCAGCACGAGCTGGCTTGCCGCCAGATGCGAGGCGCCGGCGGCATGATCACGGTCGAGATGCGAACTCGTGAGCGCGCCGCACGCGTGCTCGAGCGCACGCGAATCTTTTCTCTCGCCGAGTCGTTAGGAGGAGTCGAGAGCCTCATTAGCCACCCAGCCCTCATGACCCACGCCTCCGTCCCTCCGGAACGCCGCGCCCGCCTTGGGATCACCGACGGGCTCATCCGTCTCTCATGCGGCGTCGAGGACGTGGAAGACTTGCTCGAGGACGTCGAACAGGCTTTCGAAGGGTTGTAACGTCCCGCTTCCTCTTCCCTCTTCCCAGAGCTCTCGATGCCCGAGCGTAAGATCCTGACCCAGATCTCCCCTGTCGCGTGGGAGCATTCCGCCGACCGTGCGGCGCTGAATACGTTGCGGGCCATCCCAGGATTCGACGAGATCGTTCGGAAGATCGCCGGATTCCTGGGAGAGCGAGGCGTCCGCCACCTTTTCGCCGGGAACGCCGTGCGCGTGGGGCCAAGACAGCGCCCCAAGTTGTGGGCACTCTATCAGGAAGTTGTCGAGACCATGGACTGGCATACGGTTCCGGAGTTGTACGTCACCCAGACGCCGACGGTGAACGCAGGGGCGGTGGGCTTCGATAACCCGTTCATCATCGTCAACTCGGGGATGTTGGGGCTGCTGGACCGCGAGGAGCAGCGAACGGTGCTGGGCCACGAGCTCGGCCACATCATGAGCGGGCATGCGACCTATCGCACGATCGCCATTCTCTTCCTGCAGTTTGGGCTTCGAAACCTTCCGCTGCTCGCCGGGATCGCGCTTCTACCGATCGAGCTGGCGCTCTTCGAGTGGTATCGAAAGAGCGAGCTCTCCTCGGACCGGGCGGGACTGCTGTCCGGCCAGGACCCGGCCGTCGCGATGATGGCCGAGCTGAAGATGGCGGGGGGCAATCCGATGCGCCGAATCACTGTCGAGGCGGAGACCGAGGACGTCGCGATTCCGCAATGGGACGAGATAAACCTCGACGAGTTTCTCGTCCAAGCCGAGGAGTACGAGACGGGCGGGACTGTCGTCGACACGGTCTTCAAGTACATCAACGTCGCTTTCCAAACGCATCCGTTCCACACCGTCCGTGCCTCCGAGCTGCACCGGTGGGTGCGCGCGGGTGACTATTACCGGATAATCGGGGGCGACTACCCGCGCAGGGGTGAGGAAAAGACGCGCCCGCTCACGACCGACTATGCGGAAGCGGGGGGCTACTACCGCGACCGAGCGAAGGAAGTCGTGGACCAGTTCGGGCAGCTCGTGCGCAACGCTCGCGACGCCTTCAATCAGGGGAACCCGAACCGCGGCCAATGAAGGTTCTGCTGGTCGGTGGGGGTGGGCGGGAGCACGCCCTCGCCTGGAAGCTCACCCAGGATGACCCAAACCTCGACCTGGTCGCCGCCCCCGGCAACCCTGGGATCGCGGAACTGGGACGGTGCATACCGGTCGCGGCGACCGAGCTGCCCACCCTTCTCGACCTCGCCCGCGCCGAGAGGCCTGGCCTCGTCGTCGTCGGACCCGAGGCGCCGCTGGCGGCAGGAATCGTGGACCAGTTCCGGGCAGCCGGCGTCCCGATTTTCGGCCCTACGGCGGCGGCGGCGGAGATCGAATCGTCCAAGGTATTCGCGAAGCGACTAATGCTGCGGGCGGGGGTCCCAACCGCAGGTGCGGAGCACCACACGGATCCGGAGCATGCAAAGCGTGCAGCTCGCAACTTTGGTGCTCCCGTCGTGATAAAGGCGTCCGGGCTCGCCGCCGGGAAAGGGGCGGTGGTGTGCCAGACAATCGCCGAGGCCGACTCGGCCATCGACGCCATGCTCCGGGAGCATGCGCTGGGCGCAGCGGGAAACGACATCCTGATCGAGGAGTTCATGGAGGGAGAGGAGCTCTCAGTTTTCGGAATCACGGACGGAGAGGACGTAGTCCCGATGCTCCCGGCGCAGGATCATAAGCGCCTGCTCGAGGGCGACCGCGGGCCGAACACCGGCGGAATGGGCGCTTATGCTCCCGTGACTATTGGCGACAACACGCTCGTCACCACGGTCGTCGAGCGGATCTTTCGTCCGACACTCGACGCGCTCCGAGACTCGGGGCGTCCGTTTACGGGGCTGCTGTACGCCGGATTGATGGTCACCGCGAACGGCCCGAAGGTCGTGGAGTTCAATTGTCGATTCGGGGATCCGGAGACGGAGACGATCCTTCCCCTGCTCGACTCCAACCTGTTGGACTTACTCTATGCGGTGGGAAGTGGCGAGAGGCTTGGCCCGTATCGTCGGTTGAACTGGCGGTCCATGGCATCAGTTACTACCGTAGTTGCTGCAGCCGGGTATCCCGACACTTCATGTCGCGGAGATGTCGTTGAACTGCCACCAGAGCGCCATGGTCGTCACGTCTTTCATGCTGGCACTAACCGGTTAACCGATGGCAGACTGGTTACGGCCGGTGGTCGGGTACTCGCGATTACGGCCGTTGCCGAGACGCTCGCTCAAGCGCAGGGGATAAGCACCCAGGGCGCCGACCAGGTCCACCTGAACGGGAAGCAATTCCGTCGCGACCTCGGCTGGCGCGAACTACAGCGCGCCAGTGCCCGAGCTTCCTGAAATCGAGACGATCGCTCGCGGCCTCGAGCGCGCGATCGCGGGCGCCCGGATCACCGGTCTGACAGCCCCAAAGCCCGATGTGCTCCGCGAAGCGACCGCCGACGTGCTCCGCGACCGTACCGTCGGTGCCACGATCGTGACCTGCTGGCGAAGGGCGAAGCTCGTCGTGATCGACCTCTCGACAGGCGATCGAATCGTGGTCCAGCCGCGCTTCACCGGGGCGCTCCTAGTCGACGACGGCGACCTGCCGGAGCACGAGCGCCGTTACTCCGCCGTCGCCTTTTCCCTCGCTGACGGGCGCGTGCTCCACTACCGCGACATCCGCCGCCTTGGAACGGTGGCTCTCATGCGCCCAGAGCGCTGGATCGCCTACGCCGCCCGCTTGGGGATCGAACCGCTTGACCGGACGTTCACTGGCGCGTATCTCTCCGCACTTATCAAGGGCTCCGGCCAGGCGGTGAAGAAGCTGGTGATGGACCAACACCTGCTGGCCGGAGTCGGGAACATCTACGCCAATGAGGCGCTCTGGCGCGCCAGGATCGACCCGTCCCGCGCTGGGCGGTCACTCGACGGACTGGAAGCCGAGCGTCTACGAGGCGCGATCGTCGAGGTCCTCACGGAGGCGATCGCCGCCCGCGGCACGAGCTTCCGTGACTACCGCGACGCGTCGGGCGAGCGCGGGACCTTTGCTCGGGCGCTGCAGGCGTACGGGCGCGGCGGACAGCCCTGCCACCGGTGCGGCGCTCGCATGGTCGTGACGCACGCAGTGGACGGGCGGAGTACGGTGTTCTGTGCGTGGTGCCAGGAGTGATTCCTCGCTGCTCATCCTTCGCCGTTCAATCCTCGCCGCTCATTCCCTGCCCACGCTTCATACGTTGCCAACTCTCCCCACGCGTTGCGGCAAGCTTCCCACCTCCGATGACCAGCTCGCGCTGATGAAGGGGGTAGTGTGCGCCGCGGCAGCGGACCGGCCGGGGGTGTATCGGATGCTCTCTCCGGAGGGAGAGATCGTCTACGTCGGGAAATCGAAGCGCGTGCGGTCGCGGCTGCTGAGCTACTTTCGCTGCGCCTATCCAGGGGAGAAGGGAGCGCGGATCCTGCGCGAGGCGCACGCGATCGAGTGGGAGTACACACCGAGCGAGTTCGCGGCGCTGCTCGAGGAGTTACGCCTGATCAAGCGCTACCGCCCCCGCTACAACGTGGCGATGAAGCGCGACGCGCGTCACTTCGCGTTCATCAAGGTCACGAACGGCGCGGCCCCGAAGATGCTGGTCGTACGCGGCGCGAGCGAAGATGCGGCAGCTTACTACGGCCCTTTCCACGGCGCTCAGCGTGTCGGCGAAGCTGTCCGCGAGCTGAGCGACGTGCTCGGCCTTCGCGACTGTGCGCTCGACTACAAGATGCACTTCGCCGATCAGCCGGAGCTGTTCGAGATCCAGCGCACGCCCGGGTGCATTCGGGTCGAGGTCAAGAAGTGCCTCGGCCCGTGCGTTGGAGCGTGCACTGAAGCGCAGTACGCCGAACGGGTGCGGCTCGCGCGCGCCTTCCTCGACGGAGCGGACGACGGGCCGATGGAAACGCTTCGTGGCCAGATGATGGTGAGCAGCGAACGTCTCGAGTTCGAGCGCGCCGCGATTCTCCGCGACAAGCTCCACCGGCTGGAGGCGCTGCGCGAGCAGTTCATGCGCTTTCGCTTCGCGGTCGAAACGCTCTCGTTCGTCTATCCAGTCGCCGGGCACGAAGGGAACGACCGAGTCTATCTGATCCGCCGCGGCCGGGTGCGCGCCGAGTGTCCTGCCCCGCGCGCGGACAGCGAGCGGCACGCGCTCGCGGGGCTCGTCGCCGACGTCTTCGGGACCGCCGAGCGCGACACGGCGCAGGTGCCGACTCACGAGATCGACGAGCTACTGCTGCTCTCGAGCTGGTTCCGACGGTTCCCGGCAGAAATGAGGCGGGCGGTGCGGCCGGGAAGGGAGGGGACCCCAGCGGTTCCGTTGATCGCGTGAGCGTTCCCCTCACCACTTGAGCCCGACCACCTCAACGCCGGCGGTTCCCCCTTCGATCGTCAGGCGCGCCACGCTCGGCGGCAAGTCGAAGCGCCGCGGACCCGCGGCCCCCGGGTTCACGACGAGCCGCCCGTCCGCCCGGCTCACTAGCTGTCGATGGGTGTGGCCGTAAACCAGGATGTCATGCGGGTAGCGGGCGAGGAGCTTCGCGGGCTTGGGCATGCCGAGCTCGTGGCCGTGGCTCATGTGAAGCGAGAGGCCGCCGATCTCGCGCACGAGCTCCGCGGCCAGTCGAGGATGGCCGGGCGGGTCGCAATTACCGTACACCGCCGCGACCGGCGCTACTGCGGACAGATCATCGAGTATGTCATCGTCCCCCACGTCTCCGGCGTGAAGGATCAGCTCGACACCGGCCAGCGCAGCGAAGACGTCCGGCCGCAGAAGCCCGTGAGTGTCCGAGATGAGGCCGATCCGATGAACACGGCCTTCACTCCTCGGCATGCGGGTTCGCACCGGCGCTCCACCGCCTGACGAGATCGTGCTCCACGCCGGCGTGGTCGAGCACCCGGCCAACGACGAAATCCACGAGCTCGTCGACTCGTGACGGCCGGTGATAAAACCCCGGCGCGGCGGGCAGCACCGTCGCGCCGGCGCGCGTGACGCGGAGCATGTTCTCGAGGTGGATCGCGCTCAACGGCGTCTCGCGCGGCACGAGGATGAGCCGGCGTCGTTCCTTGAGCGCGACGTCCGCCGAGCGCTCGATGAGGGATCGTGACGCGCCAAGGCTGATAGCTGCTAACGTCCCCATCGAGCAGGGGCAGACAACCATCCCGCTGCTCCGGGCCGAGCCGGATGCCGGTGAAGCACCGCGGTCACGGTCGTCGAACGAGGTTACGCAGCGGTCCCATGCCGCGCCTCCCACGCGTTCACGAAGAGCGCAGAGGTCCTCGATGTCCGCCTCCGTCGCGAGGAGCCGCCAGCCGTGAGCGGAAACGATGAGCCACGTCTCCCGCCGCGCGGCGACGAGCGCCTCCAGCAGGCGCACGGCGTACGGCGCTCCCGACGCCCCGGTGACGGCGACGACGAGCGGCGCCTGGCGCTCGGTCATCGTGCCAGTCGCTCAGTGAGGACGAAAGCGAAGAACACGATGCTGATCACCCCGTTCATCGTGAAGAACGCCGCATCGAGGCGGCTCAGATCGTCGCCTCGGACGAGAGAGTGCTCGTAGAGCAGAAGGCCGGCCACCACCGCGACGCCGAGTCCATAGAGCCACCCCGCGCCGGCCCCGAGGCCCACGAGGGCGAGCGCCGCGACGGTGACCACGTGCAGTCCGCGCGCCACCACGATCGCTGACCCCTTTCCGACGGCGGCCGGAATCGAGTGCAGCCGCTGCTCCCGGTCGAACTCGATGTCCTGAAGCGCGTAGAAGATGTCGAAGCCCGCCACCCAACTCATCACCGCGACCGCCAGCATCGGCAGCACCCACCATGGATCGCTCCACGCACCGGTGATGGCAAGGTAACCGCCGGCCGGAGCGATCCCGAGCCCCAGGCCGAGCGCGAGGTGGGCGAGACGCGTGAAGCGCTTGGTGTAGCTGTAGAAGAAGACCCAGCCGAGCGCGGCCGGCGCGAGCGCCAGGCAAAGCGGATTGAGCTGCCACGCCGCGACTAAGAAGAACGCGGCGGCGATCACTACCGCCGCCCAAGCTTGACGAACGGAGATCTTGCCGCTCGGGATCTCGCGCGTGGCAGTGCGAGGGTTGCGGGCATCAATGTGGCGGTCGGCGATCCGGTTGAATCCCATTGCCGCGAAGCGCGCCGCGGTGAAGGCGACGGCGACCCAGAGGACGTCAACCGGTGTGACCGCGCGCTCGTAGCTAGCCAGAACGACGCCGACGAGCGCGAACGGTAGGGCGAATACGGTGTGCGGAAGCTTTACGAGGTTCGCGTAGCGGACGAATGCCGAGCCGCCGGCGAACGTCTGCCCCTCGCGCGGGGTCACTCCGTCTGCGTCCCGAAGCGCGAGACCACTTCATCCAGCGATTGCGCCGACCCGGCGAGCGCGGTCGCCGTCTCGCGCAGCCGCTCGGTCAGGTCGCGCTGCTGCGCGGTCGCCGCCGCTGCCTCGCTCGCGGTTGCGGTCGCGCTGTCTGCGATGCGGCCAGCCAGCTCGGACGCCTCACCTAGCTCGCCGACGAGCGCGTCCTGCCGTTCCGAGGCATCCACGACAGCCTCGGCCAGCCCGACGGTGCGGCGAGCGTCGGCGGCGATCGCGCGGAACACATCCACGGCCTCACCCATCACCCGCTCACCTTCGGTCACCGCGTCTTCCATCCGTTGAATCTCCGCCGCCGACTCGTCCGTGCGGTCGGCCATCTGCGTCACCAGCTCCGCTATCCGCTTGAGTGACGCAGCGCTCTGCGTCGCGAGCTTCCGCACCTCCTCGGCAACGACCGCGAACCCCTTCCCCGCCTCGCCCGCGCGCGCCGCCTCGATCGCCGCGTTGAGCGCAAGCAGGTTCGTCTGCTTCACTATCATCCCGATTGTGCCCGTGATCTCGCCGATCGTCGCGGAGGCCTCACGAAGCGCGGAGATCCGGCCGGCGGCCCCACGCGCTGCGGTGGCGATATCGCTCACGCACGACGCGGCGACCTCCGCCTGTCGCACTCCCGCCTGGGCCCGCGCCTCAACGGCGACCGAAATCTCGCGCGTCTCGCGGGCAGCCGCGTGCACGTCCATGGCGACCGTCGTCATCTCGCGCGCCGCGCCCTCCACACGCTGCGACACATCGATGTTTCCCTCCCACCCCAGCGCTAGCCGTGACAGCGAGTCGGTCACCTTCCGCGCCCCTTCCGCCGCTTCGGCGCCGATCGCCGCCACGCTGCCCGACGCGTGCAGCACGTGCCCAGCCGTCCGCTGCGTTTCGTCAAGGAGCATCGCGACGTCCTTCAGCGCTGCACGCATCTCTCCCGCCTGTTCAACACCTCCGTCGGCGAGAATCGACCCCCAGTCGCCGCGCCGGATCGCGCGCGTGAGTTGTTCGAGCCGCTCCAGCGGCCGCATCATGATGCGGTTGAGGCGCCAGACGAACCAGACGATCGCCACCAGCGACGCCGACCACGCGAGTACCATCTCCGCCGGCCGCAGTCCGCGGAAGGCCGCTGTGTAGACGATCGTCCCAATAATGAGCAGGAAGCCGCCCAGCGTCGTCGCGATATCGGCGAGCAGGGAGTTGGTGAATCGCCACCGAACGACGGTCACGGCCAGAACGACGACGCCGAGCATGAAGCCGAGCGTCCAGTAGAGGCGGGCGGGCGGATACGGAATGCCCGTCCAAAGATCGAGGAGCGTGAGAGGGAGCGGCATGTCAGAGGATGAGAGTCATCTCATGGACGGCCGATCCCCAGAGAAGGCCACATCGCGTCCACCCGGCGCTTCGTCACCTCGTCCATTGCGATCACCTCGGGCCATGCCCGGGTGAACCCCTCCTCCGGCCACTTCCGCGTGGCGTCAAGGCCCATCTTCGAGCCGTACGTGAACGCACGGCTCGAATGGTCGAGCACGTCCATCGGGCCCATCGTGAAGCGCGCGTCTCGCTCCGGGTCGATGTTGTTCAGTGCAACCCACCACGCCTCCCGCGGATCGCGGACGTTGACCTCCTTGTCCAGAACGATGAGCACCTTGGCTAGCGACATCAGCCCCTGTCCCCACAACGCGTTCATCACCTTGTAGGCGTGTCCCGGGTACTGCTTGTCGATCGAGACGAAAACGAGGTTGTGGAAGATCCCCTCGGCAGGCATGTGGTAATCCACAATCTCGGGGACCGTCAACTTGAGGAGGGGGAGAAAGATCCGCTCCGTGGCGTGTCCCAGGTAGTAGTCCTCCATCGGCGGCCGGCCGACGATCGTCGTCGGATACACGGGGCGCTCGCGCATCGTGATGGCGGTGATGTGCATCAGCGGGTAAAGGTCGGCGAGCGAGTAGAACCCGGTATGGTCCCCGAAAGGGCCTTCGGTCACCAGTGGCTCGCCGGGGTCGATGTGGCCCTCGAGTACGAAATCGGCGTCGGCCGGGACCTCTAGATCGCACGTCAACGCCTTCGCCAGGCTCACCGGAGCGCGGCGCAGGAACCCCGCGAAGAGGAACTCGTCGACCGTGGGCGGGAGCGGCGCCGAGGCCGAGTACATCGACGCCGGGTCGCCGCCCACCGCGATGCAGACCGGCATCGTCTCCCCCTTTTCCGCCATCTCGCGCCAGTGCGCCGCGCCCACTTTGTGGCGCTGCCAATGCATAGCCACGGTGTTGTTGCCGAGTACCTGCACGCGGTACATCCCGACGTTCCGGATCCCTCGTTTCGGGTCGCGCGTGATCACCATCGGGAAGGTGATGTACGCTCCACCGTCCTGCGGCCAGCACTTGATTATCGGAAGCTTCCCGAGATCCACTTCGTCGCCGCGCCACACGATCTCCTGACAGGCCGGCTTCCCTCCCCGCACCCGAGGCGGGAATTTCCCCACCTCGAGAAGCCGCGGCAGGAGCGCGAGCTTCGCAATGATCCCGTCCGGTACCTTCATCTCCAGCAGCTCGGTGATGCGCTTCCCCACGTCATCGAGCTGCTCGACACCTAGCGACATCGCCATCCGCCGCATCGACCCGAACAAGTTGATCGCGACCGGATACGCCGAGCGGGACCCATCGAAGAGCGTGACGTTCTCGAACAGAAGCGCTTTCCCCCCGCTCGGGCTCTTCATCACCCGGTCGGCGATCTCACACAGCTCGAGGTCCACCGACACCGGCCGCGTGATGCGCGCCAGCTCGCCGGCGCTGTCGAGCTGGGTGATGAAGTCGTGCAGGGTGTCGAGAGTCACGGAATTGAGCGTTGAGCGTTGAGCGCTACTCGAGCGAGGTTCCAACATGTATGGCCGCGATGCCTAACGTTAGGCGCGTCCAGGTCACGCTCCCGAAGCCTGCCCGGCGCATCCGCTCCGCGAGGGCTTCCTCGGTCGGGAAGTGGGCGACCGATTCGGGGAGATAGCTATACGCGGTTGGGTGGCGGCTGATGAGCCGCCCGACGGCGGGCAGCACGAGGCGGAAGTATGCCTGATAGACCGAGCGAACGAGCGGAGCGCGCGGCATCGAGAATTCGAGGATCACGAAGCGCGCCCCGGGCGCGAGCATTCGGCACACTTCGCGCAGGCCTGCGTCTAGGTCCGCGAGGTTGCGCACCCCAAAGGCTACGATCGCGCCCGAAAGGCTGCCGTCCGGAATCGGGAGCTGGAGCGCGTCAGCGACAACGGGATGCACACGCGCGCCGGCGATCTTCCTTTGCCCGGCGCGTAGCATCGGTTCGGCAAAGTCTGCGCCGACGACCGTCCCTCGAAAGCCGGCGCGCCTTGCAAGCTCGACGGCGACGTCCATCGTGCCCGCGCACAGGTCCACGTACGTTCCGCCGGGAGCGCGCTCCCAGCCGAGCGCGGCGATCGCCGCACGTCGCCAGGCACGATCGATGTTGAAGCTGAGGAGATGATTGAGTAGGTCGTAGCGAGGCGCGATCTCCGAGAAGATACGACGCACATACGCCCGCTTCGCCGCGCCCCCACGACCCGCGGCGGCGGAGAGCGCCTCACGCTCTTCGGCGTCGACGGCACACATCCGGAGGAAGTTGACCGCGGCCGCGTGCGCACGCAAGCCGATCGGCTGGCTCCTCGCACCGGTGAGCCTTACCTTGCGCTGACCGGTCGCCCGGCGCGACGGCGCGTAGGCCGCGCGCTCCTACCATGCCCGATGACGCTCTCCCTCGACCTCGCCAACCTCCCCGATGCCGATGTCGCCGCCCTTGCGAAGCAGGGGCGCGAGGAGGCGTTTCGGGAGTTGGTGCGGCGGTACGAGCGCCCGGTGTTCTCGCTCGTCTACCGGATGGTGCGCGACCGCGAGATGGCGGAGGACCTGTCGCAAGAGACTTTCGTCAAGGTCCTGAGCCACATCGACCGTTACCGGCCCGAGTTCAAGCTCTCGAGCTGGCTGTTCAAAATCGCGAACAACGTGGCCATCGACTATCTGCGCAAGCGGCAGCTCGACACCGTGAGCATGGAGGGATCACCACACGCGGCGACCGCCGCGGAGGTCGAGGCCACGTCCTTTGACGTCCAGGCGCGCCAGGAGACCGCTCTCGAGGAGATGGAGTCGCGCGAGCTTGGAGCAGCGATAGAACGCGCGATAGCGCACCTCCGTCCCGAGTACCGGTCCTGCATTCTGCTGCGGCACGTCGAGGGCCGGTCCTACGAGGAGATCGCGTCGATGCTCGACCTCCCGCTGGGAACCGTGAAGACCTATATACACCGCGCCCGCCATGAACTGCGCCGGGCGCTACAGGATCTGCGAAGCTGAAACCGCTTTCGAGCCCGTGCCGTAGGCCCCGTTGGAGGACCCGTGGACCGACATCTTCTACCAAATGAGATCGACTTGCTGCTCGACGGCGAGGTGGGCTTCGGCACCTCGCCGCTCAAGGCGCATGTCCGGCGATGCGCGCAATGTCGCGCGGAGCTGGACGACGCGCGCGCTCTGGTGCGCCAGCTCGAGCATCTGCCACGGCTCGCGCCGGTGCCATCGTTCGCCCGGCACGTGATGGCCCGCGTCCAGATCTACGTTCCCTGGTACGCAGGATTGCTGGATGCGATCCGCGTACTGCTCCCGCGTTCGCGGCCGGCGCGCGTCCTTGCCGGCGCGGGTGCCCTGTCCGTTCTAGGCGCCGTCACCGTCCTCTCGATCTGGCTCGTGACGCAGGCCGACGCCCTCCTCTTCGCGCTCGACCTCTGGATCGCGCGCGCCCGTTCGGTGGCCGCCGATTGGGCTTCGAGCACGCTCGCCAACGCGTTCGGCGAGCCGGCGCTGCAGGCAATGCGGGCGTCCGGCTGGCTCGGGATGGTGGTCGCCGCCCTGTTGCTGCTGATCACGGCTGCGGGGGCCGCGTCGCTGCTTCGAGGTTTGGCTCGATCGCGTGGGCGCTGAGCGGCCGATGCGGCTCCACCCCCTGTTCGTCTCGCTCATCGCCCTCATCGCTTTCGCGACGGCGGCTAGCGGTGCCTCAGCTCAGTTGAGTCGTTCCGAAGCCGATTCCCTCCACGAATGGCTCCGGGCCGCCGGGGGGGAGCCAGGCCGGATCAACGTCGTGGGGCTCGAGTCGCTGCGCGCCGGTCCGCGCGCGGTCGGCGCCGGGGAAAGGGTTGCCGGGAGCGTCGTCGCCTTCCGCGGGAACCTGGACGTTCGCGGAGCCATCGACGGCGACGCGATCGCGCTCGTTGGAGACGTCATTCTCCACCCTGGTGCGACGGTGGGCGGCGACGCGATCGCAGTCGCCGGGCGGGTGCGGCAGGCGGAAGGAACGGGGGCGGCGGGCGGAACGGTGGCGGGGGAGATCGTCACGCTCAGCCGCGTTGCGCCGGCCCTCGCCGGATCAGGCGTGCGCCGAACCGGTCACGCTGTCTCCCTCGCTACCGGCTGGCTCGTGATGCTCGCGGCGGTGGGGGTCGCGGTCCTTTTCCTCGCGCGTCGCAACCTCGAGCGACTCGCCGACACGATCGAGACGCGTTTCGCGCGTGCATTCCTGTGGGGGCTCGCCGGCCAGCTAGCGCTTCTTCCCGTCCTTCTCCTCGGCATTGTCGCGCTCGCGATCACGATCGTTGGCATCCTCTTGATCCCTTTCGCGATCGTGGCCTACTTCGTCGCCGCCGCGGGTGCACTCGCGCTCGGTTTCCTCGCGATGGCGTACGTCGCCGGCGAGGCAGTCGGGCGGCGGCTCGCTGGTGGAGCGCTCCAGCGCTCCGCGGTCGCGCTTCTGCTCGTTGGCCTGCTCCTCTTCTACGTCGTTTGGCTTGTGCCCGCGCTGATGACCTGGGCCGGCATTTTGGGCAGCGTGCTTCGGCTCTTCGCCACGGTGATCACGTGGGTCGCGGCGACGGTCGGCTTCGGCGCGGCCCTCATGACCCGCGGCGGTACGCGGGAGATCGCTCGCCCGGCGGAGCCCCTGGCCGTAGCGGACGACTACACATGGCAGACACCGACACCTGTCACCGGGGTTGCCGCCGCGCGCCGTCCGACCCCGTACCCACGCCCGCAGGATCACGAGTGAACCGGCGCGCTCTCGTTATAGCCGCAGCGGCCGCGTTTGTCGCGGCCCCCGCCGGGGCGCAGAGCTGGCGTACAGTCACCGCCGCCCGTCAGGCGCGCGCGACGGACTCGATGCGCGTGGACATCGACTACGGCCTGGGCCGCCTCACCCTCGGCCTGGCCCCCGCAGGCCTGCTCTATGACCTCCGCATGCGCTATGACGAGCAGCGCGCCGAGCCGGTCCGTGCCTTCGACGAAGCATCGAGCAAGCTCACCGTCGGCGTCAGGCAGCTCGAACGGGGGAGCGCGATCTGGAGCGGCCGTCGCGGCCACGGGGGCGAGCTCGCGCTCACTATGGCGGCGGGGGTCCTGCTCGATCTCTCGCTCGACATCGGTGCGACGGCATCTCGCATCGACCTGGCCGGGCTCTCCGTCCGAAGCCTTCGCGTCCGAGCCGGCGCGAGCGAAACGCGGCTCGCCTTCGGCGCGCCGAATCCCGTGCCGCTTCGCGACTTGTCGATCGAAGTCGCGGCCGCGGAGCTGGACGTGCGACAACTTGGCAACGCCAACGCGGAGAGAGTGTCCGTGCGATGCGCCGTCGGGGACGTCGAGCTCGACCTCAGCGGCGCCTGGGCGCGCGACATGCATCTCGAGCTCGACCTGGTGCTCGGGAGCGTCACGCTACGCGTACCGCGCGATATCGGTGTACGCGTACGACTGAACAAGGTGCTTGCGTCCTTCGACCATCCAGCGCTGGTGCGCCGCGGAGATGACTACGTGAGCGCGAATTTCGACGCGGCGCCGCGGAAGCTCACCATTGAGGCGTCCACGGTGCTCGGTTCCCTGGACGTGCTCTGGCTCGACCGCTAAGCGAAGCTCCGGGCCTTTGCCTCCAATGGAACGTACTTTGCCCCGCTCACCGCGGGGCATCGTCGTCTTAGGAGCGTATCGCATGGTGATCAAAGGCTATCGCGTCGGGCCGCTGCTGAAGAAGACGGGCAAGGAGGTTCTGGACGACGGGGTTCTCGGGCTTGCCGCGCAGACAGCCTACTACTTCTTCTTCTCGCTTTTCCCGCTACTCCTCTTCACGACGCCGCTGATCAGCCTCTTCGGGCAGCAAGAGCAGATCATCGGTTGGATCATGGGTCAGCTCCGCGCGGCGGTGCCGCCTGACGCCGAGGAGGTCGTCGCAAACGTCGTGCGGGATGTGGTGCTGACAGATAACGCCCCGGGGCTCGTCTCGACGGGTGTGCTGCTAGCCGCGTGGGCGGGGTCCAACGTATTCGGCGCGCTCATCGACGCGCTCAACCGCGCCTACGACGTAGAGGAGAGGCGGCCATGGTGGAAGAGAAGGCTGCTCGCCCTCGCCAGCGTTGCCGCGGCGGGGATCTTCCTTGCCATCGCCAGCACGATCATGCTCGCCGGGCCCGAGATCGCCGGTTGGCTCGAAGAGCGAACCGCGCTCGGCCGGACGTTCGAGATCACCTGGCTTGTCGTCCAGTACCCGATCGCCCTGACGCTGTTGATCGCGATGTTCTGGATGATCTACTACTTCCTGCCGAATCTTCGGCAGAGCAAGCTTCAAGTTCTGGTCGGCGCGATCGTCGGAGCGGTGTTGTGGGTCGTTGCGACGCTGCTCTTCCGACTGTACGTCGTGAACTTCGGCAGCTATAACAAGACATACGGAGCGATCGGCGGCGTGATCGTCTTGTTGACGTGGATGTACTACACCATGGTCGTGATCCTGGTCGGGGGCGAGCTCAACTCCGAGCTGCACCACGGGACCGGCGCGCTCGACCCGCGGAAAGATGCCGTGTACGAGGGACGGATCGTGACCGCGTTGGATCCGGACATCGCATCTACCGCGCGGGTCGAGAAAGCCCGACCGCTATGGGCGGCCGGGCGGGGGATGGGGGCGTAGCGGCGTAAGAAGGACCGGCGTCCCTCGCGCGGCCCCGAGCTCGCGCGCCGCGCTCCCATCGCGGTGGGCGACCTCGACGAGCCCAGTCGAGCCGACGAGTGCGACGAGCCCGCCCGGTGGAGCGTCGGCGTAGGTGCGCACAATTTCCCCGACCGATCGCCCCCCGATGCTCACGCTCCCCCCGTGCGGCGCGACAAGATTAGTGACGAGATTCCCGAACCGGTCCATCGCGATTACCTCGCCGGCGACGGTGCCGTCCGCCAGCCTCCGCGCCTCGGGCGTGCGGCGGATGATCGGCTCCGCCATCGACGGTCCGAGGTCGTCCAGCGCGACGCCAGTCGCCAACCTCGCCGCCGCCGGCGCGAACACGTCGCGACCATGGAAGGTCGCCGACGCCCCCGCCGGAATCGGGAGCCTGACGACGTGCGCCCCCGGACGCAGCATCGCCGGCGAGAGCGCGCCATTGTCCGGCCCGACGAGAAAGCGTCCCGCGCTCGCCACCGCGATCGCCGCTCGATCGGTCCCGACCCCCGGGTCCACGACCACGACGTGCACGACCCCCGCGGGAAACCGGCGCCAGTAGCGGGCTACCGCGAGCCGCGCGGCGTCGACATCGTGCGCTGGCACCTCATGCGAGATGTCGATGATCGGTACTTCGGAGGCCAGGGATAGGATCACCCCCTTCATCTCGCCGACGTAGCCGTCGGCGGTGCCGAAGTCGGTCAGAAGAGTGATGGGGGGCATGAGGGCCGTTGGCTGTCCTAGCACGCAGGGAAGTGGGAAGCGGGAAGGGGGAAGGAATTCTCGACTTCTCGCTTTCCTCTTCCCCCTTCCCTTTTCCCTTTTCTGGCGGCGCGCACGGCGCTCATATCGCCGCGGCAGCCCCCACCGCTTCGGCGATCCGCGTCGCCGTCTTGGTGAGCGCGCGGGCGGCCGGCGACGCCGGCTCGGCAACGACGATCGGCGCCCCTTCATCCCCTCCGGTCATCACCTTGGGGTAGAGGGGGATCTCGCCGAGGAGCGGAATCCCAAGCTCGGCGGCAAGGCGCGCTCCGCCACCCGACCCGAAGAGCGGCGTCGGCTTGCCACAGTGCGGGCACTCGAAGTAGCTCATGTTCTCGACGATGCCGAGCACTGGAACCCCCACCCGCTGAAACATCTTCGCACCGCGCAGTGCGTCCCCAACCGCGACCTCCTGCGGCGTCGTGACGATGACGGCGCCGTGCACAAGCGTTGCCTGCACGAGCGAGAGTTGCGCGTCACCCGTGCCCGGCGGCATGTCGACGAAAAAGTAATCCAGCTCCCCCCACGCCACGTCGCGAAGGAACTGCGTGATGATCTTCATCACGATCGGCCCGCGCCAGATCGCGGGCTGGTCCCTCTCGACCATGAATCCAAGGCTCATCAGCTTCACGCCGTGCGCGGCGAGCGGCAGGATTTTCTGGCGCTCGTTGTCCACGGGCGGCGGCTCCTGCACTCCCATCATCCGCGGGATGTTCGGTCCGTAGACGTCAGCGTCCATCAGTCCGACTCGCGCTCCTCCGCTCGCGAGCGCGACCGCGATGTTGGTCGCCACCGTGGATTTGCCGACGCCCCCTTTTCCGCTCGAGACCGCGATGATGCGCCCGAGATTGGGATACGCGACCGGTGTCGGCGGTGCTGGGCGCGGAGGAGCCTTGGGGGCCGGCTGCTGCATCACCGGTAGCGTCTTCCCCTGTCCCGGCCTTGGGCGCCGCCCCTCAGGCACGGGCATGGCCACCGCCGGCTCGGCCTGCGACGGATCCTTCACGTCCACCCGCACCTCGCTCACGCCCTCCACCCGCTCCACGGCCTGCCGCACCTCGCGCACGAGCGACGCCGGGTCCTGGGCCCCGAGCAGGAAGCTGAAGCGCGCCTTTCCATCCGGTTCGGCGCGCAGATCGCGCACCATCCCGGCGGCGATGACGTCGCGACCCGTGCGTGGATTCACGATGCGCCCGAGCGCGGCGGCGATGCGCGTATTGAGAGTGTCTGTCATGGGGGTGCTCTTACGACTCGCCGCTCACAGCGCCTGGACTTCGCGCACTTCGGGAACGCGCATACGGAGCTGGGCCTCGATTCCCTGGCGCAGCATCACCGCGGTCAGGTCGCAGTCGGGGCAGTCACCCGCCAGGCGCAGAATTGCGAGCCCGTTGTCCACGTGGAACTCGACCAGCTCCATGCGCGCGCCTTCGAAATGCAGCAGCGGCTGCATGGCAACGAGCGCGGCGCGGATTCGCGCTTCGATCTGCGACGTCCCCGGCGCACCGCGACGGTTGGAGGCTCTCATCTCTCGCAAACTAACACGGTGCGTCGGGCGGCGGAGTCGTTATCGCTAGATACGCTCGCGCGGCGGTGAGCACCTTCTCGCGCACGTCTTCCAGCGTCCCCGGGATCAGCGCGCCCGCGGCTTTGGCGTGGCCGCCACCACCGAAGGGGCGCGCGAAACGATTCACGTCGACCGCCCCCGTGCTACGGAAGCTCACCTTGACGTGACCGTGCCCAAGGTCGCGAAAGAATATCGCCATGCGAGTTCCCACGACCGACCGCGCGTGCTCGGCGAGACCATCCAACTCCTCGGACCGCACTCCGTGACGCTCGGTCGCGCCCGCCGGGAGTGAGATCGACGTGATTCCGGCGTCGACGTCCACCGCGAGGGAGTCGAGTGCGTCACGCAGCAGGCGGAGCCGGCCGATGGGAACCGAGGCGTAAATGCGCTGATACATCTCCTCCGGATCCACTCCGGCTCCCAGGAGGGCGGCAGCGATGCCGTGGCACCGCGGCGATGTGTTGCTGAAGCGAAACCCCCCCGTGTCGGTGACGAGGGCCGCGTAGAGCGACCGCGCGATCGGTGTCGTGATCTCCAGGCCGAGTACCTGAGCCAGATCGAACACGAGCTCCCCCGTCGCGGCCGCCGCGGTGTCACTCAGCATCACGTCGCCCGCCGGCTCGTCGTGAGGCACGTGGTGGTCGATCACCAAGCGGGGAACGCGAAGCTTCCGTACCGTCTCGGCGAGATTGCCCAATCGCGATGTGTCACTGATGTCGACGACGATAAGCAAGTCAACACCCTTCAAGGCCGCGCCCCCCTTCGCGCTCGCGTTGATGACGTCGTCTCCCAGGAGAAAATCGAACATCGCCGGCCACGGCGTCGGGTTGACGATGCGCGAGGCGAGCCCCCGCTGCGCCAGGAGCCGGGCGAGCGCCGTCTCGGAGCCGCACCCGTCCCCGTCCGCGTTGATGTGCGTCGAGAGCGCGACGGTGCGGCCGGGGAGCAGGTGCTCCGCGAGCCGCTCGATCGCTGCCCGCCGTTCGGCGGGGACGGTGAGGAGGTCGGCGTGAGACGGGATCATGGACCCGAAACTAAGCGGCGCCCCGACATCGGGCGCCGCGGAAAGATGACTGCGCGCCAGACTAATCGCCGGCGGCGACACCCCGCTCGGCGCGGCCGATGCGGGAGTGAGAACGGCCGTAGGCAAAGTAGATAACGAGACCGAGCGCAAGCCATATCATCAGACGCAGCCAGGTATCCTGCGGCAGACCGTACATCATGTACCCGCATATCAGTATGCCGAGAATCGGAACCACCGGCACGAGCGGCGTGCGGAAGGGACGGTGCAACTCCGGGCTGCGGTAGCGCAGCACCAGCACTCCGGCGCAAACGATCACGAAGGCGAACAGCGTTCCGATCGAGACCAGCTCGCCGAGGAGGCCGATGGGAAAGAGCCCGGCGACGACCGCGGCCACGAGACCCGTCATGATCGTCGTGATATACGGTGTCTTGAACTTCGGGTGCACCTTGCTGAACACCGGCGGCAGCAGCCCGTCGCGCGACATGGTGTAGAAGATGCGCGGCTGCGCGAGCAGCATCACGAGCACCACCGAAGCCAATCCGGCGATCGCGCCAATGTTGACCAAGGTCCTCAGCCAGGCCAGCCCAGGACCTGCCTTCTCGAGCGCGACGTACACGGGGTGTGGAACGTCCAGCTCGGTGTAGTGCGCCAACCCGGTCATCACGAGCGCCATCAGGATATAGAGCAGCGTACATATGCCGAGCGACGTCAAAATGCCGATCGGCATGTCGCGCTGCGGATTCTTCGATTCTTGCGCCGCGGTGGACACGGCGTCGAACCCGATATACGCGAAGAACACGACTCCGGCCGCACGCACGATCCCGGTCCACCCGTAGTTCCCGAACTCACCGGTAGTGTTCTCCGGGATGAATGGCCGCCAGTTATCGGCGTTCACGAACTGAAACCCGAAGCCGATCACGAGAAAGACGATCGCGACCTTGACGAATACAATGATGTTGTTGAAGCGGGCTGATTCCTTGATCCCGATGACGAGCAGTATCGTGAGGAGGAGAATCAGCACCATCGCCGGGACGTTGATGACGCCCCCAGCGTTCCGCACCAGGGTATGGGTGCCCTCGACATTGAGTGGAGCCTGCGTGAACGCCGCCGGGAGTCCCATGCCGGCCTCGTTCAGGAAGGCCGTAAAGTATCCGGACCAACCGACCGCCACTGTCGCTGCGCCGAAGAGATACTCCAAGATCAGGTCCCAGCCGATGATCCAGGCGGTCAGTTCGCCGAGCGTCGCGTAACCGTAGGTGTAGGCGCTCCCGGCGATCGGGATCATCGAGGCGAACTCTGCGTAGCACAACCCCGCGAAGAGGCAGCCGAGGCCCGCCAACACGAACGCGAGCACTACGCCCGGACCGGCGTACTGCGCGGCCGCCGTGCCCGTCAGAACGAAGATGCCGGCGCCGATGATCGCGCCGATCCCGAGCATGGTGAGGTTGGTGGCGGTGAGGACGCGCTTGAGCGAATGCTCCCCTTCGTCAGCCGCTTCGGCCTGGAGGGCGGAAATGCTCTTCTTGGAGAACAACGCCATACGGTATCTCCGTGAGGCTCAGTGCAGCGGTGAGGGGAGCTGTGGGGGCGGGCGCTACGGCAAGACGAGCGGAGCAAGCTTCTTCCCGTGCCGTGCGTTTGTCAAGACGGACCGGGAGTGTCGAGTCACGTCGAGTAGTTCGGCGCCTCGCGCGTGATCGTCACGTCATGCGGGTGCGACTCGCGCAGGCCGGCGGCGGTGATACGGACGAACTCCGTTCTCGTTCGCAGCTCGTCGATGCTCGCGCACCCCACGTAGCCCATGCCGCTCCGCAGCCCGCCGACCATCTGGAAGAGCACATCCGACACCGGGCCCTTGTAGGGGACGCGCCCCTCGATGCCCTCCGGAACGAGCTTGCGAGGAGACATCTCACCTTCCTGGAAATACCGATCGGCGCTGCCATCCTGCATCGCCGACAGGCTCCCCATGCCTCGCACCATCTTGAAGCGGCGCCCCTCGAGCAGGAACGCTTCGCCCGGGCTCTCCTCGGTGCCGGCGAGCATCGATCCCATCATCACGCACGAGGCGCCGGCGGCGAGCGCCTTCACTATGTCGCCGGAGTACTTGATCCCGCCGTCGCCGATCACTGGAACGTCGCCCGCTCCCTCGACCGCGTCGAACACCGCAGTGAGCTGCGGGACGCCGACGCCGGTGACGACGCGCGTCGTGCAGATCGATCCCGGTCCCACCCCAACCTTCACCGCATCCACCCCGCGCTCGACCAACGCCGCGGCTCCCTCGCTGGTCGCGACGTTTCCCGCCACTAGCTGGATGTCGGGGAAGCGCTCCCGAACCATCGCTGTGGCGCGCAGCACTCCCTCGCTGTGCGCGTGCGCGGTGTCGATCACCAATGCGTCGACGCCCGCATCCACGAGCGCCCGGGCGCGTTCCATGACGTCGCCCCCTGCGCCGATAGCCGCCGCCACCCGCAGGCGGCCGTGTTGATCCTTGTTCGCGTTCGGGTGTTGGCGCCGCTTATGAATGTCCTTGACAGTGATCAGCCCGCGCAGCACTCCGGTCTCGTCGACTACCGGCAACTTCTCGATCCGGTTCCGGCCGAGGATCCGCTCCGCCTCGTCGAGCGTCGTCCCCACCGGCGCGGTTACGAGCTTGTCCTTTGTCATCGCCTCTTGCAGCGGGCGGTCTAGCTCGCGCTCGAACTGCAAGTCGCGGTTCGTGATGATTCCGACGAGCGTTCCGTCGCGATCGACGATCGGGACGCCGGAAATCTTGAACCGCATCATGAGCGAGGTCGCCTCGCGGAGCGTCGCGTTCGGCGACAGGGTGATCGGGTTGAGGATCATCCCGCTCTCCGACCGCTTGACGCGGTCCACCTCCGCGGCGTGCCGGTCGACCGACATGTTTTTGTGGATCACGCCGATCCCACCCGCGCGCGCCATCGCGATCGCCATCTCGCTCTCCGTCACGGTATCCATCGCCGCCGAAACGAGGGGGACGTTGAGGGCGATGCCACGAGTGAAGTGGGTGGCGGTGGAGACGTCCTTGGGGTGGTCGGTCGAATGGCGGGGGACGAGCAGGACGTCGTCGAAAGTGAGCGCAGGTGCCTCGCGAACCCGGGCGAGTCCTGACCGCACGGGCTCCCCGATGCGCGACGGCCCGCTCCCCGACGAAGTCGAGGACGCGGGCCGCGGAACCGTGCGAGTACTGGTAGCCATGGCGGAAGCTAATCAGGCGCCGGCTGGGAAGTCTAGAGCCGGCGCACCCCCTCACATTCGCCCGATCACCCGCAATCTCCGCCGCATTCGTCGGGGGAGGAAGAACGCCGCCGAGAGGAGGGCACCGCGGAGCGCCGATGGCGTCAAGTCCTCGAGCGGGCCGCTCCAGTGCTCGCTGACTACCCGTTTCCCGGCGTTCTGGATCAGCCGCTGGAGTGAGAGCACCAGCAGGTATACATCGTCCACCTGGCCGAAGAAAGGCACGAAATCGGGGATGAGGTCGAGGGGCATCAGGATGTAGGCTATCGCCCCGGCCACGAGCAGCTTGTCGAGCCCCGAGACGCGCCTGTCACTGAGCAAACCAGCCAGAAGTCGGAGGTAGCTCGGGATCTGCTTGATTGTGCCGACGACCGTACGT
>JALZIF010000256.1 GCA_030860435.1 Gemmatimonadota bacterium | reverse complement strand
ACACCGACCGCCGCGACGCGAACGACGTTGCAGAGCAGCGCCGCGCCATCGTCCGCGGGGAGGCGCAGCACACGGTAGAGCGTGAACGCGCGGGTCGCGCCAGCGCGAAGCTGCAGGCGGAGCGCGTCGCCGCGCGGCCCCGGCGCGTCCTTGAGGAACGCATCGGCGCCCTCGATCGCGGCGAGATCGTACGCGGTCGCGAGACTGAGGATCGCGTCCGCGTCGGCGCCGTCGGGCGGATCGCTCGACGGATTGTCGGAGTGCCGCGCCGCTGCCTGGATCGCGCGCCGACGGAGGGTCGGTGAGATTGCCGTCACCGCCCAGTGTCGGTCGAGCTCGTCGTACGCGTTCAGGACCTCGGACATGACACCCTCCGCATGGGTCGTCGCGCCCCGTTAGGCAGCCGGCCGACGCACGACGTCCGGTCGCGAGCCCGCGTCACCGGCGAATGCTGCGCGAACGCGACGCATTCGCTCCGGCACGTGCGGCGCCCGCACCACATATATACACTTGGTGCTCGGCGATCGCAGCTAGCGCGCACTCCGTGAGAATACGCTCAGATCATCTGCGATGGTAACCGGTCGTGGGTCTGGCGCACACACAAGTGCTCAATAGATTGTCCTCCCCGCCGCATCGACGTATCGAATCCGCCACCGTTTCGAAACGGTTCGGCAACAGTCGCGGCGGGTTGAACCGCGACCTTCCGCGGGCGGCGAGCTCACCCCGCCCGCAGCTCAGCAGAACTTCTGTCCGGCATACGACCGTGTCAATCGAAAGTGCGATCGAGCCCGTCGGGGTTCGCCCCGCGGATGAATCCACGCGCCGTGTGCGCGTGCCGGCCGACCGTTGCTCCGAGAGTGCGTGGAGAACGCTCGACCGCGAAGTCTGGATGCCGATCGAGGAGGAAGCCGCGCCGTTCGGCGGCGATCTGTTGACGCTGCTCAGGGGCGCGATACGATCGGAAGAGCTGGCGGCGAATCTGCTGCTCTCACTTCAGGCGCACATCAGCGCGCTCGCGTTGGTTGCCGAAGCGGAACGCCGCGGCGCCGTCGGGCTTCCGCCCGGCGTGTCGCACGCCGTCGCACTCGCGCGCGGTCAGGTGCCGTTCTTCCTCACGGGGTGTGGCGGGACCTGAGTGGCGGATGATGGGCGTCCATCGCGATGGAATTTCGGTAGTGCTCGCCCTAGTCTCCATCGCCGCCTGCGACGGCAGCCGAAGCGATGGCTCCTCGGACAGCGCGAGTGGTACCTCGCCTGGCGACGCTGGCGACCAAACGCTTGTCGTCTTCAATGCCGGTAGCCTGGCTCGCCCTTTCCGCGCCGCTCTCGACACCTTCGCCGCGCACGAGGCCGCACGCGGCGCCCGCATCCGGATCGCGCAGGAGAACGCAGGAAGCCTCGAGACGGCGCGCAAGCTCACCGAGCTCGGACACATCCCCGATGTCATCGCGCTCGCCGACTACGAGGTATTCCCGCAGCTCCTCATGCCCGAGTACGCCACTTGGTATGTCCAATTCGCGCGCAATCGCGTCGTGCTCGCCTACACCGACCGCTCCCGCGGCGCGGCGGAGGTCAACACCGAGAACTGGTGGCGAGTGGTGCAGCGCCAGGGTGTGGAGACCGGGTACGGCGACCCGAACCTCGACCCCGCCGGCTATCGCGCCCTCCTCGCCATGCAGCTCGCCGAGCAGCACTACCGGCAGCCGGGGCTCGCCGAGGGGCTGCGCCGCGCCGTCGCCTCCCGCAACGTCCGCCCCAAGTCGGCGGACCTCGTGGCGCTCCTGCAAGCTGGGGAGCTGGACTATGCTTGGGTGTACGAGTCCATGGCGCGCTCGGCGAGGCTCCCATACATCCGTCTGCCTCACGAGATCGACCTGAGCGCGCCCGCTGAGTCGGCGCGCTACGCCCGTGCGAGCGTCCGTGTGACCGGTGCGACGCCCCGCGACACGCTCACGCTCCGCGGTGAGCCGATCGTCTACGCGCTATCGATCCCGGCGCGTGCACCTCATCCCGCGCTCGCCGAGCGCTTCGTCGCCTTCCTGCTGTCGCCGGAGGGGTTGCGAGTGTTGCGCGCCGAACAGCTCGACGCGTTGGACCAGCCGCTCGTCGCCGGCACGGGGGCGCCGGCCGCGGTCAGGGCCGCGGCGGGAACGTAAGAGACACGTAAAGACGTATTGCCTCCGCGCCGGGCGTGCATCATTGTCCGCCCGCCTTCGTTTTCCACCCTAGCCCCGCACGATCATGCCCAGTCCACACGGCAAGTTTGTCTGGTACGAGCTGATGACCTCCGACACCGCCGCCGCGATTCAGTTCTACAAGGAAATCGCCGGCTGGGGAACGCAGGCGTGGGACGGCTCCATTCCCTACACCATGTGGACCAACGACGGAAATCCCATCGGCGGCATCGCGCAGCTCACGGACGAGCACCGTGCGCAGGGGATCCCGCCGCACTGGCTCCCGTACGTCGGCGTGCGCAACGTCGACGAGACTGCAGCGGCAGCGACCAAGCTCGGGGCGAAAGTGCTTCATGGGCCGGAAGACATTCCGGGGGCCGGCCGATTCGCCGTGCTTCAGGATCCGCAGGGCGCCGTACTGGCGATCTACTTCTCGGATACCGAGATGCCGGCGCCCGACGGGTCCCCTCGCCGCGGACATTTCTCCTGGCACGAGCTGACGACCACCGACCACGTCGCGGCATTCGAGTTCTACAGCCGCCTCTTCGGATGGGAGAAGACGACATCGGTGGACATGGGGCCGATGGGGCTGTATCAGATGTACGGTCAGAACGGGACTGCTTACGGCGGGATGTTCAACAAGACCCCCGACATGCCGGTGCCTCCCAATTGGCTCTGCTATATCCACGTGGACAGCGTCGAGCGCACCGCGGACGCGGTAACGCGGCTAGGCGGGAAGATCATTAACGGCCCGATGGAGGTACCGGGCGGCGATTGGATCGCGCAGTGCCTCGATCCCCAAGGAGCGACCTTCGCGGTGCACGCGCTCAAGCGCTGACCCGCTTCTGCGCGTGCTCTCGCGGGTCTGCCGCATCGCCGTTGCAGCGGTTGCCTCGCTGCTTGCGGTTGCGGGCATCCTCACGGTAATTCCCCCGTGGAGTATGCCGCTCGTGGTGTTGGGAGCTGCCGCCGCCGAGCTCGCTCCGCTGCTCGCGATGGCGACCGCCGCGATCGCTCCTCTCATCGCCGTCGCGACCCGCCAAGCTCCCCGAGCTCGCATCGCCGCCATTGCGGCGCTCGTGCTATCGGGCGCGCTGCTACTACGCCCCGTTCTCGCGCTCCAGCCGACGACGCGCGCCGGTGTCGCCGCGATCGCCGCGGTACGCACCGCGGAAGCGGGTGGTGGCGCGGGCGCGGTGACGCCGGTGTTTGGCGGCCGGACAACTTCGTACAGCTTCGTCGATGCCATCCGCGGCCTCCCGCCGAGCACAGGCGTGACCGAGCGGCGTATCGGATACGCGGCACCCGGCGGCGTGCCGCTCGAGCTACGGCTGTTCTGCGGCCCCGCACCCGAGCCGCGTCCGACCGTCGTCGTCATCTACGGCGGTGCGTGGCAAGCGGGAACACCTGCTCAGGCGGAGGGGACAACCCGATATCTCGCCCACTTGGGCTACACGGTTGCGGCGATCGACTATCGCCACGCACCCGCGCACCGCCACCCCGCGCAGATCGAGGATGTGCGGCGCTCGCTCACGTTGCTCCCGCGATTCCGCCGCCGCCTGGGGGATCGACACGACACGTGTAGCGCTGCTCGGCCGCTCGTCAGGCGGGCACCTCGCCCTGCTTGCCGCTTATTCCGCCGGCTTGGACGCGCCTGTCGCGCTTCCGGTGAGGGCAGTGGTCGCGTTCTACGCGCCCGTCAACCTCGCCGCGGGCTACGCTGACCCGCCGCGCCCGGACCCGATCGGCGTGCGCCAGGTTCTACAAACGTTCATCGGCGGCTCGCCGTCGGCGCTCCCGGCTCGCTACCGCAACGCCTCCCCCTCGGCGTACGTTCGCGCCGGGGTCCCGCCGACGCTGCTCATCTACGCCGGCCGGGATCATCTCGTGCGGACCCGGTTCGGTCGCCAACTCGCGGGCGCCCTGCGCGACGCCGGAGCGCCGGTCGCCTACGTCGAGCTGCCCTGGGCCGAGCACGGTTTCGATCTGCTGCCGAATGGCTTGGGCGGACAGCTCGCGCTCTACTTGGTCGAGCGGTTTCTCGCGCAGTCGCTGTGACACGAGCGCAGCCTGAACGCACGTGCCCGAGCTACCCGACATAGCCGTCTACCTCGACGGCCTCACTCCGCGGGTGCTCGGCAAACCGCTCGAGCGCGTCGACATTCTGAGCCTCTTCGTGCTCCGAACCGCCGACCCGCCGATCGAGGCGGCGAGCGGGCGTCGGGTTACCGCGCTGCGGCGCATCGGCAAACGGATCGTGCTCGCGCTCGAAGGCGACCTGTTCTTCGTCATCCACTTGATGATAGGCGGGCGGCTGCGATGGAGCCGGCCGGAGAAGAAGCCGCCCCGCAGGATCGCTCTCGCCGCGCTTCACTTCCCTGACGGCACGCTCTGGATTACCGAGGCCGGGACGACGCGGCGGGCATCGCTCCACCTGGTCGCGGGCGAAGAGTCACTTCGCTCGTTCGATCGCGGGGGCGTCGAAGTGCTGGACGCGGAGTTGCCAGAGTTCGCCGCGCGTCTCCGGTCGGAGAATCACACGCTCAAGCGATCGCTGACCGACCCGCGGCTCTTCAGCGGCATCGGCAACGCCTACTCGGACGAGATTCTCCACGCCGCGCGACTCTCGCCGCTTGCCCTCACCAGCCGGCTGACTGACGAGGAGATTCACCGGCTGTACGAAGCCACCCGCGCGACGCTGCGTGATTGGACCGCGCGCCTTCTCGCCGAGGTGGGCGACGGTTTTCCGGAGAAGGTGACGGCGTTTCGTGATCGGATGGCGGTGCACGGTCGCTTCGGCCACCCATGCCCGGCGTGCGGCGCGCCCGTGCAGCGCATTCGTTATGCGTCCAACGAGACGAATTACTGCGCGCGCTGCCAGACAGGAGGGAGGATCTTGGCGGACCGCGCATTATCCCGGCTGTTGCGGGAGGACTGGCCGCGCTCGATCGAAGAGCGTTGAGCGTTGAGGGTTGAGCTTCGAGCGTTGAGCGTTGAGCGTGAGCATAGGCCAGCGTGGTCGGTCGAGTCGGCACCGCTCTTGCTAGGTCCGGCGATGCGGGACGCGTGCTCACCATTCGGCGCAAGCGAGGTTCGCGATGGCGACGTCCAGAGGGCGCACACGCGCCAAGGCCGGCGCCGGGCGCAAGCTCACCGAGTACCGCCGCAAGCGCGATTTCGGGAAGACAGCGGAGCCATCCGGCGAGGGTGTTGAGCCTAACGAGGCTCAACGCGGCATCCCGCAGCGTGGACGGCGGTCGGGCGCATCGCTCAGGTTCGTCATTCAGAAGCACGCCGCCAGGAACCTTCACTTCGACCTGCGGCTCGAGCTCGACGGGGTGATGAAGAGCTGGGCGGTGCCCAAAGGACCAAGTCTCGATCCCGGAGTGAAGCGTCTGGCGATGGAGGTGGAAGACCACCCCATCGCCTACAACACGTTCGAGGGGACGATCCCCGCCGGCGAGTACGGCGGCGGCACGGTCATGCTCTGGGACCGCGGCGGCTACGAGCCGACGGACGGCGGCGCAGCGGAGGCGCTGCGCAGCGGATACGACCGGGGGAAGCTCGACATTACGCTTCACGGCGAGCGCCTCGCCGGCGGCTTCACTCTCGTGCGGACGCGGCGCGGCGATGCCAAGCCGCAGTGGCTTCTCATCAAGCGCAAGGACGAGCATGCAGACCCCGGCGGCGACATCGTCGCGGAGGTAACCGCGTCGGTCGAGAGCGGGCGGACGATGGAGCAGATCGCCGAGGGCAAGAGCCGGGTCTGGCGCAGCAATCGCGCGAGGGCGGGGTCGAAGAAGGCGGTCGTGAAGAGTTCGGCGCGAAAGGCGCCCCGCGCCACGGCGAAGGAGCCGGCTCCGCCCTCGACCGCGCTGGCAGCATCTTTGATCGAGCCGATGTACGCGAGCGTTGGCACAACGGTTCCGCGCGGTGATGGATGGACCTTCGAGCCCAAGTACGACGGTATCCGCGTGCTCGCCTTCGTCGCGCCAGGGTCGGGCGCCGGGCAGGAGGCGGCCGTCAGCCTCGTGACACGCAACGGTAAAAACAAGGCGGAACAGTTCCCCGAGATCGCCGACGCGCTCAAAGCGCTCGTCAGGAGGAGCCGGCGCCCGCTCGTGCTCGACGGCGAGATAGTCGCGCTCCGCGGGGACGATCCGGGGCGCTTCCAGCATTTGCAGGCACGCATGCACGTGCGTGAGGCGGTGGCTATCGAGCGGCACGCCGAGGACTCTCCCGCGGCGTATGTGGCGTTCGACGTGCTGATGGACGGCGCCGCCGTACTGCTCGACGAGCCCTGGACAGCGCGCCGGAACCGCCTCGAGCGGCGGCTGGGTGCCAAGGCGCCGCCCCGGATCAGGCTCGGGGAGTCGTCAGGCGATGGCGAGGCGCTGTTGCGCGAGGCCGCCCGCGCGGGCTGGGAGGGCGTCATCGCCAAGCGGGTCGATGCCCCATATGTGCCCGGCGCGCGGTCGCGCGATTGGCTCAAGCTCAAGATCGAACACCGGCAGGAGCTTGTCGTCGGCGGCTTCACCGAGCCCCGCAACTCCCGGCAGTTCATCGGTGCGCTGCTGCTCGGCTACTTCGACGGCGACCGCCTCATCTACGCCGGCCATACCGGTGGTGGGTTCACGCGGGACGGCCTGCGCGCGATGCATCGCCGCCTGGCGCCCCTCGAACGAAAGACGTCGCCCTTTACCGAGACGCCGAAGACGAACGAGCGACCGCACTGGGTCCGGCCGGAGGTCGTGGTGGAGGTCAAATTCAACGAGTGGACCGCGGACGGGAAGCTGCGCCAACCGATATTCCTCGGTATGCGTGATGACAAGGACGCGCGCGAAGTGACGCGAGAGCGGGCAAGCGTACAGCCGGTCGCGGAGGCAAAGGCTCCGGCGACAGCGAGGAAACGGTCCGCGACGCGACGAATCGATGGCACGTCGCGGAAGCGCGGGGGTGATACTAGAAGTCGGGGGGGGGCCCCCGGCGCGGCGGAAGCCTCGTCGCGTCGGACAGGATTCTCGCCCCCGCCCGGCCCTCCGGTCTCCGACCAACTCGACGCCATCGAGCGCGCCGGCGGCGATGGAGCACTGCAGCTACCCGACGGCGCCACGCTTCAGGTGTCCAGCCTCGGCAAGGTCTTCTTCCCGAAGAGTGGCTTCACCAAAGGCGACGTGATGCGTTATTACGCACGGATGGCCGCCGTCGTGCTCCCGCCGATGGCGGACCGCCCGCTGGTGCTGCGACGCTTTCCGAACGGGATCGCCGGCCAGGCTTTCTACCAGCAGAAGGCGCCTGACGCGGCACCGCCTGGCGTGCGCATCCAGGCGCTGACGAGCGACGGGGACTCGGAGCGTCGCTTCGTAGCCGGCGATCTCGCGACGCTGCTCTACACCGTGCAGCTTGGCACCATCTCCGTGGATCCCTGGCACGCGCGTATAGATTCGCTCGATACGCCCGACTACACGATCGTCGACCTCGATCCCGGTCCGCAGGCGCCGTTCCCGCGCGTGGTCAAGGTCGCGCTCTGGGTGAAGGAGGAAATCGACACACTGGGACTCCGCGCCGCGCTCAAGACGTCCGGCTCGCGCGGCCTGCACGTGTACATACCGCTCCCAGCCGGGACGCCTAGCGATGCGGCATTGCTGGTGGCGCAGATCATCGCCACGCGGGTCGCGGACCGTCATCCCAGCACAGCGACAACAGAGCGATCCGTCAAGGCGCGGCCGGCTGCGGCGGTGTACGTGGATTACCTGCAGAACATCCGCGGCAAGACGGTCGCGGCCGCCTACTGCGTCCGCGCTCGCGACGGCGCGACCGTCTCGACACCGCTTGCGTGGGACGAGCTGACTTCCGACCTCGATCCGCAGGAATTCACGATCGACACCGTCCCCGCTCGAGTCTTACGGCTAGGCGACGTCTGGGCGAAGGCAATGCGCCGGCCAAGCTCGCTGCAGCTCGTGACGCGGGCGGCGAAGGGCTGATGTTCCGATAGTCGCCCGCGTCGTAGGGTCGACGAGGTCGAAGCGCATCACCGGACCCGCACCGGTGGCGATATCCGGTCATCGTCAGAAGACATTCTCCGCGAGCCGATCACAGTTCCGTGGTTTCGCCATGGGCGAGGACGCGGAGCTGCTCCACGGGGAGCTCGGCGTCAGCCCAAGCAGCGCGGAGGCGTCGGGGCGGCTCGTCCATCGCCTCGTCGGTAAGCTTGAAGGTACCCCAGTGCATGGGGATCATGACCGTGCGGTGACGGGGTGAGGCGATATTGCCCTTGGGGGGGCCCCCCGGCGATGAATTGATGTCGGTCGCGACCGATCGATGCGGCTCATCCACCAGACCGACCGTATCCTGTCTTTCGGGTGGGGCCGCCCGCGACCCGCCCGCGAGCGCCACCAGCGCCCGCACAGCATCCTCCGGACTCATGTGCAGGTATTGCATATACCATCGCGGCTCGTAGCCACCGATCGGGAGGAGCGCCACGTCGAACGGACCGTGGCGCGCCGCGACTTCGGCGAACGTTGGGTGATATGCACTGTCCCCAGCGAAGAAGACCCGCCGCGACCCACCCCGCAGCGCCCACCCGCACCAGAGCGTCCGGCCGCGGTCGCGCAGGCCGCGCCCGCTCACGTGCTGCGCGGGGGTGCAGGCGATCCGCAGTGGGCCGGCGTCGGCCTCATCCCACCAGTCCAGCTCGCGAACGTCAGGCGCGCCGAAGCGCCTGAGCCGGGCCCCGACGCCTAACGGGCCGAGCCATTGCGCGCCTGGATGGCTCGCGGCGAGCCGTCGCACCGTCGCGCGGTCCAAGTGGTCATAGTGGTCGTGCGAGACGACTATCGCATCCACAGGCGGTAGCTTGTCGAGGGCGATGCCGGGCGCGACCCAGCGCCGTGGCCCTAGCCAGCGCCACGGCGAGGCGCGGTCACTCCACATCGGGTCGGTAAGAACGTTCGCCCCCCCGACCTGGACGAGGAACGTGGCGTGCCCGACCCAGGTAATCGTCAGGCGATCCTCCGTAGCCCTCGGGGTCGCGAACGCCGGCGCGGCACGCTGAAACGCAGAGCGTGGAGGGTCGATGGGAGCAGGTCGCGTCGTGCGGTGCGCGAGCGCCCAGGTCACGATCCCCCCGAGCGACGGCGGCGCGGCGGTGGGCCACGGGTTGCGGAAGCCGCCCCCGATGGCGTGGTGCGACGCTCGCCTCATCGAAGCGCCGCTGCTCGATCGGACGCGGCTGCCGCCGTCATGTTTGTTCCGCCGGCTCGGTGAAGCGCACGAGCAATCGTCCGGTCCCTGTTCATGGTCCCCTCACGTTGAGAGCCACCGCAAGCTCTCCATAGCTGTATGACGAAGGCAGGCGCCATCGCGTCGGAGCAGCGCCGCGGTGACGCGGGCCACGCCACCAAGGTATATCTTGAATCAGATCTCACGCGATTGTTCGCCACTGATGCGACTTCTTGCTGCCGCCCTCTTCGCGACCATCAGCGCCTCGACCACGAGCTGCGACGTCGGCGGCATCTTCGGCCCTGGAAATTCGCGGGAGCGCCGAGAGCTGCTCCAGCACGAGCGCGCGTGGGATGCGCGCGGGATCACTGACTACTCCTACCGGCTCGAGCGCGACTGTTTCTGCAGCGCCGACATCCGTACGCCAATGCGCGTCGTGGTACGTCACGGACTCGTCGTCTCGGCGGTCTATCTCCCCTCCGGCGACGCGGTCCCATCGGCCATCCTCCAGCACGTGCCGAGCGTCGACGGACTCTTCGACATCATTCGTGACGCGATAGGGCGCGACGCGCACGAGCTCCGCGTCACCTACGACCGGGAGCGCGACTACCCGGCGCTCATCGAGGTCGACTACGACGTCGGCGTCGCAGACGACGAGAGCAGCTACCGGGCGAGCGAGTTGCTGGTGTGGTAGCCCGAGCGCGGCGCGGTCGACGCGAGCTCAGCGCTCGCGTTCCGTTTGCGTCCCCCCCCCCTCCCCCGCCGCGAGTTTCCCACCTTTATTCGGCGGCCGCCCGCATGCTCGCCACGACACGGGTCTCGACGTATCCTTTAGCTCCCACTCGACCCGAAATCCACCGCCCGCTCGGAGGTATTCGCCATGCGCCCGACGCTCCGCCCAGCGCTTTTCACCGCCGCGATCTTCGCGGCATGCGCGCTCCCCGCGGCCGCTCAGCCGGCCGGTAGCGTCACCACCGATCTTCTCCAGGGCGTGACCCAACTCGAGAAGAAGATGCTTGACTTGGCACGCGCCATACCAGCGGACAAGTACGGGTGGCGTCCCGGCACTGGCGTGCGGTCTGTCGGCGAGGTGCTGCTTCACGTCGCGGCCGACAATTATCTGCTGCCCGCGGTCGTCGGCTTCGCCGCTGATCCATCCACTGGCATCAAGGGCGACGACTACCAGACGGCGGTAGCGTTCGAAAAGCGCACGATGAACAAAGACGCGACAATCGCGGAGCTCGAAAAGTCGTTCGCGCATGTCAAGAAGAGCTTGACGGAGACACCAGCCGCGAGGCTCGGGGAGAAGGTCTCGATCTTCGGCCAGAGCTTCACGACCCAGCAGTTATGGATCCTGACATCGACACACCTCCACGAGCATCTCGGGCAGATGATCGCGTACGCGCGCAGCAACGACATCGCGCCCCCGTGGAGCCGCTGAGCCCCACGGCGAGCCGGGTATTCCTGCTCTCTCCAGCACGATCGGACGGACAGCGCGCGAAGCTCCTCCTGCGCTCGAGCGCCGAGTTCCCGCTCGCGGTCTCGCTCCGCGGGCGGGAGGGCGCGCCGCTCGGGGACGTATTCAGCTTTCTGAGCGGGCTGTACTTTCGCGGCAAGCTCACCTACGCACGGACGTTTGCGCCGAGCATCACCTCGTTTCCGTCCGTTCTCGTCATAACCGCAGACCGGGGCCTGATGTCCCCCGACGACTGCGTGCGGCGCGATGACGTGCTGGCATTCTCCAGCGTCGACATCGCCGGTGGCGACGAGCGCTACGAGCTTCCGCTCCGGCGAGACGCGGGGGCGCTGGCGCGGACGCTCCCGCCGGCGACGGAGGTTGTGCTCCTCGGGAGCGTCGCGAGCGGGAAGTACGTCGACGCGCTCTTGGAGCTCTTCGGCGAACGCCTCGTCTTCCCGATCGAGTTCGTCGGTCGCGGCGACATGAGCCGCGGCGGGCTGCTCCTCCGCCACGCGCGCGAAGGGCGGGAGCTGGCGTACATCCCGGTCGCCGGCGCCGTGCGCCGCGGCAAGCGTCCACCCAAGCTGGAGCGCGCACGGTGACGCCGGCGGCTGGCTCGCGCCAACGCCCCAAGACACTCACCATACCTGACGACGAACGTGACGCCGAGCTCGTGGTCGGCCGCCGTCGGGTGAAGGTGACAAACCTGCCGAAGCTCTTCTGGCCGGATAGCGGCATCACGAAGCGCGACCTGCTTCAGTACTACGCTGACGTCGCCGACGTGCTCCTGCCGCACATCCGCGACCGCGCGATGGTCATGAAGCGATATCCCAACGGTGCGTACGGGAAGTGCTTTTTCATGAAGCGCGCGCCCGAGCCGCGCCCGGAGTGGATCGAGACCTGCGCCATCGAGCACAAGTCCGGGAACATCATCGACTTTCCGATGATCCAGGATCTCCCTTCGTTGCTCTGGGTCGTCAACCTCGGCTGCATCGACCTGAATCAGTGGTACGCGCGGTGCGACGACACCGATCGCCCAGACTACCTGCACTTCGATCTCGATCCGGTGCCCGATGCGGGCTTCAGCAAGGTGCTGGACGCCGCGCTGGCCGTGCGCGAGGCGCTGGAGGCAGTCGGAATGCCGGTCTTGATAAAGACGACTGGCTCGTCAGGCGTGCATCTTTACGTTCCGATCGTCCGCGGGCCGACGCAGAAGCAGGTGTGGGGCTTCGCCAAGGTGCTGGCGCAGACGCTCGCCGCGCGCCGGCCGGCCCTGTTGACGGCCGAGTATCGGATTGCGAAGCGGCCGCGCGGCCGCGTGCTCGTTGACTACAACCAGAACGCGTGGGGACGAACGCTGGCGTCGGTTTACTCGCCGCGGCCCAAGTCAGGGGCGCCCGTCTCGACGCCACTCCTGTGGGAAGAGGTCGAGCGCGGCGTTGCGATCGATGATTTCCGAATCGACAACGTTCCCGCGCGCGTGCGCGAGCTCGGCGATCTCTGGAAGCCGCTGCTCGCGGCGCGTGGCCGATTTCGCCTCGACCGCCTCCTGTAACCAGCGCCGGTGTCGCTCTCGATCCCCCGCAGCTTCGCGCCGATGGAGGCGCTCCTCGTCGACGAAGTGCCGACCGGAGAGAACTGGCAGTACGAGCCGAAGTGGGACGGCTTTCGCTGCCTCGCCTTTCGCGACGGGAAGGGGGTGGACCTCATGTCCAAGGCGGGCAAGCCGCTTGGCCGCTACTTCCCTGACGTCGTTGCCATGCTGCTCGACGTCGATGCTCAGCGCTTCGTGCTCGACGGGGAGATAGTGGTGCCGGTCGACAGGGGCCTCTCGTTCGACGAGCTGCTCCAGAGGATCCACCCGGCGAAGAGCCGCGTCGACTCCCTTGCCCGCGAGCACCCTGCAGCACTCATCCTCTTCGACCTCCTGGTCGACGCCGCGGGTCGCTCCCTCGTGCAGCGGCCGCTCGCAGAGCGGCGCGAGGCGCTGGAGGCGTTCGTCGAGCGAACCATTAGCGCGAATGCGGCGATCCACCTGTCTCCCGCGACGACGAAGCTCGCGACCGTGCGCCGTTGGTTCCGCTCCGTCGGAGGGGGGGGAGGCCTCGATGGTGTGATCGCCAAGCGTCGCGATCTACCATACCAGTCTGGCGACCGGACGGGAATGCAGAAGGTCAAACACATGCGCACCGCCGATTGCGTTGTCGGTGGCTTCCGCTATGCGACAAAGGGAAAGATCGTGGGCTCGCTGCTCCTCGGCTTGTACGATGGTGGAGGGTTGCTGCACCACGTCGGCTTCACATCCAGCATCAAAACGGCGGAGAAGCAGGCGCTGACGGCAAAGCTCGAGGAGCTGGTCGCGGCGCCGGGCTTCACCGGACAGGCCCCGGGAGGGCCAAGTCGTTGGAGTACTGAGCGGACGGGCGAGTGGCAGCCGCTGCGGCCGAAGCTGGTCGTCGAGGTGCGGTACGATCATTTCTCCGGCGGGCGGTTCCGGCACGGCACGGCGCTCGTGCGCTGGCGGCCTGACAAGAGTCCGCGGCAGTGCACGATCTCGCAGGTGGAGCAGGAGAGTGGCGGAAGTTCGGCGACGACGCTGTTGAAACGCGCCGCACGCTGAAGCGGGACACGTCCCTAGGCAGTCAAGACGCACGCCCGAGATCGGCTTGCCCACTGGACGGCCGAACGAAAACGGTAGAACCTTCTTCGACTCCTGCTTGGAGGATTCAATGGAGCCGACACGCATAGCGAAAGAGGACGTGCTATACCGGATGGAGACGGGGACGCCGCTGGCGATCGTCGATGCCCGCGCCCCTGACGCGTGGGCGCTCTCGGAGATGGAGATCCCGGGTTCGATCCGCGTCCCGCCTGACGACGTCGAGCGCCACCTGGACGAAATCCCGCGCGACCGGCCCGTCGTGATCTACTGCAGCGACCCGCAGGAGCGGTATAGCGTGCAGGTGGCCGTGGCGCTGCTGGAGCGCGGCTGGCCGAACGTGCACCCCCTCGCCCACGGGTTCCACGACTGGTGGAAGGAGAGCTATCCTACGACGTGGAAGCGTGGGTACGACCCCCTCCATTTGAAAGCGCAGGGAGCGTAGCGCGAATTGACACTGCACTCTGACCCTGACCCTGACCCTGGCCCCGACCCTGCAGCATGAGGTCCCCCACCCACCACCACGGCCCGTCGTGTTCTCACACCAGCTCTATAACGTCATCCACATCGTTGGGATCGTGCTGATCATGTCAGCGCTCGGCGGAATAGCGCTGCACTCCATCAACGGCGGCACGCGCCAGACCAACGCCGCGCGCGGCCTCATCGCATCGCTGCACGGCGTCGGCGTGCTCCTGATCCTGATCGGCGGCTTCGGGATGTTGGCGCGGATTGGGCTCCCCCATGGCGGCGGATTCCCCGCATGGTTATGGGTCAAGATCGGCGTCTGGGGACTGCTCGCGGCGTCCGCGTTCCTCCCCTACCGGCGGCCGGCGCTCGCGAAGCCGCTCCTCATCGCGCTGCCGGTGCTCGGCGGCCTGGCCGCGTACATGGCGATCTACAAGCCGGGGTGAATGAAGCCGGGCTGGCGGGGCTGAATCTGCCTTCGAGAATCGATCGCATGCCCAGCCATGTAGTCTTCATAGCCGGCGCCAGCGGCTACACCGGCCGCGAGGTAGTGCGTGTCTGCCGTACACGGCAAGTGACGACTGTCGCCCACGTACGTCCGGACTCTCCCTCGCTCGATCGTTGGCGCCAGCGCTTCGCCTCGTTAGGCGCCACGGTGGATACAACGCCCTGGGAGGAAGCGGCGCTCGCGGCTGCGCTCGCCCGCGTGAGCCCAACGCACGTCTTCGCGTTGCTCGGCACCACCCGCGCCCGCGCGCAGCGCGATCCGCACGCAACCGCACCGCGCGAAGGGGCAGGGACGACTGACCCGTACGAGCGCGTGGACTATGGCCTGACCGCGATGCTGCTTCGAGCAGCCGCCGGCTGCGGCACGCGGCCGCGCTTCGTCTATTTGTCGGCGCTCGGCGCGCGCGAGGACAGCCGAAACGCGTACCTCCGCGCCCGCGGCCGGCTCGAGCGCGAGATCCGGCGAAGCGGCCTTCCCTTCCTGATCGTGCGCCCTTCGTTCATCACCGGCCCTGACCGCGACGAGCCGCGTCCGCTCGAGCGCACCGCCGCAATCGTGCTCGACGGCGCGCTCGCCCTGCTCGGCGCGTTAGGCGCTGATACTCTGCGCGACCGCTACCGCTCGCTCACCGGCGCGCGCCTTGCCGAGGGGATGGTGCGACTGGCGCTGGAGTCGCGGACCGAGAGCATGGTGGTGGATGCGGCAGCGGTGCGTAGCGCGGCGAGGCACGCCGGCCGGAAATGGGGATAAGGCACAGGACATCGGAAAACGGAAATCGAAATCGCCCACCGAGGCGACGAATCCTGGTGGGCGATTCCGGATCTTGAATCCTCTACGTCTCCCGCCTCACGGAACAGCCGCGCGCCCGATAGTGTTCGCGTCCGTCCCGAACCAGATCTCGCGCGTCGGCGTGTGAAAGACCATGTGGCGCACGGTGCCCGCGCCGCTCTGTTTGATCTCCGTCGTGCTGAACACCTGCTGCGTCTTCGGATCGAAGCCGACGAGGCGATTCGGCTGGATCCCGGTCTCGACGTACCAGATGCGGTCACGATCGTCCACCGTCATCGCGTACGGGAGGGAGCGCGCTCCGGAAGGAGTCGGCCACTCGTCCACTTTCCCGGTCGCGGGGTCGAGACGGGCGAGATAGCCGCGCGAGTAATCGACGTACCACACCTTGTCGTCGGAGGTGATCCCGATCCGGCGGCCGCGTGTCGCCTCGTGAGGCAACGGATACTCCTTCAGTGCCATGGTGGCCGGATCTATCGTCGCGATCTTGTTGGTGCCGAACTCGTTGAACCAGGGCCGGTTCTTCGAGTCCACGACGATGCCGTAGGGACGCGCCCGCGCGGTCGGCACCTTTACGAGCTGCACCTGACCGCTCTTGGTCGCCAGTTTGCCGACGAAGTTGCCACCCTGTACCGTGAACCAGATGTCGCCGGCGCGGTCGAAGACGAGGGTGTGCGGATCGCGCGCGGCGGTATCGGGCATCGCAAACTTGGTGATCTTGCCAGTCGCTGGGTCGAGCTTGCCGATGTGCGCGTTCCGATTGCCCGCATACCAGACGGCGCCCTGGGCGTCGATGATCAGGTTGTGCGGATGCGTTCCAGCTTCGATCTCATAGCGCTTGAACTCGCCGCTCTTCGGATCGAGATACGCGATGTAGTTACCCGCCTGCCCGACGAACCAGACACGCCCCTGGCCATCCACGTACGGATCGCGCGGGCGCGACTTCTCCCAGGGCACCGTCCACTCGCTGATGCTGACGGTATCGGGGGCGGCCTCGGATCCGGCCGCGATAGCACCGGCATCGGCGCGCCAGAGGCCGGGGAGAAGCAGCAGGGCAGCGAGATGGAACATGACGGAGCTCCGGGAGAAAAGGGTTCGTCACCGCTCGTGGGGCGAATCGCTCTCGATGTGGTACGCGGAGAGATGGGATTTCGCTGACAGGGATTGCTGCCGAGCTCGGCGCTAGCGCCTGGCCGGGCTTGCCCCGGGAGTGGGCCTCCGATTCTCGGACCTCGCGCTCCCGCGATCGGCCGCCGGGCGTAACTTCCCCCCCATGGACAACATATGCCACACCCTGGCCGGCGCGGCACTCGCTGAATCGGGGCTAAAGCGGCGCACCGCGCTCGGCACCGCCACGCTCATCATCGGTGCGAACTTTCCCGACATCGATGCCATCGCCATCCCGCTCGGCCACTCGTTGGCGTGGCGGCGCGGGGTGACGCACGGCGTGCTGGCGCTGGTCGTCCTCCCACTCGCTCTCACCGCGCTGGTGTTGGCGTGGGACCGGCTCGTCAGGCGGCGCGCCCGCTCGGGGGCGAAGGAAGCCGTTCGGCCACGCCAGATACTCTTCCTCGCCATGCTCGCGGTCCTGACGCATCCCGTGCTCGACTGGATGAACACCTATGGAATGCGGTGGCTCATGCCGTTCGACGGGCGGTGGTTCTACGGTGACGCGCTCTTCATCATCGATCCATGGCTCTGGATCGCGCTTGGCGCTGGCGTGGTCGCGGCGCGGGCGCGCCAGCGGCGCGGGACGACGCGGCCTTATCGCCCGGCCCGATGGGCGCTCGCCTTCGCCGGGGCGTACATCGCTCTCATGGTCGTGTCGAGCGGGGTAGGCGAGCGGGTCGTGCGCGGGCGGTTGACTACCGCCGGCGTCGCACCCGGTGCGGAGATCATCATGACC
>JALZIF010000247.1 GCA_030860435.1 Gemmatimonadota bacterium | reverse complement strand
ACGACCCGCGCCACATCGATTGGAAGGCGACCGCGCGCCGCCATCAGCTCATCACCCGGGAGTACACGGTCGAGCAGGGACAGACGGTGATGATCGCGGTGGATGCGGGGCGAACGATGACGCAGCTCGCCGGCGACCTGCCGCGCTTCGAGTATGCGCTTTCGTCGGCGCTCGTCCTGGCCGACGTCGCCACCAGCTCAGACGACCGAGTCGGGCTCATCGTGTTCGACGACGAGGTGCGCGCGTTCGTCCCTCCGGCGACCGGCCTCGCCGCGCTGACAAGCGTTCGCGAGGCGCTCGTGCCGGTGACACCGCGAATGGTGGAGCCGGACTACGCGCTCGCGTTCCGCACGCTCGCGTCACGCAGCCGGAAGCGGTCCCTGATCGTGCTGTTCACCGACGTCATCGACGTCCGCGCCTCGCAGGCCCTCATCGCCCACACCACTCGCAGCGCGGCGCGGCACCTTCCACTCGTGGTCGCGCTGCGCAACGAGCAGCTCCTGGCCGCCGCGGCGCCACGAGCTGGGGCGACCGCCGGGGCGCTCTACGAGAGCGCGGCGGCCGAGGAGCTGCTGCTCGGCCGCGAGGACGCGCTCGTCCGGATGCGCCGGGCCGGCGTGTCAGTCCTCGACGTGGCTGCGGAAACGATGACGGCGGCGGTGATCAACCGCTATCTGGAAGTGAAGGCGCGAGCGGTGCTGTAGTCGTGCGCCATCCCCTCGAGAGATAGACCGCCAGCGCCGCGGCGGTCGCCAGCGAGACGGCAAGCTTCCAGTGCATCGGCCACACCTGCGGCGAGATGAATCCCTCTATCGGGCCGGCTACGAGGAGGAGAAGCGTGGAGGCCGCCAGCAGCCGCACGGCGCGCCGCCCGCGCAAGACGAGCGCCTCACGCCGCGTCACGGCACCGGGCAGAAGGATACCCGCCGCGAGATGTAGTCCGCCCGCGGCTGCGATGCAGATCGCGCTCAGCTCTAGCACGCCGTGCGGCGCGACGAACGCCCAGATGAGGTGCGCAACGCCCTTGCTCGCGAACAGCCCCACCGCGGCGCCGATGAGAATGCCGTTGAAAACGAGCGCGAAGACGGTCCCCAAACCGAATGTCATTCCTCCCGCGAACGCAACGTAGGTGACGTGTAGATTGTTGGCCGTGATCCCACTCGCCAGCAGCGGCGCCGGGGGAATGTCCGCGTCCGGCAGATACCCCTCGCCTTGCGCCTCGCGGGCCCGGGCGCTCTCCGCCCGATCGATCATCCCGGGCGGCATCAGCTCGTACGCGATCGCGGGGCGGCGCACGACCGCGGTGTAGGCGACGATCGCCGGCCCGAAGAGCAGCACCGCGGCGAGCAGAATCAGCCGCCACGAGCGGCGGAGCTCGCGCGGCACGTCGAGGGTGATGTAGCGCCACGCCGAGTGTGTCGCCGAGTGGCGCCGGCGGTACAGCAAGTTATGGCCGGCGGCGACGAGGCGGCTGAGGTAGAAAACGGCCTCGTGCTCGCCGCCGCGCGCGGCGGTCTGGAGGCGTGCGAGATCGGTGGTCAGCTCACGATAGCGTGCTACGAACTCCGCGACCTGTGACTCCGACATGCCCGCGAGCCCCCGCCTCTGCGCCACGGCCAGTGTCGCGGCAAAGTCGCCCCAACGCTCCGTTCCCTGCGCGACTAGCACGTGCCGCTCGCGCGCCGCGCCGCGCGCGCCGCGCGCCGCTATGCCTGCCGCCCGTGCCTTACGCTCGCGCTCGAAGATGCGAAGTAACGACGCCTGAGATGCGGAACCCGTCTCATCCCCATAGCGGTCGCTGAATCGGGCGAGTATCTGCGCGGCCAGGAGTTGCCGGCGCTCGGGCTCCAGCGTTGCGCGACGGGCAACGTACCGCTCGAGGATCGCGTACTCCTCGTCCGTGAGCAGGCTGACGGGGGCACGCGACGCCCCTTCCCACGCGTTGGTCGTTCCGGTCGGCGTGGGTACGAGATGGAGCACCCGCTCGTGCACCACGACCGTCCCTGCTGCGATGTCGCCAAGCCGCTTCCCCGACTTCGAGAGCGCCGCAGCTACGATGCCGACGCCGTAGCACGGGAAGGGCTGCATGTCGACGAAGCGGACAATGTTGCGAACCGCAGCGGCAGAAAGGGTGAGTGAGTATCCGCCGTCCTGGACGACGCGCAGCCCGAGCCGTCGTTTACCCGGCGTCTGGCCATCGCGGAGCCCTTCCCACAGAACGTGGTAGCCCCAGAAGACCACGAGCGTGGCGACGATCCCGATCGCGAGGCCCCACGACCCCCGCTCGATGCCTCCTAGGGGCACCGCGAGGCCGATGAGCGTCCAGAGGACGATCAGCATCGCGAGGCAGATGAGGAAGTCGAGCGCGGCGGCCGCCGCGCGTGACCCAACGCCGGCGATAGTATACGAGAAGACCACCTGCTCCGGCGTTTCGACGTCGACGACCTGGTCGAGCGCTCGCGTCAGGCGGACGGCGGTGGCATCCAGCGAAGGAGTCGGCGGAGCGCTCATCGTGAGGGGGAAGCTATGCGAGTAGGGGGAGGAAGCCTAGTAACGACGCGCGACGTTTTCATCACCGGCGGCAGCGGGTACATCGGGCGGCGGCTCATCCTTGCGCTCGCATCGCGCGGCCACCGGGTCCGGGCACTAGTCCGCGAGGGGTCGCGGCACAAGCTGCCCGCCGGTTGTACCACGATAGTCGGCGACGCGCTCAACGCTGCGACGTTCGCTCCGCACGTCGCGCCGGAAGATTCCTTCGTGCAGCTCGTGGGAACGCCCCACCCCAGCCCGGCGAAGGCTGAGGAGTTTCAACGCGTCGACCTCGTTTCCGTGCGCGAATCGGTCGCCGCCGCGGCTGGCGGTCGCGTATCACACTTCGTCTACATCAGCGTCGCGCATCCCGCACCGGCGATGCGCGCGTACATCGCGGTCCGCGAGGCGGGGGAGGAGATGATTCGGTCAAGCGGGCTGCATGCGACGATTCTCCGCCCTTGGTACGTGTTGGGCCCCGGCCACCGGTGGCCGTACGTCTTGGTTCCGGCCTACTGGATTCTCGAGCGGCTCCCGCCAACCCGCGACGCCGCCAGACGGCTTGGCCTCATCACGCTCGAGCAGATGATCCGGGCGCTCGTGTACGCCGTCGAGCGAGGGTCCGCGGGGGTGGAGGTGCTCGGGGTGCCGGAGATGAAGCGTCTTTCGGGTGCCTCCTCGTAGCGGTGATATGGTAGATTCTTGAGGCGGGGTATAGAGTTGGGGAGCGGGAGAAGGAGTCAGGTGTATCCGAGCCCAACGAGGCCCATGCGTAATCGCCCTGCGCGGCATCACCATCCAGGTCGCGGCCTCATTGTCGCCCTCTCTGTGGCCCTCAACATCGGCTGCGGCGGGGACTCGTCGACCGAGCCGCGAGGCATCCGGCTGACCGTGATGCCGCAGGCCGACACGATCAACGCGATCGGCGGCGAGGCTTTCTTCTGGGTCACCCTGCAGGACGCGAGTGGTCAGGCGCTGGAGCCCGAGCTACCCACGTGGACGAGCTTGGAGCCCGGCGTCGCGATCGTAGCGAGCCCCGGGCAGGTGGTCGCCGCATCGGCGGGCGAGGCCCTCGTAGTCGCCCGCTCCGGAAGGTACGCGGACACAGCCCGTGTGCTCGTGCGCCAAGTCCCCGCCTCGTTCACCATCCTGCCCGCGTTGGCGCTGATCTATGTGGACGACACGCTTCGGTTGCACGCCGCGGCCGTGGATTCCAACGGGGTGCCGATCCCCCAGTTCACCTGGTCGTCGCCGGATGTCGCTGTGGCGGTAGTGGATAGTGCCGGGGTGGTCCGCGCCGTTGCACCCGGCAGCACGACCGTCACGGCTGCGGCAGGAGGTCAGTCGCGTAGCGTTCCACTTACGGTATCACCCCCCGCTGGGGACCTCGAATTCGCGGCGCTGGCTGCGGGAGGTGAGCACACGTGCGGGCTCACCACGACTGGCAGCGCGTACTGTTGGGGGAGCAACGACGCTGGCCAGCTCGGTACCACTGTGGCGCTGGAAACCTGCACCACCTCGCTACATGGCACCGCTCTCCCGTATCAGTGCAGTTCCAGGCCCGTTCCCGTCGCCACCGGGCTGTCTTTCGTCGCCATCGCCGCCGGCTTCCGCCACACATGCGCGCTGGCGGCCGGCGGGGAGGCATACTGCTGGGGCTGGAACAAGGAATTCGCGTTGGGTAATGCCGCTTCGGCAGAGCGCTGTGCCCTCAACTACAACAACCAGAACAATTCCGGTCCAGTGGTCGCCTGCAGCCGAACGCCGGTGCCGACATCCGGAGGGCTCGGCCTGACGGCGGTGGCGACAGGGTTCGCGCACACCTGCAGCCTGACGGGGAGCGGCGACGCCTACTGCTGGGGCAGCGCCGGTTACCTCGGCAGCAGTAGCCTGATACCCGGTGACAGCAGCGCGACGCCGGTCGCGGTAAGCGGTGGAATGACTTTCATGTCGCTCAGCGCCCGGGGAACCCATACCTGCGGCGTCACCGCGGGCCGTCAGGCATACTGCTGGGGGGACAATTACTACTTCCAACTCGGCGTCGATAGCCGCTACCAGCCCACGCCAGTGCCGGTCTCCGGCGGGGGCACCTTTGATTCGGTGACCGCCGGACAGAAGCACACGTGCGCACTGGCAGGCAACACGGCATACTGCTGGGGCAGCGGCTGGCTCTTGGGCGTGGATCCGGCGTCGCTGCCGCTGTGTCGCGATCCCGGCGGCGGGCGCCCCGCGCCGTGCAGCAAGGCGCCGATCGCGGTTGATGGCGCGTTGACCTTCAAGTCCCTGGCCGCCGGACACCTCGCCCACACGTGCGGTGTTACCACCGCCGGCGCCGCGTACTGCTGGCCGGTCTCCAGCGCCCCGAACATCATCAACGCGCCAGTGTTGTCCTACACGCCTGCGCTTGTCCCCAGCGCCGTCGCGTTTAGCACCGTCACTACCGGCGGCAGCCACGCGTGCGGGCTCACCGCCACCGGCGCGGCCTATTGCTGGGGCGAGAACAGCGGAGGACAAATCGGCGACGGGTCCTTCATCTCGACGACCACGCCGAGTCGCGTGACCCGGCCGCGCTAGAATTACGCCGGGTCAGCCTCGTTCCCTGCGCGAATCGCCCGCCGCCGCTTGATGTGGCCGGCGCGCAGCGCAAAGCGACCGCGAGCGTCTCCTTTCTCCGGAGGCGTCGATACGTATCGCGATCGACGCTCGGATCAACCACTTCGAGGAGGTCGAAGTTCTCTCGGTATGCGATCCAGCGTCAGCTCCGGATACAAGCGAGCGAACAGCCGCCGGCGCGTCTCGTCTGGTGAAAGATTGCGCGGGAACGACGCCAGCACCATCTCGCGCGCCGCGTCGAACATCCGGCATCCCATACGCAATCGCTCCGCCGGTGATCTGGCCAGGATCAACTCGCGGAAGCGCCTGTCGACCTCGGCAGAGGTATCCTTCATTTGGACACCTCTGCCCATAGGTCACTGACGTCGAGGCTCGTTGCCCAACGGTGAACGTATTCATCGTCCAGGTCATCGCTGGCAAGGTTTCTAACGTCGCGAAGCTGGATCTGCGATCTGGACTCGCGGGCCCACAGCAGCTTGGACAGGATTAGGTCCTCGCGCGTCGCGAGAAAGGTAGAGAACTCGCCTACCTCAACGCGCCGGCGCCGCTCGACTTCCGTTACGTGGTAGAAGTTCTCCTTCCGCGGAAAGCAGTCGACCTTCACGAGCCCTTCACGGTGGATGAGATTGAACGACGATTCGTGCCGAAGGGCCTCTTCTATCGCTGCCCTCGAAACGTGGGGTCGTAGACGTCCACGCCGCGGATCTCCATCTGGAGCTTACCGTCCTTCAGCGTGCGGATGTCGATGTCCGGCTCGCCGAAGACGGTGAACAGGTTGCCGGCGCCGGTCTTCTTGAGCAGCTCGTCGCCCATCGCCAGGTCGGCGTTCATGCGCGCGGGGAGCACGGTGACGGCACCGAACTTCTTGGACTGGTCGGCGATGTCCGGGTCGAACGCAAAGCCGCAGACGACGAGCACATCGTGGCCGATCCCTGCACCGCTCCCTCGGCCGCCTCGCGGAGCTGCAGCGCGCCGACAGTGCCGTGCTCGGAACCGATCGACACGGCCACGCGGCGCTGCTTTCCCTCCTTGTCGGTGTAGCTGCCTGACGCGTGGACCCACTGGCGGCGCGTAAGTGGAGCTCATCAAAGACGAGGCGCTCACCCTTCACCCGGTTCTGCACCCCTGCCCTACGCAGATTGTCGAGGATCATCGTCTCGAACTGCCCCGCCGCCGAGTCGCGCTGGCCATCGCGTTCGGTGCGAGGGCGGTCGTCGTCGGCCGAGAGCACGCGGTGCGGCGACAGGCTCTCGACGGTGAACGGGCCTGTGACGCGCAGCTTCCTGTTGTCCTCGTATGGCTTGTCGAGTATCTCCCGGTCGGCGTGCCTGGCGATGGCGGCGTCGATCTCCTCGCGCGACATCCCCTCGCGAATGTCGGGATTGTTGCCGATGCCCTTGAGGGTGCCGTGTGGGACTCGCCTGTAGACGAACCCCTTGCGAATGTCGCCGTCGACCCGGTAGCCAGGCGGGACCTTGCCGGTGAGCTCGGCTTCCTTCGCCACGCCTTCCTTGGAGTCGGTGAGGAGGTAGTACCGGTACTTCGCAGTCATGAGCCGTGCGCGCGAGGGTGAGCGCTACTCGGCTGGTGTCGATGGTGATCCACCGGCGGCCCCATTACTCGGCGACGTAGGCAGTGGTGCCGGAGCCGCAGGTCGGGTCCAACACGAGGTCGCCGGGATCCGTTGTCATGAGGAGGCAGCGAGTGACGACCTTGACGTTTGTCTGAACAACGTACGTCTTGTCGCGCGCGTCGAATCCCCATTTCGTATCCTCCCAAACATTCCCAATTTCTGCGACCGGAAAGTCTGACAGAAACCGTATGTACGCGAGCGAATTCGTACGTGGCAGCAGCCGACCTGCTGCTGGCAAGCGATTCATGCCCTCGACGGTCGTCTTCCAGTTCGATCCTGTCCCGGGATGAAATGAGCGACCCGAGAACTGAACGCGGATCCTGCAATTGATGTATAGCAAACACCGCCTGGTAGCCGTAATGTGAGAGAGAGTTCTTGCCGGAACGATCTTCTCACACGGAGGCACCCAGACGGTGCGGAATCATCGTATCTCATCCCGG
>JALZIF010000244.1 GCA_030860435.1 Gemmatimonadota bacterium | reverse complement strand
GGCGCTGGACATCCTGTCGAAGCAGAGCGAGAACAAGGCGCTGCAGGAAGTGACGCGCCAGGTCGTGTACGACGTCGAGTCCGGGAACACGGTGGCGGACGCGCTGTCGAAGCACCCGCAGGCGTTCACGGAGCTGTATGTCAACATGGTGGCCGCGGGCGAGGCTGGCGGTATTCTCGATACGATCCTGATGCGCCTCGCGACGTTCATGGAGAAGAACGACGCGCTCGTCGGGAAGGTGAAGGGCGCGATGGTGTACCCGGGCGTGATCATGAGCGTCGCGGCGATCGCGATCGTAACGTTGCTGATCTTCGTGATTCCCACGTTCGAGACGATGTTCGCGTCGGTGAGCATGTCACTCCCCCTTCCGACGCGAGTCGTGATCGGGATGTCGAAGTTTCTCACCGGCTACTGGTGGGCGGTCGGCATCGGCGTGTGGGCGCTGGTCTTCGCGGTCAAGCGCTACTATACGACGCCGGACGGGAAGCTGATGATCGACAAGCTTCTGCTGAAGCTCCCCGTGCTCGGTGACATGCTCCGCAAGTCGTCGGTCTCGCGCTTCACGCGCACCCTCGGGACGCTGATCTCGTCAGGCGTGAGCATCCTGGACGGGCTGGAGATCACGGCGAAGACGTCAGGCAACCGGGTGATCCATGACGCAATCATGGAGTCGCGGGCCTCGATCGCCGGCGGCGACACGATCTCGGCGCCGCTGCAGAAGTCGAACGTATTCCCTCCGATGGTGATCTCGATGATTGCCGTCGGCGAGCAGACGGGCGGGCTGGACGAGATGCTGTCGAAGATCGCGGACTTCTACGACACCGAGGTGGACACGGCGGTGTCGGCGCTGCTATCGCTGATGGAGCCGATCATGATCGTGTTCCTCGGCGTGATTGTGGGCGGGATGGTGGTGGCGATGTATCTGCCGATCTTCGACATGATCAACGCGGTGCAGTAAGGGGGGTGTGCTGAGCCGGTGTAGGCAGGAACAGGGAGGGGAAGGGGGAAGGGGGAGGAGGGTTCCCTCCCCTCTTCCCACGCGCACAACGCCGGGCTCCCACTACTACGGTGGGGGCCCGGTTTGTTATAGGGTCGCGGAATCTTGTCGCGCCCATCTCCGACGGTACCTTGTGCTGCGAGCTCATGTGCTTGCGGTTCTGCGGCGCCGCCTCTCGCTGCGCATCCACCGCTCCGGCTCTTCCTGAGAATCCGCGTGCCGACCGAGGCTGACACCTCGGAGGACGGAGGGCTAGCGGATTCGGCCCTGGTCCATAAATTGATCCAAGCCGAGTTACAGCAGTAACTTAGGAGGCTGCCTTCTCCGTGTCCGCTAATCGCGCTAGCGCTATGCCCAGACGTGATATAGCTGCGTATCCGGTTGCTGACGCGGCCGGGTATATACGGGTCGCGCCGGCCACACTGAGATCCTGGGTCGTTGGGCGTGAATACCCCACGAGCAGCGGTGTTCGCCATTTCCGCCCACTGATCCGGCCTGCGGACCGTACACGGCGCCTCCTTTCGTTCAACAACCTCGTCGAGGCGCATGTGCTTCGTGCGCTGCGGACGACGCACGGCACGCCGATTCCCGCCATTCGCAAGGCGCTCGACTACGCTGAGTCCGAGCTTGGAATCGAGCGGCTCCTACTTAGCCGGGAACTCTGTACTGACAAGCGCGACCTCTTCCTGGATCGTTACGGCGAACTTATCAACCTGTCGCGGTCCGGTCAGCTCGCGATGCGTGCCGTGCTGGAGATGCACCTCAGTCGCATCGAACGGGACAGTTCGGCGCTGCCACTGCGGCTGTATCCCTTCGTCCGGACGGAGGCGGCAGATGCGTCCAGACACATCGCCATTGATCCGGAGGTTGGGTTCGGTCGTCCGATCGTACGCCGGCGCGGCATCTCCACGCATGTGATTGTCGATCGGATCGATGCCGGCGAGTCGGTCGAGGCTCTCGCCGAGGACTATGGGCTTGAGCCGTCCGAAGTGGAGGAGGCGGTCGTATACGAACGCGCGGCGTAGCCGGTGACGTTCGCTTCTTCACCGATCGCGATCTTGGGCGGCGCTTTCCCGACGTGCTTCAGGAGGCGGGCCTCGGCGTTGAACGTCATGGTGACCACTTCTCGGACGACACGCCCGACGAGGACTGGATTGCGGCGGTCGCTTCAAGAGGCTGGATCGCCATCACACACGATAAGCGCATCAGCCGGCGCCCCAATGAGCGGGACGCGGTGCTTCGCGCCGGGCTCGGGCTCCTGATTGTTGTCGGCTCTGCGCCGCACGCGGTCCTCGCAGCAACTTCGTCGCGACCATGCCGCGCATCACCACATTCCTCCGGAAGCACCCCCCTCCCTTCATCGCGCGCGTTTATCGCCCCACGCCGGCCGATCTGAAGAAGAACAAGCCGGTCGGGCGGGTGGAGATCTGGCTCCCCTGATCGCCCCTGGCGTCTCCCCAATTGCGCGCGTTCGCTCCGGGAGGGCTGATGCAGGCGCACGGGTCCTGCGCAAGTGGTGGGCCAAGCTCGACGTTCTGCGCCACCAGCGGACGTACGAGCAGACGCTGGATGAGGAGATTTGCTTTCACGTCGCCTCACGACGCCACGGGGCTGTTCGTGAACATCCAGGGCTCGACGCTGGCGGAGAACCGCGAGCGGCCGAGCATCACATACGCGATCTGGGGACCGTGGGAGGAGGGGGGCGCTCTGAGGTATAGGTGCAGGTCGCTGATCAGGTATCACTCCGTTCGCAGCGCAGTCATCGGATCTGCCCGCGTTGCCCGCCGCGCCGGCAGCGCGCACGCAAGCAGCGCGAGTGCGATGAGAAAGAGCGCCATGAGACCGAACGTCATCGGGTCTAGCGGACTCACTCCATAGAGCAACTCGGAGAGCAGCCGTGTCGCGAGCAATGAGAGCGCGAGCCCCGCTCCCACACCGACCAGCGCCAACCGCATCCCGTCGCCAACCACGAGTCGCACGACGTCGCGCGGGCGAGCACCGAGGGCGAGCCGCACAGCCGTCTCGCGGCGGCGCTGGCTCACTGTGTAAGAGAGGACGCCGTAGATACCGGCCCCGGCGAGCACGAGAGCTATTAGCCCGAAGCCGCCGAGCAGCGCGGCGCGGAATCGCGGTTGGGCCACCGACTCATACAGCAGGCGCTCCATCGTCCATACGTCCTGCAGCGGCACCTGCGGGTCCACGGCAGCGAGCGCGCCGCGTAGCGCGGGAATCTGACCCAGCGGGTCGCCCGCAGTGCGGATCACGATGTAAGGTGAGCGCCACCACAGGTGCTGCTTGTAGGGGACATAGATCGTCGCTTCGGGTTCGGCGTCCAATCCCGCGTACTTCACGTCCGGCACGATGCCTACGATCGTGAGGCGCGGCGCGTCGGGGCTCGGAGCGCCCGTCTGCAGCCAGCGTCCCACGGCGTCGCCGTCGGGGAAGTGACGACGGGCGAGAGTCTCGTTGATGATTACCACTCCGGGTGCACCCTCGCGGTCCGCGTCCGTGAACGCGCGGCCGCGCCGGATCGGTATGCCGAGTACGTCGAAGTAATCTGTTCCGACAAGAAGTTGCTCCGCCAACGGCGCCCGCTCTTCTGGACCGAACAGCTTGTCCTGCGGCGTGAAAGGATTCGTCATCCTGAGTTGGTTGGGCGGAACGGACATGCTCACGCTTGCGGCGCTCACGCCAGGTAGTGCCTCGAGTTGGCCAAGCAGTTGATCGACGAACGCGTCGAACTGTGTTCCCTCAGGGTAGCGCGCCTCGGGCACGGTGAGTCGGGCGACGAGCACGCTTGTCTCGGCGAACCCTGGATTGACGTGTTGCAGCCGCACGAGGGTGTTGACGAGGAGCCCCGCGCCGATGAGAACTGTGAGCGCGAGCGCGAACTCCACCACCACAAGCGTACTGCGCATACGTCGCCGCACCCCTCCATCCGACATACCCCGACCGCCCTCACGCAGTTGCGCGCCGAGCACGCGGTGCGGCACCTGGAGCGCAGGCGCGAGTCCTACCGCTATTCCGGTGAGCAGCGCGATGCCAACCGTGAAGAGAAGCACAACCATGTCGACGCCAATTTCGTCCAGCCGAGGCAGTTCGACTGGCATGACTGCGACCAGCGCGCGCACGCCGCTCACGGCGAAAATGAGCCCGAGCACCCCACCGAGCGCGGCGACGAGCAGACTCTCGGTAAGGAGTTGTCGCACGAGGCGCTGACGTCCGGCACCGAGCGCCGTTCGCAAGGCGAGTTCCGGCCCGCGACCCGTGGCGCGCGCCAGCATGAGGTTGGCGACGTTGGCCGCGGTCATGAGTAGAATGAGCGCGACGGCGCCATACATTGCAAGCAGCGTAGGGCGCGCATCTCGCACGAGCTCACCCTTGAGCGACGGAGCGTCGTATTCCCACTGCGGCGGAGACTCGGGGTACTGTCGTTTGACAGCAGCGGCGAGCGTCGCGAGCTCGGCGTGCACGCGCGCGGGCGCAACGCCGGGTGCCAATCGAGCTATCCCGAGCAGCCAGAAGGGCGCCCTTGCTTCCGGCGGGTCCAGTTGCAGCACGGGCCACAGGTCCGCCTGCTGGGTACCCGGGATGCGGAAGCCCGGCGGCATAACGCCGATGACGGTGGACCTTTCACCGTCGAGTGTCAGCGGGCTGCCGAGCGCTTCCGTCGTCCCGCCCAGACGGTCGCGCCAGAAGGCATGGCTTGTCAGCACGACCTGCGGCGCGCCAGGGACATCGTCTTCCGCGACTGGAAGCCGGCCGAACAGCGGACGCGCGCCAAGGGTGCGGAAGACGCCAGAGGTGGCGAGCGTTGCGTCAACTCGCTCGGCATCACCAGCTCCCGTGAGTGTCAAACCACCCTGGGCGCCCCTATATGCGCCGAACTCGGCGAAACTGTCCATGGTTTGCAGCGCCTGCACGTCGGCGGCCGACAGGCTATTCACATCCTCGGCGCCGCGCTCCCGAACGCCGACACGGACAAGCTCGTCCGGGGCGGGGAAAGGGAGGGGGCGAAGAAGTACTGCGTTTACGACGCTGAACACCGCCGTATTGGCGCCGATGCCGAGCGCTAACGACGCGACGGCGATTGCGGTGAAGGCCGGCGCGCGGCGCAGCCCGCGTAGCGCGTAACGCAGGTCCTGCGCGAGGTCGTCCAGCCAGCGCCCGCCTCGCGCGTCACGCACCTCTTCCTTGAATCGATCGCGTCCACCGAAGGCGACGAGCGCCCGGCGACGCGCTTCTTCGGGCGGCACACCGGCACGACGAAGTTGCTCGGCATGCATCTCGACGTGAAAGCGGATCTCCTCATCCAGCGTCTGCTCGTACGTCCGCTTGTGGCGCAGAACGTCGAGCGTGGCCCACCACTCGCGCAGGACCCGCATGGGGCCGTCTCCCGCCACGGACTAGACCGCGGTCCGCAAGACAAGGTTGACGGCCGTCGATAAGCGCTCCCAGTGCGCGCGCTCGGCGGCCAGTTGGCGTCGCCCGGCTGGTGTGAGGGCGTAGTAGCGCGCACGGCGGTTGTTCTCGGTCATCCGCCACTCGGACGCCACGTATCCCTGCCGCTGGAGGCGGTAGAGCGCCGGGTAGAGGGAGCCCTGATTCACTTGCAGGACGTCGCGCGACCGCTGTTCCAGTAGCTCCGTAATGCCCCATCCGTGCATGGGACCGAGCTGCAGGGTCTTGAGCACGAGCATGTCCAGGGTTCCCTGGAGCATGTCGTTCTTCTCCTTGTCGCGCATCGAGCGTACTCCTTTCGACGGTCGAAGGAAGTATGCGGCGACTCCTTTCGATTATCAAGGGGAGAGGTGACGGCGGCGCCATTCCACCGGCGGCTCCCAAACCGGCACTATACGTCGGTGCCCGCTAACTCCGAGAGCCAAACGCGAAGGTCTTGTTCGATCGTGGCGACCCCGCCTGCCAAGCCAGCCGCAGCGAGCATGAAGTCGTCCGGGAACGCGTAGAACGTATAGGCGAGCTCGACCGAAAGTGCTATCTTCACACCGTGGAGACATTCACGCCCTCTGATCCAGTCGCCGCGCGACTCGCCGCGGCCCTCGAGGGGACCTTTCACCTCCGCCGCGAGCTGGGGGGCGGCGGAATGAGCCGCGTGTTTGAGGCGCGCGAAGTTTCACTGGGAAGGGCGGTTGTAGTCAAACTCCTGTCCCCCGAAATCGCCCCCGGCATCAACGCTGATCGGTTCAAGACAGAAATCCAGGTCGCGGCGAACCTGCGGCATCCCCACATCGTTCCCCTGCTCAGCGCGGGAACCGCGGACGGGATGCTGTACTACACGATGCCCTATATCAGCGGCGACTCGCTGGCGTCGCGGCTCGAGCACTCCCCGCGATTCTCCGTGGCCGAAGCCGTGGAGATCGCGGAGGAGGTCGCCGACGCGCTCGACTACGCGCACGGTCAGGGCGTCGTGCACCGTGACATCAAGCCGGGGAATGTCCTGCTGGAGGGCGGACACGCGGTCGTGACCGACTTCGGTATCGCGCGCGCCATACAGCGGGTGGTGGGTGGCGGCACCGGGAGACACGCGCTCACGCAAACCGGGTTTGTGCTGGGCACACCAAAGTACATGAGTCCCGAACAAGGGAGCGGCGACGCGACGGACGGCCGGAGCGATCTCTACGCCCTCGCGTGTGTGGTGCACGAAATGCTGACGGGCGAACCACCGTTCACGGGGGCGACGATGCAGTCGATCCTGGTGCAGCACCTGGTGCATCCACCGCCACCGATCACGCGCCCCGACGTGCCCGAGGCGCTTCGTGAACTGTTGCGGATCGCCCTGGCCAAGAATCCCGAGGACCGCTTCGCGTCCGCGGCGCAACTGCGTGACTCGCTCAGGGCCCTCGACCTGCGCGCCCTCTCGCGCGACGTGCCGATTGCGGGTGTCACTCCCATCACCATGGCCACCCTGGCGGTCAGCACCTCGGGTCCCATCGATTCGTTGGCGGTGCTTCCCTTCGAGGGAGGGCATGCGGACTCGGACGATGACTATCTCGCGGACGGCATCACCGAGAGCATTCTCAACAAACTCACGCGTGTGTCGGGACTGCGCGTTGTGCCGCGGTCTACCGTGTTCCGGTACAAGCGCCGGGATGAAAACCCGAGCGTGATTGGTCGTGAGCTCCGTGTGCGCGCGCTCGTGACCGGTCGTGTGGTGCAACGCGGAACACAACTCGTGGTGAGCGCCGAGCTGACCGACGTCGCCACCGATTCCCAACTGTGGGGCGACCGCCTGACGCGATCGACGACCGACATTTTCGCGGTCCAGGAGGAGATGGCGACCGAGATCGTGAAATCGTTGCGCCTCCGTCTCTCATCGGAAGAGAAAGAGGAGCTGGTTCGCCGGCAGACCGAGGACTCCGAGGCGTACCACGCATATCTCCGCGGGCGGCATCAGTGGGCCAAGCGTACGCGCGATGGTTTCATGAGCGCCATCGGGCATTTCACAGACGCGATCGATCGGGACCCGGCGTACGCGCTGGCCTACACGGGGCTTGCCGACACGTACAATGTGCTCGGATACTACAACTACCTTGGGCCACAGGAGTCATACCCGCGCGCCAAGGCGGCGTCGACACGCGCCCTCGAGCTCGACCCCGATCTTGCGGAGGCGCACGCTTCGCTCGGCTACACGCGGCTTTTTTTCGAGTGGAACTGGGAAGGAGCAGCCTCGTCGTACCGACGCGCCATCGCGCTGAATCCCGGTTACGCCAGCGCGCACCAGTGGTACTCCTGGTACCTCCTGGTGGCGGGCCGAATCGACGAAATGATCACGGAAATGCGGACGGCGCTGGAACTCGACCCGCTGTCGCTGATCATCAATGCACACATGGGGTACGCCCTGTTCTGGGCAGGGCGTTACGACGAGGCCCTTGCCCAGCTTCGACGGGCCCTGTCGCTTGATCCGAACTTCCCGCTTGCGTACTGGCCGTTAGGCGCCGTCCACGTCTTCCAGGGGAACGGCGAAGAGGCCATTGCCGCGTTCCGATCGCTCGCAACGCTAACCGGTGGCGCCGTGGGGCTCGGATACCTCGGCATGACCGCGGGCCACTTTCACCGGCCGGGCATTGCGCGCGAAGCGCTGGCGACGCTGGAAGCGGCAGCCGAAACGCGGTACGTGTCGCCGCTGGATCGGGCGCTGTGCCACGCGGGTCTCCTCGAAATAGAAGCCGCTTTCGAGTGGCTCGATCGGGCATTCGAAGATCGGGTGAGTGATCTGGTCCGGCTCAAGGTGCTGCCGTGGCCAGCCGACATGCGCAACGACACTCGCTTTGCCGCCGCGATTACGCGGCTGAACCTCCCGGGATAGAGCGACGGGTTCTCCCGAGGTCCTAGGGAACCAGCGCGGCGGCCTGGTTCGTCAGCCTCTCCGCAGTTTAGACAGCCGCCCCCTTCCGCTGAGGTCGCTGGCACGTAGGTTTGACCCCTCGCCCTGCTGAGTCGCACGGTATGCGATTCCTAAAGAAGGAAAAACATCAATGGACTCATTCGACTACGTCGTCGTGGGCGCTGGGTCCGCCGGTTGCGTGATTGCGTCGCGCCTTTCCGAAGATCCCGCGGCTCGGGTCCTTTTGCTTGAAGCCGGCGGTGCGGACGACCACCCGGACGTGGCGGATCCTACGAAATGGGCGACGCTCCTGCACGGCCCGCTCGACTGGGGATACATGACGGCCCCGATGCGTCATGCTAACAATCGCGTCGATCACTGCCCGCGGGCGTTCATGCTCGGCGGCTGTCACAGCCACAACGCCAACGCTTGGGTACGTGGGCATCCGTCCGATTTCGATAATTGGGCCTACCAGGGGAATGCGGGCTGGGACTGGAAGAACGTCCTCTCGATTTTCAAGCGCATTGAAGACTGGCAGGGTCCGGCGAGCGAGCTGCGCGGCGTCGGCGGCCCGGTGCACGTCGCGCCGCCGACGCAGGTGGGTCCGCTCGCCGCCGCATGCCGCGAGGCCGGTCGCGAGGTTGGCCTCCAGGTACTCGAGGACATCAACGGTCCGGGCATGGAGGGCATCGGCTACTTCAATTTCACGATCAAGGATGGTTGCCGGTCCAGCGTCGCGTCGGCGTATCTCCGGCCAGCGATGGGCAGGAAGAATCTGGCGGTCGTGACAGGCGCCGACGCTCAGCGCCTGACGTTCGAGGGGTCAGCGTGCACGGGGGTGGAGTACCTGGCGGCGGGAGGTCTGACGCGCGTTCGCGCCGCGCGCGAGGTGATCGTGTGCGCTGGTGCCATCGGATCGCCACGCC
>JALZIF010000219.1 GCA_030860435.1 Gemmatimonadota bacterium | reverse complement strand
GTGGATCGCTCCACCGGGCCGCGCTCTCACAACACCGCCACTCGCCGCTATTCGCCCATGTCGAGCCGCCTGGCGGCGAGGCCCTCCCCAAGATTGCCCGCGAAGATCGGGGCGAAGCTCGGCTCGGCGCCACTCGGGATCGCCTCAGGCGTGGTCACCATATCCTCGGCGCCCTCGATCTCGACCTCCTGGTACCGATACATTCCGGTCCCGGCCGGAATGAGGTGGCCGATGATGATGTTCTCCTTCAGCCCCAGCAAGTCGTCTCGGGCGCCGCGAATCGCGGCATCGGTCAGCACGCGTGTCGTCTCCTGGAAGCTCGCGGCCGAGATGAACGACTGCGTCGTCAGGCTCGCCTTCGTGATCCCGAGCAGCAACGGCTCCGCCTTCGCGGCTTCGTCGCCCTTTCGAGTGGCCCGGTCGTTGATCTCGCGGAAGCCGCCCTTGTCGATGTGCTCTCCCTCGAGGAGCTCAGTCGAGCCGGGCTCGAGGACGCGGACCTTCTGGAGCATCTGCCGGACGATCACGCCGATGTGCTTATCGTTGATCTTCACGCCCTGAAGGCGGTACACCTCCTGGACCTCGTTCAGCAGGTACTCCTGGACCGCGCGCGGACCCTTGATCCGCAGGATGTCGTGCGGGTTCACCGGTCCCTCGGAGAGGCGGTCCCCGGCACGAACGCGATCACCCTCGTGCACGCGAAGGTGCTTTCCGGCCGGCACCTCGTAGAGCTGGGCTGCCTGGGCCTCGTCGACGACCCCGCTGCCATCCTCGAGCAGTCGCACAGGTTGCACGAAGATCTCGCGCTTGCCGCGTTTGATCTCGCCGAAGCGCACGATGCCGTCGATCTCCGAGATCGTCGCCGGGTCCTTCGGCCTGCGCGCCTCGAACAGCTCGGCGACGCGTGGCAGACCGCCCGTGATGTCGCGCGTCTTGTACGCCTCGCGGCTGATCTTGGCCAGTATCGTCCCAGCCGCGATCCGCTCGCCATCGTCGACAACGAGCTGCGCTCCCACTGGGATCACGAAGTCGCGGACGCGCTTCTCCTTCCCGCCCTTCTCCTGCACGATCTCGATATGCGGGTGGAGCTTCTTCTCGCGATCCTCGATGATGACCCGCTGGCGGAGCCCTGTGAGCTCGTCGAGCTCCTCGGTGACCGTCTCATCCTCGACGATGTCGACGAAGCGAATCGTTCCCTCGACGTCGGCGATGATCGGCGTGGTGTACGGGTCCCAGGTGAAAACGACGTTTTCCTTCCGAACCGTCTCGCCGTCAGTCACCATGAGGAACGCGCCGAGCGGGACCTGGAAGCGCGACAGCACCGCTGAGCCCTTATCGGCGGAGGCGCGAAGGAGGATGTCGCCCTCGTACGACGTTACAATCTTCTGTCCATCAGCGTTGCGGACGAAGATCAAGCGTTCGCCGTACTCGACGACGCCCGCGACCTTGCTCTTGCGCGCCGTCTGCTCCGCGATGCGCGCCGCGGTTCCGCCGATGTGGAAGGTGCGGAGCGTAAGCTGCGTGCCAGGCTCACCGATCGACTGCGCGGCAAGAATGCCCACCGCCTCGCCAAGGTCCACCATCTGCATTGTGGCCAGGTTGCGGCCGTAACACATGCGGCATAGCCCGCGCTTGGCCTCGCACGTGAGCACCGAGCGGATCTTCACCGTTTCGATCCCGGCATCCTCGATCGCGCGCGCGGTATCCTCGTCGACGAGCTGACCCGCCTCGACAAGAAGCGTGCGGCGTCCACTCTCGTCGATCTCGTGCGGATCCTCCACGTCCTCGGCCGCGACCGTGCCGACGATGCGCTCGCCGAGCGGCTCGATGATGTCCTCGCCTTCCTTGAGCGCCCCGACCTCTAGCCCCAGAATCGTACCGCAGTCCTCCTCGGTGATCGTCACGTCCTGCGCGACGTCCACCAACCGCCGCGTGAGATAGCCGGCGTCCGCGGTCTTGAGCGCGGTGTCGGCAAGCCCCTTCCGCGCGCCGTGCGTCGAGATGAAGTACTCGAGCACGGAAAGTCCTTCACGAAAGTTCGATTTGATCGGGCTCTCGATGATCTCGCCGATGCCGCCGGTGAGCTTCTTCTGCGGCTTCGCCATCAGCCCACGCATCCCAGCGAGCTGTCGTATCTGGTCGCGGCTTCCGCGCGATCCCGAATCGAACATCATGAACACGGGGTTGAACCCGCTCTTCGACTCGCGCAACGACTTCACCATGGCGTCCGCGATGTCATTGTTGGCGTGTGTCCAGGTGTCGATAACCTTGTTGTAGCGCTCGCCGTTGGTGATGTTGCCCGTCTGGTACGCGCGCTCGAAGCGCTCGACGCGCTGCTCCGCCTCCTCGAGGAGCGTGACCTTGTCGGCCGGGATCTCGAGATCCTCGATGCCGATGCTGACGCCGCCGATCGTCGCGTAGCGAAAGCCGAACTCCTTGAGCCGGTCCAGCAACACGACCGTGCCGGCGAGCCCAGTCTGGCGGTAGCTCTCGAAGACCAGCTCCGAGAGCGCTTTCTTCTTCATGTCCTTGTTCTGGAAGCCGATCTCGCGCGGCACGATCCCGTTGAACAGGGCCCGCCCAACGGTCGTCGGCTCCCACCGTGCTCCACCCTGTTCATCCTCGACCCAGAAGTGCGCCGGGGTGTGGAACGTCACCCGCTTGAGGGCGACCGCGAGCTCCACTTCGGCGACCGAGCTGAAGCGGGGCCACTTCGCCGTGACCTTCGCGTCGTTGCGCACGGTATCGAAGTCGAGCGGTGCCTTCGTGAGAAAGTAGCACCCGAGCACGATATCCTGGCTCGGCTCGGCCACCGGACGTCCGTCCGACGGCTTGAGGATGTTATTCGAGGAGAGCATAAGCAGCCGCGCCTCGATCTGCGCCTCGAATGACAGCGGAACGTGCACGGCCATCTGGTCGCCGTCGAAGTCTGCGTTGAACGCGGCGCAGACGAGCGGATGGATGCGGATCGCTTTCCCCTCGACCAGCACCGGCTCGAACGCCTGGATGCCGAGCCGGTGAAGGGTCGGCGCGCGGTTGAGCAGCACCGGGTGGTCGCGAATGATCTCCTCGAGGATCTCGTATACCTCGGGCGACTCGCGCTCCACGATCTTTTTCGCCCGCTTGACCGTCTCGGCGATTCCCTTGTCGACCAGCTTGTGGATGATGAACGGCTTGAACAGCTCGAGCGCCATCGCCTTCGGTAGCCCGCACTGGTGCAGCTTGAGCTCCGGACCGACGACGATCACCGAACGTCCCGAGTAGTCGACGCGCTTGCCGAGCAGGTTCTGCCGGAAGCGCCCCTGCTTCCCCTTGAGCATGTCGGAGAGCGACTTGAGCGGACGCTTCCCGCGGCCGCGGATCGCCTTCGAACGGCGGCCGTTGTCGAAGAGCGCGTCCACCGCTTCCTGCAGCATGCGCTTCTCGTTCCGGAGAATGACCTCCGGCGCGCGGTGCATGATGAGCTTCTGCAAGCGGTTGTTGCGGTTGATGACGCGGCGGTACAGGTCGTTCAGGTCCGACGTCGCGAAGCGACCGCCGTCGAGCGGGACGAGCGGACGCAGGTCCGGCGGGATCACCGGGATCACATCCAGGATCATCCACTCCGGCCGATTGCGGAGCTCGTTGAACTCTCCCGAGTTCCGGAAGGCGTCGATGATCTTGAGCCGCTTCAGCATCTGCTTCTTGCGGTGTTGCGATCCTTCCGTCGCGACCGACACTCGCAGCGTCTCCGCGATCCGGTCGACGTCGAGGCGGCGCAGTAGCTCGCGCACGGCAGGGGCGCCGATGTCGGCGAGGAAAGCGCCATCCCCCTCCTGCTTCGCCTTGTCGCGCAGCGCGAGGTACTCATCCTCATCGAGCAGCATGTTCGCGCTGACATCCCGTTCGCTGCCCGGCACCTCGGTCTGCTGGCCGGGGTCGATGACGACGTAGTTCGAATAGTAGATGATCTTCTCGAGATCACGCAGCGTGACGTCGATGAGGTTCCCCATCGGACTGGGGAGCGTCTTGAAGAACCAGATGTGCGCGACGGGGACGGCCAGCTCGATGTGCCCCATACGCTCGCGCCGGACGCGGCTGAGCGTCACCTCCACGCCGCAGCGGTCGCAGATGACCCCGCGGTAGCGAATGCGCTTGTACTTGCCGCAGTGGCACTCCCAGTCCTTGACCGGTCCGAAGATCCGCTCGCAGAAGAGCCCGTCCTTCTCCGGCTTGAACGACCGGTAATTGATGGTTTCGGGCTTGGTGACCTCACCCCACGACCACCACCGGCGCAGGCCGGCCATCTCCAGCTTTTCGCGCTCCTTCGGATCCTTGGGTCCGCGGATCTCCTCCGGCGACGCGATCCGGATCTGGATGAAATCGAAGTTCGAGCTGCGCTGCTCGCGCGCGCTACGGAAATCAATCATGGATTACTCCTCTCCCGTGCCGTTGCCGCCGTCCATGCCATCGCTCGTGGCGCCGAGCTGCACCCAGATACCGAGCGCCTGAAGCTCCTTCACCAACACGTTGAAGGACTCCGGGATCCCCGGCTCGGGGAGGTTCTGCCCCTTCACTATCGCCTCGTACACACGGCTCCGTCCGTTCACGTCGTCGGACTTCACCGTCAGGATCTCTTGCAGCGTGTGCGCCGCGCCGTACGCCTCGAGCGCCCACACTTCCATCTCTCCGAAACGCTGCCCGCCGAACTGCGCCTTCCCGGCGAGCGGTTGCTGCGTCACGAGCGAGTACGGGCCGATGCTTCGCGCGTGGATCTTGTCATCCACCAGATGCGAGAGCTTGAGCATGTATATCTCGCCCACGGTCACAGGGCTGGCGAAGCGGTCGCCGGTGCGCCCGTCGCGGAGCCACACTTTCCCAGCAGTGGTGAGACCAGCGAGGCGCATCAACTCCGCCGCCGCGGCATCGGTGTCGGCCTCCGACTTTGGTCCCAGCATCCGAGCGAGCGCCCTTAACTCCTCTTCTTCGAGCAGGTCCGCCGGCTGTTGCGCTCCCCGTTTCTCGAGCTGCTTCAGCGCGCTCCGTCCCTCGGCGCGACGCTCTTTCGCCGCGCCATCGTCGTCCGCCATCGCCGAGTGGACGTCGACCTGATACCTGATCTCCGTCGCCTCGCGCTCGGCCAGCTCGCGCGACGCGGCGGTCAGGAAGTCGCGCACGTGGTGGAACAGGTCGCGGGTCGCCTGCGACACACTGCGGCCCCCAAGATCGTTGATCGTCGCCTCGGTTACGTTGACGTGCACCTCGTCCTCGACGCGAGCCGCCTTGATGTCGGCGAGTAGCCGGCGGACGTCGGCGTCCGAGATTTGCGGAGCCTCCGCCCGGAGGGCCAGCGCCTGCGATGCCCAGGCAATTCCCGAAAGCCTGAGCAGGAGCCCGATCTCGCGTTCGTTCGCGCCCTGGAAGACCGGGGTTTTGGCGTAGAAGCCGAGAATCTTCGCGCACCAGCCGAGATGCGTCTCGAGGATCTGCCCGACGTTCATGCGGCTCGGCACCCCGAGCGGGTTCAGCACGATGTCGACCGGGCGGCCATCGGGAAGGAACGGCATGTCCTCCTCGGGGACGATGCGGGCAACGATGCCCTTGTTCCCGTGACGGCCAGCCATCTTGTCCCCGACCGAGATCTTGCGCTTCTCGGCGAGGTACACCTTCACGAGCTGGATTACCCCCGGCGGAAGCTCGTCAGGCTGAAGGATCTTGTCGATGCGCTCCTCCGCCTTCTCCTCGATCTTAGCCTTCTCCGCGTTCGACGCCTCGATGACGGAGCGGATCCGCTCGTTGACCTTCTTGTTCTCCACGCGCAGCGTCTTGAGATCGAGCGCGGAGATCTTCGTCTCGCGGAGCAGCTCCGGCGTAAGCTTGACCCCGGTCGCGAGCGCCTCCTCGACGGTCCCCGCCTTGAGCGCGAGCTGAATGACCTGCCCTTCGAGTAGCTCGCCAAGCTCAGCGTCGCGGACCTCGTTGACGCGGATCTTTTCCTCCGCCTCGAGCTGGCGCACCTCGCCGATCCGCTCGCCGCGGTCCTTCTCGATCACCTGGTCATCGATGCGCGAGAAGATCTTGACGTCGATTACCACGCCCTCCATACCGGGCGGCACCTTGAGCGAGGAGTCCTTCACGTCCTTCGCCTTCTCGCCGAAGATGGCCGTGAGCAGCTTTTCCTCGGGGCTCAGCTCGGTCTCACCTTTGGGGGTGATCTTGCCGACGAGGATGTCGCCCGGCTTGACGTGCGCGCCGATTCGGATGATGCCTCGCTCGTCGAGGTCCACGAGCGCCTCCTCGGAGACGTTCGGAATCTCGCGCGTGATCTCCTCCTGACCGCGCTTCGTGTCGCGAACGTGCAGCTCGAGCTCCTGGATATGGATCGACGAGTAAACATCGTCCTTCACCAACCGCTCCGAGAGCACGATGGCGTCCTCGAAGTTGTGCCCGTACCACGGCATGAACGCGACGGTCACGTTGGAGCCGAGAGCGAGATCCCCCTGCTCGGTGCCAGCACCATCAGCTAGCGCTTCACCGGCCTTCACTTTCTGGCCGAGCCTGACGAGCGGACGCTGGTTGATCGCCGTATCCTGGTTGGTGCGCCAGAACTTCTTCAGCCGGTAGCGGTCCTGCTGCGTGAGCCGGGAGAGCGGCTCGTCGCCGGCGGCTCTGCTCCGGTCCGCCGGACCGGCGTCGATGATGATCTCATCGGCCGTCACGCGGGTGATTACGCCCGCACGCCGCGCGAGCACCACGGCGCCGGAATCCTTGGCGACCTTCTCCTCCAGCCCCGTACCGACGACCGGTGTGCGCGGATTCAGGAGCGGCACCGCTTGGCGCTGCATGTTCGAGCCCATGAGCGCACGGTTCGCATCGTCGTGTTCCAGAAACGGAATCAGCGCGGCGGCGATGGATACGAGCTGCTCCGGCGCCACATCCATGTAGTCGATGCGGTCCGGCGGCGTGAGCGGAACGTCGCCCTTATGGCGGCAGAGCACGAGCTCGTCGACGAAAGTCGAATCCTCTCGCAGCTTCGCGTTCGCCTGGGCTATCACCGCCTCCTCCTCGCGGTTCGCGTCCAGCCACTCGACGTCGCCCGTGACCCGCCCGTTTTTCACGACGCGGTAGGGAGTCTCGACGAAGCCGAGGTCGTTCACCTGCGCGTAACAGGCGAGCGAGGTGATGAGCCCGATGTTCGGCCCTTCCGGTGTCTCGATCGGGCACATGCGCCCGTACTGCGAGTAGTGCACGTCGCGCACCTCGAAGCCGGCTCGCTCTCGAGTCAGTCCTCCGGGGCCAAGCGCGGAAAGGCGCCGCTTGTGCGTCAGCTCGGCTAGAGGGTTCGTCTGGTCCATGAACTGGCTGAGCTGCGACGATCCGAAGAACGCCTGGATCACCGCCGAGACTGTTCGTGCGTTCACGAGGTCGTCGAGCGTGATCTTCTCTGGATCGGTGTTGATCGACATGCGCTCCTTTACCAGGCGCGCCATGCGGGACAAGCCGACCGAGAACTGGTTGGCGATCAGCTCGCCCACCGACCGGATGCGGCGGTTGCCGAGATGGTCGATGTCGTCCGTATCCCCGCGCCCCTCGTGAAGGTCTATGAGGTAGCGAACGATCTCGACGAAGTCCTCACGCGTAAGGACGGTCGTGCGGAGATCCGTCTTGAGCTTGAGCCGCTGATTTATCTTGTACCGGCCGACGCGCCCGAGATCGTAGCGCTTCTGCGAGAAGAAGAGCCGCTCGAGAGCGAGGCGCGCCGTCTCGATGTTCGGCGCTTCACCGGGACGGAGGAGCGAATAGATCTGCTCGAGCGCCTTGCCCTCGCCGGCCTTCGCATCCGTCGTCCACCCCTTCTTGCGGCGCTCGTCATCCGAGACGTTGGCCGGATTGACCGGGTCTTTCGCCAGCGTGTTCCGGACTAGCGTGCTCTCGGCGCGCCCGGACACCACGAAAACACGGACCTTGAGTATGTTCGCCTTGCGAAGTTTCTTGATCACCGAGTCGGTGAGCTGTTGGCCCGACTCCGCGATCACCTCGCCGCTCTCCTCGTCAACCGCGTCCACGGCGAGCATGCGGCGCGCCGGGCGCTCGCCGCGCTCGATCGCATCGACCTCGTCCCGGAGATCGACCTGCATGTGCGACGCGAACACCTTGATCGTATCCACCTCGAGGCGCCGGAGCCGGTTGTAGACCTCCACCGTTAGCTCGTCCCCCTCGCGCACGACCAGCTCGGCCTCGTCCCGCTCACGCTGGGCGCGCGCCTTCTTCGTCTTCGCCTTGGGAGCATCGTCGGGGGTCGCCTCACCGGCCAGCGAGATGTCCTCGGCGACGATCGCGCCGATCACCTCGCGCTGGTCGCCCCGGCTCTCGAGCTTCTTGGTAAGGTCCAGCTCGCGAACGGCGAAGAATAGACGGAGAATGTCCGAATTCGCGCCGTAACCCAGTGCGCGCAGCAGCGCCGTGGCCGGGAACTTCTTCTTCTTGTCTATGTGGACGTAGATGACGTCGTGGATGTCGACCGTGAACTCGACCCACGAGCCGCGGAACGGAATGATCCGAGCCGAGATCAGGCGCTGGCCGTTGGGATGCGTCGACTCCTCGAAGACAACGCCGGGCGAGCGGTGGAGCTGACTCACGATAACTCGCTCCGCGCCGTTGATCACGAAAGTGCCGAGCGGCGTGAGCAGCGGCAGCTCACCGAGATAGACTTCCTTCTCGATGATGTTCCGCGGGCGCTTGACGTCGTTCACCTCCTCGTTGACGACGAGCTGCAACGTCGCCTTAAGCGGGGCGGAATACGTCATGTCGCGCTCTATGCACTCCTCGACCGTGTACTTCGGCTCGCCGAGGGAGTACCGAACGAACTCCAGCGAGTAGTTCTCGTGGACGTCCGTGATCGGGAAAAGGTCCTTGAAGACGCGCTCGAGCCCGACGTCCTCGCGGTCGTGCGATGCGGCATCCAACTGCAGGAGCGCCTCGAAGGCGCGAGTCTGGATGTCGAGGAGATGGGGCATGTCCATCCCCTGGTCGAGCTTCGCGAACGATATCTGCTTCAACGTTGCAGGCATGAATCACCCGATGGGATCACTGGCGCGCGGCCGAAAAAACCGCCCCGTCCCCGCCGGCCCGCGATCTCGCGGCTGCCCGGTGGGGAGGAGGGGGTGGGGGAAGGAGCACCTGCAAAGTTCGTGGTGTTGCGTGTCTGGTTTTCGAGAAACCATCGCGCCGGGATCAGGGAAACCAGCCGCTCGCGGGCAACCGTGGTGTTACACGCTGGCGGCCATGGCGTTCCGAAGCGACCCGGGACCAAGGGGGCAAGGACCCTGCTAGGTGCCTGGTCGCTGATGGCCTCGTTAGGTGATCTCCACGACCGCGCCTTGCTCCTCGAGCTTGGTCTTGACCGCGTTGGCCTCATCCTTCGTGACGCCGGCCTTGACCGGCTGCGGCGAGCTGTCCACGAGATCCTTAGCCTCCTTCAGCCCCAGACCGGTCAGCTCACGGACGACCTTGATGACCTGGATCTTTTTGGCGCCGACCTCCTTGAGCGTGGCCGTGAACTCCGTTTGCTCTTCCGCCACCGGCGGGGGGGCGCTCGCGCCACCGGCGGCGGGCGCAGCCGCGCCAACAGGGGCGGCGGAGATCGTGACGTTGAAGCGGCTCTTGAAGGCCTCGGTGAGCTCGAACAGCTCGATGACCGACATGTTGCCGATCGCCTCGAGAATCTCGTCCTTGCTCAGGGTCGCGTTAGCCATCTGAATATTCTCCTCGTAAGACCCAGGCGGTCCTGGGGTTCGTTCAGGCACTGCGCCTGGGTGTTTACTGAGCGCCTTCGCGCTGCGTCTTCAGCGCGTCGAGCGCGCCCGCGAACATATCGAGCACTCCGTTGAGCGCGCCCACGAAGGCGGCCAGCGGGGATTGGAATCCAGCGCCGAGATCGGCGAGGATCTGCTCACGCGACGGCATCGTCGCGAGCCGCTTCACCTGATCGGCGTCGATCGCCCGGCCGTCGAGCATCCCTCCCTTCACGCCGGGCTTCTGGTCGAACTCCCGCGCGAAGTCCGACAGCACCTTCGCTGCGGCAACGGGGTCTCGTCCGATCACAACGCCAGTCGGTCCCTGCAAACGGTCCGCGTCAAGCCCGGCATCTGTCACCGCGCGCGCGGCCAAGGTGTTCTTGATCACGACGTACTCGATCCCCACCTTCCGGAAGCGGCGGCGGAGCTCGGTCATGCGCTTCACGTTCAGCCCAGTGAAGTCCGTGTAGTACAGGACCTTCGCATTCTTGATCTTGTCGGTCAGATCGGAGACGATCTGCTGCTTCTCGGTTCGCTTCATGGGCGTCTACCGGTACGGGGTGATGTCGATCGGGACGCCGGGGCCCATGGTGCTCGAGATCGCGACGTTGCGCACGTAGACGCCCTTGGCCGCAGCCGGTTTGGCGCGGACTATCTGGTCCATGAACGCCGAAAAGTTGGCCTCGAGCGCGTCCGGCGAGAACGAAGCCTTTCCGATCGGGGCGTGAACGTTTCCGCTCTTGTCGACGCGGAACTCGATCTTCCCCGCCTTCACCTCGCGCACTGCGCGCCCGACGTCCATCGTGACCGTCCCCGCTTTCGGGTTCGGCATGAGCCCCCGAGGTCCGAGGATGCGCCCGAGCTGTCCGACCTGCCCCATCTGGTCCGGCGTCGCAACCATCACATCGAAATCGAGCCAGCCGTCCTTGATGCGCTGGACGTGTTCGACCCCGACGTAGTCGGCGCCCGCCGCCTCGGCCTCCCGCGCGCGATCGCCGACGGCGATGACGAGCACCCGGACCGATTTCCCCGTTCCGGACGGGAGGACCACCGTGCCACGCACGACCTGATCGGCGTGGCGGGGATCGACGCCGAGTCGGACAGCGACTTCGACCGTCTCATCGAACTTGGCGAACGCGGCTGACTTCACGAGCTCGATTGCCTGCCGGGGCTGATAGCGCAGCGCCTGGTCGACGCCCTTCGCCGCGGTGTTGAACCGCTTCCCGTGACTACGCATCAGCCCTCCACCTCGACGCCCATCGAGCGCGCCGCGCCGGCCACCATCGCCATTGCGGACTCGACCGAGTCGCAGTTGAGGTCCGGCATCTTGAGCTCGGCGATCTTCCGGAGCTGCGCCTGGCTGAGTTTCCCCACCTTGGTGCGATTCGGAATGCCCGAGCCCTTGTCGAGCCCGAGCTCTTTCTTTATCAGGATCGCGGCCGGCGGCGTCTTGGTGATGAACGTGAAAGACTTGTCGCTGAAGATCGTGACCTCGACGGGGAGGATCGTTCCCGCCTGCGGCTGCGTCCGCGCGTTGAACTCCTTCACGAAGGCCATGATGTTGATCCCGTGCGGCCCCAGCGCTGTACCGACCGGCGGGGCTGGGGTCGCCTGCGCCCCCAGGATCTGCAGCTTGACGAATCCTATTGCCTTCTTTGCCATTGCCCTTCCTTCGAAAGCGACGCGGCGAGCCGCGCCTAGTCTCCCACGGTGTGTTTCACGTCGTCGTGGTATCCGACGGGGACTACTGAGAGCTCAGCGCCATTCAATACGCCTTCAATTGCAGGTAATCCAATTCCACGCTTGTGGGGCGTCCGAAGAGGCTCACGCTCACGCGGACCTTTCCCTTGTCCGCCATGACATCCTCGACTGTACCGTTGAAGTCGCTGAATGGCCCTTCGGTGATCTGCACCGCCTGGCCTACCATGAAGGGGATCTCCTCCTTCGGCTCCTGCTCCTCCCTTTCCTCGGCGATCCCGAGCAGACGGTTGACCTCGTCCGGGCGAAGGGGCTGGGGCGCTCGCTCTTTTCCCACGAACTTGATCACGCCCTGGATGCCATTCACTGTGTGAATGGACTCCTGATTCATCACCATCTCGACCAGCACGTACCCCGGATAAATCTTCCGCTCGACAGTCACCTTCTTGCCGCTCTTGATCTCGACGACTTCTTGCGTCGGCACAAGCGCCTGACGAATCGAGCGCTCCTCCGGCGACCGTGCGTCCGCGTCGATCCGGCGCTGGATCAGCGAGCGGACCTTGTTCTCGTGACCGGCGGTAGTCTGGATCGCGTACCAGCGGTGCCCGTCCACACTCATGCTCCGAAGAGCGATGGAATGAGTTTCACGAGCACGCCCTGGAGGACCAGATCCATGAGGTAGATAACCAGACCGATCAGCAGCACGAACACCATGATCGCCCCCGTGGCCTGGCGGAGCTGCTGCCGGTCTGGCCACGTGATCTTGCGAAACTCGGCGCGCACTTCGTCGATGAAGGTCAACGTCCTCCGGACGAAGCCGCCCGCGCCCTTCTCGCTCCCGACCGCGACGGTGTCAGCCATGCTTACTTGGTTTCCTTGTGCGTCGTGTGCTTGTTGCAGCGAGGGCAGTGCTTCTTCCACTCCACGCGCTCCGGATGGAGCCGCTTGTTCTTGTCCGTGAAGTAGTTCCGGTTCTTACAGTCGCTGCAAGCGAGAATGATCTTTTCGCGAGGCATGGGGGGACAAGGAAGAGGGAAGAGGGAAGAGGGAAGAGGAACTGGGAACCGGAGCTCAGATCCCCGCTCCCCATTCCCCATTCCCCGTTCCCCGCAGTCTCACTGCAAAATCTTCGCGACCACGCCGGCACCAACGGTCCGGCCGCCTTCGCGGATCGCGAACC
>JALZIF010000216.1 GCA_030860435.1 Gemmatimonadota bacterium | reverse complement strand
ACCAGGCAGCAGGCACCGCGCTGGTCCCTCCTGCGTCCCTGTTGCTTGGTCCCTCGGCCAAATGACCCTCGCCGCAGCCCCTCTCACCTACGACCCCGAGCTCGAGCGAACGGAGATCGCGCTCCTGCTCGAGGGGGTCTATCGTCAGTACGGATTCGACTTTCGCAGCTATGCGTACTCGTCCATCCGACGCCGCTTGTGGAAGCGCATCCACGCCGAGCGGCTGGCGACGGTGAGCGCGCTCCAGGAGCGCGTGCTGCACGACCGGGAGTCGATGGAGCGGCTCCTCCTCGACCTCTCGATCAACGTGACGGCGATGTTCCGCGATCCGGACTTTTACGTCACTTTCCGCCGGGAGGTCGTGCCGCTCCTGCGGACGTATCCGTTCATTCGGATTTGGCACGCTGGGTGCGCCAGTGGGGAGGAGGCGTACTCGATGGCGATCCTGCTGCACGAGGAGGGGTTGTATGACCGGACACGCATCTACGCGACCGACATCAACGAGGTCGTGATCCAGAAGGCCAAGGCGGGTATCTTCCCGTTGGACCGCATGCAGGAGTACACCCAGAATTACCTCCGCGCCGGCGGCGCGCGGTCGTTCTCGGAGTACTACACGGCCAAGTACGACGGCGCGGCGATCTCGCGCGCGCTTTTCCGCAACATCGTCTTCTCCCAGCACAACCTGGTCACCGACCAGTCGTTCGCGGAGTTCCACGTCATTCTCTGTCGTAACGTCCTCATCTACTTCGATAGGTCGTTGCAGGCTCGCGTGCTCGGCCTCTTCTACGAGAGTCTTGTCACGTTCGGAGTTCTGGCGCTGGGCAGCAAGGAGACGCTCAAATTCTCGCCGTACGATTCCTGCTTCGAGCAGCTTGACCCGCGCGAGAAGATCTACAAGAAGGTGAAGTAGTGGCGTACGAGATCGTGGTCGTCGGCACGTCGTGGGGAGGACTCCACGCGCTCGGGATCTTGGTGGGCGGTCTGCCGGCATCGCTGCGAACTCCCGTCGTCATCGTGCAGCACCGCTCGCGGGGCCACGATAGCCTGCTCGCCGAGCTGCTGACCCAGCAGACCTCGTTTCCAGTGCACGACGCGGAGGACAAGGAATCGCTCGCCACCGGGCACATTTACCTTGCCCCGCCCGACTACCACTTGTTGGTGGAGCGTGGATACGTGTCGCTCACGACGGATCCGCTGGTCCGCTTCAGCCGCCCATCGATCGACGTCACATTCGAGTCGGCGGCAGACAGCTACGGTGCGGCTGTGATCGGCGTGATCCTCACCGGAGCGAATGACGACGGCGCCGCGGGCCTCGCGCGAATCGCCGGCCGGCGCGGCTACGCGATCGTGCAAGACCCCGCGACCGCCGAGAGCCCTATCATGCCCGCGGCCGCGGAGCGCGCGGTGCCGCACGCGCAGATCCTCCCGCTGGAGCAGATCGCGCCGCGCGTCGCCGCTCTGACGGCTGAAGTACCCCACTCCACGCGTCCCGTCGGGCGCCGTACGCAGGCCTCGCCATGAGCTCCAACGAGGCCGCCGATATCCTGTTAGTCGACGACCGGGCCGAGAACTTGATCGCCCTGGAAGCGATCCTCGAGCCCCTCGGCCAGCGGCTCGACCGGGCGATGTCGGGTGAAGAGGCGTTGCGGCGCCTGCTAGCCAAGGACTACGCGCTCATCGTCCTCGACGTGCAGATGCCGGGAATGACCGGGTTCGAGTTGGCCCGCCTCATCAAGGCGCGTGAGCGCTCCCGCCACGTCCCGATCGTCTTTCTCACAGCGATCAGTAAGGACGAGCGTTATGTCTTCGAGGGGTACTCCGTCGGCGCGGTGGACTACATCGCGAAGCCGTTCGACCCGGACATCCTTCGCTCGAAGGTCGCGGTGTTCGTGGACCTCCAACAGAAGAGACTGGAGATCCAGCGCCAGGCGGAGCAACTTCGCGACGCAGAGCGGCGCGAGCTGGAGCTGCGGCACGACGCAGAGCTCACCGCGTCCGAAGCGCGCCGTGTCGCGGAGCTCAACGCGTCCGAGGCGCGGCGTGCCACGGAGCTGCGCGCCGTCAACGAGGAGCTGCGCCGCCGGCAGGTCGAGCTGGAGCGCGCGATGGGTGCGCGCAGCCGCTTCTACGCCTCCATGAGCCACGAGCTGCGCACGCCGATCAACGCGATCCTCGGCTACAACACGCTACTCCTCGATGGAATCTACGGTCCGCTCGCGGAGCGGCAGACGCACGGCCTCAAGCGTGTGCACAAGGCCGCGACGCACCTGCTCGAGCTCGTGAACGACGTGCTCGACCTCTCGAAGATCGAGGCCGGAAAGATAGAGCTGCAGCTCCAGCCGGTCCCGGTGCACGGACTGGTCGAGGATCTCTTCGTGACCGTACGCCCGATGGCGGAGGAGCGCGGCTCGACGATCACGCACACCCATCACGGGGCGCACCGCACGGTCTTCACGGATGCGCGGCGCCTGCGGCAGATTCTTCTCAACCTCCTCGCGAACGCGATCAAGTTCGGGGACGGCAAGCCGATCACCGTTGCATCACGTCCCCTCGACGGCGGGGGTGCGGAAATCGAGGTGACCGACCAGGGGATAGGGATCGCGGCCGAAGACCTGGCACGGATATTCGACGAGTTCGTCCAGCTCGGGAAGCCGGACGGGGACCAGGGGACGGGACTCGGCCTCGCGATCTCGCAGCGGCTCGCGACGCTGCTGGGTGGCTCGCTGGACGTGAGCTCGCGCGTCGGGGAGGGGAGCACGTTTCGGTTGACGCTCCCGGCGGCAGCGGAGGTGGACGAGCCGACCCCGGGCGACGCCACGCAGCTGCATCACGCCTCGGTCCGATAGCGGCGCCACGACCGCCGCGCCCGTCGCCCCGGACCGGGAACCGGGATCGCGGGTATGGACGTAGTACTGGTGGTAGACCCCGATCCGCGCTCGTCATGCTCATCCGCCGTCCCGACATTCCGTCCTCCGAGATCACGCCTGAGGCCGTTTATCTCGACCGCAGGAAGTTCCTCGGCGTCGCCGGTAGCGCGGGGCTCGCGCTGGCAGCGGAGGCGCTCACGCCATCCCTGCTCAGCGCCGCGTGCACGGACCAGGATGCGCAGCAGCCTGACGAACTGACGCCCTACGAGGACGTAACGCGGTACAACAACTTCTACGAGTTCGGCACCGGAAAGGAAGATCCGAAAGAGCACGCGGGCCGCTTCCGGCCGCGTCCGTGGTCGGTGGCGATCGAAGGGCTGGTGAAGAAGCCCGGCGCCTACGCGCTGGAGGATTTTCTCCGGCCGCACCGGATTGAAGACCGCGTCTATCGCTTGCGCTGCGTCGAGGCGTGGTCGATGGTGATCCCGTGGCAGGGGATCATGCTCCGAGACGTCATCAATCATGTGGAGCCACTGCCGTCGGCGCGCTTCGTCGAGATGACGACGGTATTCCGACCACGGGAGATGCCGGGACAGCGGCGGGCGATCCTCGACTGGCCGTACGTCGAGGGGCTGCGGATGGATGAGGCGCTACATCCGCTCACGCTCCTCGCGACTGGACTCTATGGGAAGGCGCTTCCGAACCAGAACGGGGCGCCGCTGCGGCTTGTCGTGCCGTGGAAGTACGGCTTCAAGAGCATCAAGAGCATCGTCAAGCTCCGGTTCCTCGATGCGCAGCCGGCTACGGCGTGGAACAAGTCCGCGCCTGACGAGTACGGCTTCTACGCGAACGTCAACCCCGAGGTCGACCATCCGCGGTGGAGCCAGAAGCGCGAGCGGCGCATCGGTGAATTCTTCCGCCGGCCGACGCTGATGTTCAACGGCTACGCGGACCAGGTTGAGCGGCTGTACGCGGGCATGGACCTGCGGCGGAACTATTGAGCTTGGGGGGGGGGCGGTGATCCCCCGCGCACTCGGCAAGCCGGCCGTTGTCCTCGCGTCGCTCGCGCCGCTCGCGTTCATCGTCCGCGACTGGTTCGACGGCTCGCTCGGCGCCGACCCGATCGAGACGATCCAGCATCGAACAGGCGAGTGGACGCTCCGTTTCCTCGCGCTCACGCTAGCCATCACCCTTGCTCGGCGCTTTTTCGGCTGGAACGGCCTGATCTCGTATCGAAGGATGCTAGGGCTGTTCGCTTTTTTTTACGCTAGCGTCCACCTGGTCAACTACATGGTGTTCGACTGGTCACTCGACTTCGGCGAAATCGCCGCCGATGTCGTCGAACACCCGTACATAACGATCGGGATGGCAAGCTTTCTCCTCCTCCTTCCACTCGCCGTCACGTCGACGAAAGGATGGATCCGCCGGCTCGGAGGACGCAGGTGGCGGCAGCTCCACCGCCTGGTGTACGCTGCCGCGGCCGGCGGCACGATCCACTTCCTCTGGGCGGTGAAGACGGACATTACCCGCCCGCTCGTGTACGTCGCGATCTTCGGCGTTCTCCTTGGCGCGCGGCTCTGGGTAGCGCTTGCCGCGCGCCGACGCCCAGCCGCCGTCAGCTAGCTGACCGTCGCGCTCAACCTCCGAAAATCGCCAGCGGTCACTCGACCGGGGGCGCGTGGGCGCAGGTCACGCGCGGGTTCCAGTTGGCGAACACGCCGTTCGGGTTCTTCTGCCAGAGCCAGACGTGCAGCACCCAGAGACCGAACGGGTCGTTGCGACGGAAGAACTGCCCAAACAACGACGGTGGATTGAGGTCGGTCCACTCCGTGTAGGGAACTATGAACTCGACCCCCAAGAAGCGGAGGGAGCCGTCCTTTGCGAAGCGCGTCCATGTCGTGTCGCGACTCCGCCGGTATTGGCCGCGCGTCGGCGGCGTGGACGTGTTGCGTGTCGTCGGCGAGGACGGACAAAGGCGGGGGCGGCCTCGACTCGGCGCAGGCGGCGAGGGAGAATGCGACGAGTGCCGCGTTCGTGACGAGCGCTCGCGTGTAGCGGATGGGACGCATCGAAACCTCCGAGAGGGGAAAAAGTGCGGATCGAGCCTCTTCCCCTAAGAGCCGGAACGGGACGCCAACCGGCTCATCCCCGGACAGTTACAGCCGATTGACCCGCTCCACCGGCGGCTGCTCGATTCGGCCACCCGGGAATCCAGCCAGGTGTCGGACCAGAAGGTCCACCGTGCGCGGACTCTCGGTCCTGCGGCGGCAGGCGTCCCCCTCCTGCGCCTCCGAGATTTCGTACCCGTCCCCGCCCTCGCACGCGGGGTAGGCGACCATCGCGACCGCCAGCATGTCTTCAGCGCGGATTCCCCGTCCGTCAGCGCGACGGAGCTCGCCGACGATGCGAGACCCCTCAGGCCGCGACGGATCATAGGTGAGCTGGACGCCGGAAATCTGGAGAAAGCCCCCACGCCCCGCGCTCGCGACGGAATGCTCGAGCACGACGCGTAGTCGCGCCCCCGTCAACGGGAAGGTGACGACGCGCGTCTCGTCGGCGAAGAGGAACATGGACTCGAGCTGGAAGTTGCCTACCGGTCCGGCCGCGATCACGTCGTCCAGCCGCATCGCGCCGGAGTTGATGAGCGCGACATCGGCTCCGGTGCCACCGCGCATCGCGTCGGCGACGAGGTTGCCGACCGGCATCTCCTGTCGGCGGAGCGGCCCATCGCGCGCGTCGAGCGGCTCGGCGAGCGTGCCCACAATCCGCTCCGCTCCTAGGCGGCGCTGCAGCGTGTCACGCCACGCGACGGCCACGGCTAGCGTCGCCGCGTCGAAGGGCATGCCAGGGCCGGCGCGCACGAGCGTGTCCCGGGTAATCCACCGAAGGCCGGAGCCAGGGTGCAGCGCCGCCACCTGAGCGCTGCGCGAGTTCGCGTCCGCTTTCAGCACCCTCCGCCCCGCGACGTCTACCCAATGCGCATCGTGCTCGTGGCCGCCGAGGACGATGTCGAGGTCGGGCTCACGCGCGAGCAGCGCACTGTCCGCTTCGACCGTCTGGTGCGTGAGGGCAACGACGAGCTCCGCCCCGGCCGCGCGGAGCTCGTCGATGGCCCGGGTTGCCGCGCTGTCCGGATCGCTGCAGCGCACGTACCGGGCATATGACCCGGTGAGCGTCGTACCGAAGATTCCGACGCGTACGCCGTTCACCGTCACGGTGTCCCAGGGAGCAACCCCCGGGAAGGGAGTGGACGCGCTGTCGGAAAGCGTGCAATTCGCCGAGAGCCAGCGGAAACGCGACGCGGCGATGCGGGCGATCAGCGTATCGCGCGGAATCTCGAACTCGTGATTGCCGAACGTAGCGTAGTCGAGCCGGGCCGCGTTGAATCCCTCGACCATCTGCCGGCCCGAGAACCACTTGCTGAGAAGGCTTGGGCTGAGGACATCGCCCGCGAGCACGAAGATGACGCGCCCATCCCTGGCGAGCGAGTCCCGGAGCCACGCGATGCGCGCCAGCCCGCCGGTACCATCGCTCATGGTGTCGAGGACGTAGACGTCGTTGACGAGGAGGAAGCGGACGGCGGGGGCGGCAGGATCGACGCGCGCCGCGGAAGTCGTGGGTTGTGGTGCGGCGCAGGCAAGCGTCGCGGCGACCGGGATCAGGAAACGGATGCGCATGCGGCGGGTGGTCGGGCGGATGAAATGAAACGATCGGCCCGGCGGACAAATGAAGAGTTGGCCTACCTCGACCCTCGCCGGAGCTTGCGCAACGTCTCCTGAACGCCAGCAGGAAGCAAGAGGTTGTCGGCGATGTGGGCGATCTCTTCCGCTTCGCGCCACGCCTGCTCGAGTACCGCCAGCTCCCCTTCGAGAGCACGACGCTCGCTCTCCTCGTGAGTTGCCATCTCGAGGGCCAGCAACTCGTCAGGCATCAACTGAAACGCGCCGAGGCTGCCCGGCCAGGTCCCCCGCGATGCCCGCTTCGCGGCCACGAGCGCAAGCCGTGACACGTACTCGTCGGCAGTGCCGGCCTTCTCGATACGGTGCACAGCGTCCGCCACCTGCTGGCGGGAGCCGGCATAGCGGTTCGCTTGCGGGAGCGCGAGGCCGAGAATGTGGACAGCCGTCTCGCCCTGGAACTCACTGGTGCCATCCGTATGTTGCAGCAGGAGCCTCCAGCGGCCGCCGCCGTCCCCGACCGCGAAGCGACTTTCGAGGAGATCCTTGCGCCTAACGGCGATCATTTTACGGTGGTCACCGACGGGGACTCGCGCGATGACTGACTCCGGATCGCCGCGCACGATGTGGCGCGACCACTCGTAGAGCCACCACCAGACCCCGGTCACCCCGATGCCAGCGGCGACTCCCCCGGCAACCAACGCGCCGATCGCGCCGATGCCGAGGCCGGCCTTGAGAATCGTCTTGCGCCGCCGGCGGCCGAACTGGTCGCCGTAGCGCCAGGCAGCGAACTCCGGCCGGGCAGGCGCGCCGACGCGCACGAGCTCCAGTCCTTCGGCGACCTTCGCCAAGCCGATGTTCTCTGTCGAGACCCGCAGCCGTGTCTCGCGGAACGCGCGCTCGCAGGCCTCCACCGCCTCCCACCGCTCTTCTACCGGGGACAGGTTCCACTTCTCGCACCGGCGACACACGACCCAGAGCCGCCCCCGCGCCGCGTCGAAGGCCAATCGTCGCCCAACCTGAAAGGCCTCGATCGCCTCGTTCCGCCCGAGCGGGGCATTGCAGAAGATGCAGGTGGAGTACATTCGCTCGTCCGGACAACCCTCTCACTTCGCCAGACTGATGTTCTGAAACTCCGATTCCCCAGTAACCTCGCGCACCACGTACGGCTGCAGCCAGGCCGGCGGGTCCACGGTGGTGTCCACGGCCGGCAGCTCCACTTCGGCGAGCACGAGCTCGCGGTCGTCGAACCGGTCGATCTCCCAGGTCAGCTCCCCGTCCGGCACCACGAACCGCGTCTTGAGCACGCGACGGCCCTTCGTCAGGCGCCAGAGCGCGGCGAATATCTCGCGGGTCGTCTCTTCCTCGATCTCGAGCTTCGACATCCCCGTACCGAGCTTCACCGTCCGAAACCAGCGCTCGCCGTCATCGCCGCGCACGCGTCGGACGCGCTCGGCGAACCGTTCGCCGGGCACGTACCCCTGCACGATCCGCAGCGTCGTCCCCGCCCGCGCGTCCGGCGGGAGAGCGCCCAGCAAGTACTTCCGCTCGATCTCCCGGTCACGTGCTGTCCGCCCGGCGAGGTCCGCGACAACAGCCTCGACATCGTGAAAGAACTCGTCCGATGCATCCCCTAGCCATTCCGCCACGATGGTAGCGAACGCCCGGTCGCCGCGCTCGCGCAAGCGACGGGCGATGGCGACGAGTCCGTGCCGGGGATCCCTGCGGAGCGCGGGGCGCGCGTCATCGGCGTCACCCGTGAGCACGGCCGCCGCGAGACGGCGGGCCTGCTCGGCGGCCGCTGCCTCCAGCGCGGCCGCGACTTCGGCGCCGAACACATGCGCGTCGTGCATGTCCCCGAGCGCGTCCTGCAGTGTCTTGAGCCGCCTGACGAGGGCCTCACTGCCGCCCACCACTTCCTGAATGGGCTCGAGCAGGTAGCGCAGCCGCTTCCCGGCGATGCGCGCTTCGTGGCCCTCCTCCTGGTCCGCGATCGTGCGTACCGCCTCGAGATGCCGCCGCAACTCGGCCGCATGCGCGCGCACCAGGTCAGCCGTGACCGCCGCCAATGTGCGTGGCGGTCGGGGGTCGCGCAAATGCACGGTGACGTGATACGTCTCGAGCGCCGACTCCAGCCGCTCCCGCACGCGCTCGAGCCCGGCCACGACCTTTGCGTTCAGCGCCGCGTCTGCCTTCTCTTTCCGCGCCTCCAGCCGGTTCAGAAACCAGCTGTGGCCCGCCCGCTGCCGGCTTGCGAGCGCGGCGCGCTCCCCGTTCAGCCAGGCGATGTGCACCTCGAGATCCCGGCTCTCGCCCGTCGCATCGGCAATCGCGCCGAGCTTCCGCCGCACCTTTCCCGGCACGCTCCCCTCGACCTGCGGCCGATACGCGCGCAGCCAACTGCGCAGCCGGCGGAGGGCGACCCGGAAGTCGTGCAGCGCCTCAGGGTCGTCAGGCGCGCCCACGCGCTCCACCGCCGACGCAACGTCGACGAGGAGCGAGAGAGCGACGATCCGCGCAGCGCGCTCGGCGGGAAGATCGACCAGCCCGGCCTGCAGGCTCACGGTCTCATGACGCGAGCCGCCGCAGGTGCCCGGGCGCGAGCGCCCAGACGAGCGTCGCGGTACCTGGAGCGGGCCGGCGGTCGAAACGGAGCAGACACGCGGCGCCTTTCTTCAGCTCGACGCGGGACTCTTCCTCTCCGGTGAGAAGCCAGGTGGCGAGCGTCGAGAGCGCCGGCTCATGGCCTACGGCACCGATCGTAAGGGCGTCGCGCGCACCGCGCCCGCGCAGCCACCGAAGAAAGTCCGCGGGACGTGCCTCGGGAGTGAGCTGCTCGATCACCAGAGGCTCGACGACGCCGTATGCCGCGGCGACGATCTCCGCCGTCTGCACGGCGCGCACCAGAGGGCTCGTCGCCAGGAGCTCGAGCGACGGCGCCGCACGCACGAGGCCGCGTGCAACGCGTTGCATCTTCCTCGCGCCGCCCGGCGTCAGAGGACGAAGGCCGTCGTCCTGCCCTGTGCGGGCGAACGCCTCGCGGTCCTCGGCGATCGCGTGGCGGATGATGAGCAACTCCATGGCATCAAGTCCTCTGCGCTGGATTCGCTGAAGGTAGCACGACCGGGGGGCCGGCGCGTGGTC
>JALZIF010000121.1 GCA_030860435.1 Gemmatimonadota bacterium | reverse complement strand
GTGGGCAGGCACCCACGCCGCACGTGGGGCGGCTTGGATGCAAGACCGCGGCGAGGACGCGCTCGATGCACTGCCGCCGATGGACGACGTGGTCGAGCAGGTAGGAGACTATTTGAGCGCGGCGCGCGAAGCGATCAACGACACGGTTTCCGAGGAGCTGCGCGATCTGCGCAAGTCGATCCGGCGGCAGCGCAAGCGCATCGGACTGTAAAGAACGACGCATCTTCACGTCATGTGGCGCGCGTTGGGATGGGGCGCGCTGGCGCTGGTCGCCGTCGCGCTCTTCCCATCGGCCGCGTTCGCCTGGACGCCCGGGACGCACATCTTCCTCGGCGAGGCTGTGCTGCGCTCGCTCGACCTGCTTCCAGGGCCAGTCGCTCAGCTCCTCATCGCGTATCCGTACGACTTCCTCTACGGCTCGATCGCGGCCGACACCAGCATCGCGAAGAAGTACGCGCCGGCAGGGCGCCACTGTCATTCGTGGACCGTCGGGCTCGAGATCCATGAGCGCGCCGATAGCGACCGGTTACGCGCCTTCTCTCTCGGCTATCTGGCGCACCTCGCCGCCGACGCAGTCGCGCACAACTACTTCGTTCCGCGATACCTCGTGATCGCATCGAAGACATCGGGCCTCGGACACAGCTACTGGGAAACCCGCTTCGAGACCCACCTCGGCGACCGGTACAGCCGAAGCGCGCGAGACCTGATCGGCCGCGACCACTCGCACTCAGACGAGCACCTCGACCGGATTCTGAGCCCGACGATCTTCAGCACGCAGACGAACCGCCGAATCTTCCGCGGCATGGTGTTCGTCACCGACACCGATTCGTGGCAGCGCATCTTCCAGATCGCCGCGGAGAACAGCCGCTGGGACTTGAGCGACCCCGAGGTTGGGAAATACATCGCGCGGTCCTTCGACTACATCATAGACTTTCTGCATCGCGCCGAGCGGTCAGAGCCATTTGGGCTCGATCCCGCGGGCGACACGGCGCTGCAGCTCGCGGTGCAGGTGCGGCGCGAGGCGCGGCGAAGCGGCGTCGGCGTTCACCTTGCCGAGGAAGCGCGGCGGAGCTTCGGGATGCCCGAGTCTGGCCTCCGCTTCGCGTCGAACCTCGCCGAACCACTCTATCCGGCGGCGCGCTCAGACAATAGCTGACTGAGGCGCCTCGGATCGGCGCGTCCCTTCGACTTCTTCATCACGGCGCCGACGAGTACTCCCTGAAGCTTCCGCTCCCCGCTTCGGTATCGCTCCCACTCCGCGGCGTTCTCGGCGATCACTTCGTCCAGCCACGCGCCGAGCGCGGAGTCCCCGCGTTCCTGAACGAGGCCGAGGCGGTCCGCGACCTGCTCGGGCCGATCGCCACTCTCGACCATCATCGCGAAGACGCGTTTCGCCGAAGTGTGGCTGAGCGTTCCATCGCGCACCAGGCCGAGGAGAGCGGCGAGATCGGCCGGCCGCACGCGGTACCGCCCGCTCAGGTCGCCCAGCGTCGCAACGTACGTCCCGCTAGTCTTGAGGGTCGCGAGCACCTCACCCATCACCCAGTTCGCCGCCACCTTCGAATCGCCGTGCGCTCGCGCGACGCTCTCGAAGTAGTCAGCGAGGTGGATGCTCGCCGTGAGCACCTCGACGTCGTGCGGCTGCAGCCCGTACTCGGTGGCGAAGCGAGCGCGCCGGTCACGCGGCAGCTCGGGCAGTTCGTCCTTCACCTTCTTGATCCACTCACTCTCGAGCACGAGCGGCGGCAGGTCCGGCTCGGGGAAATAGCGGTAGTCGTGACTCCCTTCCTTCGTCCGGGCCGGGCGGACCTCGCCGCGCGCACCGTCCCATAGCATGGTTTGCTGCTCGATGCGCTCTCCCCGGTCGAGCAGCGCGCACTGGCGCGCGAACTCCGCCTCGAGTGCCCGCTCGACACCCGAGAAGGAGTTCATGTTCTTGACCTCCGTCTTCGTGCCAAGCTTCGTCTCGCCCCGCCGTCGCGCACTGATGTTCGCGTCGACGCGGAGGCTCCCCTCCTCCATGTTCGCGTCGCTGACGCCCGCATACTCGATGATTTGTTTGAGCATGCGCAGGTAGGCGCCGGCGTCGCGCGAGGAGCGGAGATCCGGCTCGCTCACAATCTCGATGAGCGGCACGCCCGCCCGGTTGAGATCGATCGCCGTGGCCGTCGGGTAGCGATCATGGATCGACTTCCCCGCATCCTCCTCCATATGCACGCGCGTAATGCGAATGGTGATCGGTGAGCCGTCGGCGAACTGTCCGATCTCCGCGTGCCCGCGCTCGGCGAGCGGGCGATCGTATTGGGAGATCTGATAGCCCTTCGGGAGATCGGGATAGAAGTAGTTCTTGCGAGCGAAGATAGAAATCCGATTGACAGTACAGCACAGCGCGTGCGCCGCGCGCGTCGCGAGCTCCACCGCGCGGTAGTTCAGGAACGGGAGCGCCCCCGGGAGCGCGAGGCACACGGGACATGTATTGACGTTAGGCGCGGCGCCGAAGGCCGTCGAGCAGTTACAGAACGCTTTGGTCCTGGTCTTGAGCTGCACGTGGACCTCGAGCCCGACGACCATCTCGTACTTCGCCGTGACGGACGGCGGCGCGATCGTCATCGGTGCGCCTCCTCACCGAGGGCGCGCTCGAGAGCGTACGCCACGGTCAGCATCGTCATCTCGTCGAAATGGCCCGCCAGGATCTGCCCGCCAACCGGAAGTTTGTCGATGCGTCCGATCGGAACCGACGTCGCGGGAACCCCGGCGAGGTTTGCGGTGACGGTGAAAATGTCGCTCAGGTACATCTCGTACGGATCATCCAGCTTCGCGCCGAGCGCAAAGGCCGGCCCCGGCGTTGTCGGAGTGAAGATCGCGTCCACGCCGCCGAAGGCATTGCGAAAATCTTCGGCGATCAGCGCGCGGACCTCCTGTGCCTTCTTGTAATACGCATCGTAGTAGCCGGCAGAGAGTACATATGTGCCGAGCAGAATGCGTCGCGTGACCTCGGGGCCGAAGCCGCGGGAGCGCGTCGCCTCGTACATTCCGTTCAGCCCGTCGCCGACGATTCTGAGGCCGTAACGCGCGCCGTCGAATCGCGCGAGGTTCGAGGATGCCTCCGCCGGCGCGACGATGTAGTAGACCGGTATCGCGAGGTCGGTGTGTGGGAGCGAGATGTCGCGCACTTCGGCTCCCTGCGCGCGCAGCGCATCGAGCGCGCGGTCGCAGAGCGCCGCAACGCGCGAATCGAGCGAATCCGGGAAATACTCCTTGGGGCGGCCGATCACCATCCCCGAGAGAGATCGCTGAGCAGCGTCGCGATAGCGCGGCACCGGCCGGATGGCGCTCGTCGAGTCGAGCGGGTCGCGCCCGGCGATCGCTTCCATCGCGGCGGCGGCGTACTCAACCGAGGCCCCGAAGACCCCTACCTGGTCGAGCGACGAGGCGAACGCGACGAGTCCGTAGCGGCTCACACGGCCGTAGGTGGGTTTCACCCCGACCACGCCGCACAACGCCGCGGGCTGCCGGACGGAGCCGCCGGTCTCCGAGCCGAGCGCGACCGGAACGATTCCGGCGGCGACCGCCGCCGCCGATCCGCCTGACGAGCCGCCAGGGACGCGCGAGCGGTCGTGCGGGTTGCGGGTCGGGCCATAGGCGCTGTGCTCGGTCGAGGAACCCATCGCGAACTCATCGCAATTGGTTTTCGCTACGAGCACCGCGCCCGCGTGCCGCATGCGTGTGATGGTCGTCGCCTCGAACGGGGAAACGTATCCCTCGAGGATGCGCGACCCACAAGTCGTCGGCAGGTGCAGCGTCGCGATGTTGTCCTTGGCGGCGAACGGGACGCCAGCAAGCAGGCCGACATCCTTTGCATTCGCGACTGTGCGCTGGGCGGCGCGCGCGTCGGCGGCCGCGCGCTCCTGGTCGCTCCAGAGTACCGCGTTGAGCCGCCCCGGTCCCTGCTCCACCTCCGCCATTCGCTCGAAGCTCCGCGCTACGGCAGCGAGCGCGTCCGGTCTCGCGGGCAGCCTGCCGAGCTCCTCGCGGTCCCCGGTCATTCCAACGCCTCCGCCGCGTCCTCGTGCGTCGCCAGGCGCGGGACGAGAAAGAAGCCGTCGCGCATAGCCGGAGCGAATCCCTCCGGCGGGCGCTCGAGCGCGAGCGGTGGACCCGTATCCTCTCGCAGCGGCATCCCGGCGTCGCCAACTCCGACAACGGCGCACACGTCGCCCGTAGCCGCCTTCTCGAGCACTTCCATGTGCGCGAGAATGCCATTGAGCTGTTCGACGAGCGCGGGGACGCGCGCTTCGTCGAGCGCGAGCCTGGCGAGGCGCGCGACGTGAACTACTTCGTCACGGGTGACCGCCATTCACTCCCACTCCCGTTCGAGCTTAGCCTGTGCGAGCACCAGGGTCTTGCGCCCGATCGCCTCGTCGTCAAAATCGACCTTGACCTTGGCATCACGACCGTCGCCCGAGACTTCGGCGATGCGTCCAGCGCCGAACTTCGCGTGTCGTACCCGCGCGCCGACCGCGATCACCGGCGCGTCCTGCGATGCATCGGCCTCCTCCACGCTCCAACTGCTCAGGGTCACCGGCGTGCCGGGACGTCGCGCCGCCGCCGAGCGGATCGGTGTCGGGTCCGCATCGTCGGGTCGGCGGCCTGGGCGCATGGTCTCGCGCCAGGCGCCACTTCGATAGCCTGACGACGACAGAAAGGCGCGACCCGAGCTTCGAAGCTTGATCGTACGCTGCGCTTCGACCATCCCCTCCGGAATTGCGGCGAGAAAGCTGGACGCTTTCGACTGTACAGTCTCGCCGTTTCGCCGGCGCTGCTCGGCGTGCGTGACGTACAGTTTGTGCTCAGCCCGCGTGATACCGACGTAGAAGAGACGCCGCTCTTCCTCCAACATGGCTGGATCCTCGTACGCCCTCGCCAGCGGAAAGAGACCATCCTCGAGCCCGGTGAGAAACACCAGGGGGAACTCCAGCCCTTTGGCGTTGTGCATGGTCATCAACGCTATCGTGTCGGCGCTGGGGTCGAGGCGGTCCACGTCGGCGACGAGCATCGCGCGCTGCAGGAAGTGGTCGAGGGGGGTGAGTCCGACCTCACCGCCCTCATCCGCTACGGCATCGGCGGCGCCGGTGATGAGCTCCCGGACGTTCTCAATCCGTTCCCCGGCTTCCGGCCCTTCGGAACGCAGGTAGTCAGTGTATTGAATCTCGTCGACGATGTCTCGCAGCAGCTCATCCACGCTGGCGTTGGGTACCCGCGCGCGCAGCCGCTGCAGGAGCGCAGCGAAGCCGCCGAACGCCTGACGAGCCGCTGGCCGCATGGCCGCGAGCAGTTCCGGCCGGCCAGCTGCCGCGAGGAGCGGGACGCGCACCCCACGCGCCGCCTCGGCGAGCTGCTCTATGGCGACGTCCCCGAGACCGCGCTTCGGCACGCCGGCAGCGCGGACGAATGCCTCGTCGTCCGCCGGGTTCGCGACGAGCTTCAGGTAGCTCATCAGGTCGCGAACTTCGCGCCGGTCATAGAAGCGCACGGCACCGATGAGGCGGTATGAAATGGCGCGCTTACGCATCGCCTCCTCGAGCGCGCGGCTCTGCGCGTTCGTGCGGTAGAGGATGGCAACATCGCGGAGTCCGATGTTGCGGTGGGCTCCGCGCCGCGCGATGATCTCTTCGGCTACCCAGTCCGCCTCGTCCCGCTCGTCGAGGCAGCGGACGACCGTCACAGTCTCTCCGCCGGAGCGAGTAGGGCGCAGCGTCTTTCCTAACCGGGAAGCGTTCACGCTGATCACGACGTTCGCCAGCTCGAGAATTGAAGGCGTCGAGCGGTAGTTCTCCTCGAGGCGGACGACCCGCGCATGCGGAAAGTCCTTCTGAAAGTCTAGAATGTTGCGAATGTCTGCGCCTCGCCAGCCATAGACCGATTGGTCATCGTCTCCCACTACGCACAGGTTCGCCTGCTCGCCGGCGAGCAGCTTGATCAGCGCGTACTGCGCGCGATTCGTGTCCTGGTACTCGTCCACGAGGATGTACCGGAACTGCGCACGGTATGCGACGAGGCGGTCAGGGTTCTCGCGCAGCACTCGCACGGGTAGAACCAGGAGGTCATCGAAATCTGCGGCGTTGCGTTCGCGGAGGGCGCCCTCGAGCTCTTCGTACACGGCCGCGGCGGCGCGCGACAGTGGGTCGAGAGCTAGCGCTGTATACTCGTCGGGTGGAACGAGGGCGTTCTTTGCGTCGGAGACGAGCGATCGGATCACCTTCGGCGCCCACTGTTTCGTCGAGATGCGAAGCCGGTCCATCACCCGCCGCACGACCCCGAGGGAGTCCTCCTCATCGTAGATCGTGAAGCTCGGCGTGCGGCCAACCAGGGAGGCGTCACGCCGAAGCATGCGCGCGCCGACGGCGTGGAACGTGCCTACCCACATCCCGGCCGCCGGGGCCTCCAGAAGCGCGGCGACGCGCTCGCGCATCTCACCGGCGGCCTTGTTCGTGAAAGTGACCGCGAGGATGTTACGCGGGTCGACCCCATGGTGCCGCACAAGCCACGCGACACGGCTGGTGAGCACGCGTGTCTTCCCGGAACCGGCGCCCGCGAGGACGAGCAGGGGGCCTTCGTGGTGCAGCACGGCCTCGCGCTGCGCGGCATTCAGGCGGCCTAGCAGCGCATCGTCAGTGGTGGACGGCATCATCCCTCAAGTATAACGTCGAACGTCGCGCCGCGATTCGTGGGGATGAGTACCAACCGGCCGCGGTGATTCTCCTCCACGATCCGCTTGGCAAGCGAGAGGCCGATGCCCCATCCCGACTCCTTGGTCGAGAAGCCGGCCTCGAAGATCCGCGACCGCAACTCACTGGGCACGCCGGGCCCGTCATCCGAGACGCGGACACGCACGTGCCCCTCATCGGTCCGCTTCGCCAGCAGCTTGAGAGCCCCGCCGCGTCCGGAGAGCGCATCGATCGCGTTCTTGCACAGGGCCTCGAGTGCCCACTCGAGCAGCACCGCGTCGCCGTGCACTGCGAGTGGCTCGCCAACGCAGCGCGAGGAGATCGTCACCCGGTGCGCGAGTGTCGGCACCCGAGCCTGGAAGTATCTCGCTGTGCGAGTGACGAGCTCGCAGAGGTCGACCTCTTCGCGTCGTGGCGGCCGCCCGATCCGCTCGAAGCGGTGCGCGACTCTATCCAACCGCTCCAAGTCTGCCTGCATGTGGCGGATTGCCGTCGCCACGACCGGATCGGACTCGCTCCGCTCGGTCATCAGCTCGAGCCACCCGCTCAAGCTCGAGAGGGGGGTCGCGAGCTGGTGCGCCGACTCGCGCGCCATACCGGCCCACACACGCTCCCTGTCGGCCCTTCCGCGCACACGAAGCACGTACACGCCAGTGCCGACCGCGGCGAGCAGGAGCAGCACCTGGATAACCGGGATGAAGCGCAGGCTACGCACGAGCCGGCTGTCACCAAAATGTACCTGCCCGACGCCCGGCTCTTCGACCGGGGCGTTCTCCCTATCGAGCCTCGCGACGTACGCGGCGACGCGCGGGTCCGCGAGCGAAGCGTCATCGAACGGGAGATTGGAGAACGCGGCCGGGCGCCCTTCCCTGTCGGTGAGGATCACCGGGACGCCGAGCGAGTCGATGTGGCGCGCCAGGTCGAGCAGCGCCGCGTTAGCGACATCAGGGCTGGTGCTCGTGTCCGCCAGGGCATGGAAGACGCGCGCGTACATCTGGCCGAGCTGTGCCGCATCCTGCCGGAGGCGGATGACGACGCCACGAGTGTAGAGAACGTACCAGCCGAGCAGAAGCCCGAGGACGACGGCGAGAATGGCGACCGGCGCGCCGCGGCGCATCGGCTCAGGCGATCGTGTCGGCGCCGAAATACGGGCGCAGCACCTCGGGCACGGTCACCGTTCTGCCGTCCGGACGCTGGTGGTGCTCGAGGATGGCGGCGATAGTTCGCGGGAACGCCAGCCCTGAGCCGTTCAGCGTGTGAACGAAGCGCGGCTTTCCGCCGTCAGCCGGCCGATAACGGATGTTCGCGCGGCGCGACTGGAAGTCCCCGAAGCTACTGCACGAGCTCACTTCCAGCCACGCTCCGACTCCAGGGGCCCATACCTCGAGATCATACGTCTTCGCAGCCGAGAACCCAGTGTCGGCCGCCGCGAGAAGCTTGCGGCGGTACGGGAGCCCGAGCTGCTCGAGCGCGATCTCGGCATGCCTCGTCAGGCCTTCCAGCTCGGCGGCGGAGCTTTCGGGAGTGGCGTAGCGCACCAATTCCACCTTGTCGAACTCGTGCGTGCGCAGCACCCCGCGAGTGTCCTTCCCGGCCGACCCAGCCTCGCGACGGAAGCACTTGCTGTAGGCGACGAACGCGGCCGGGAGCGCCGAGGCTGCGAGAATCTCGTCGCGATGGAGGTTCGTGACCGGAACCTCCGCCGTCGGAATGAGGAACAGGTCGTCGTCGCGGATCGCGTACGCGTCGTTCTCGAACTTGGGGAGCTGTCCGGTGCCGGTCATGGCCGCGCGGTTCACCAGTAGCGGCGGCCATATCTCCTCGTATCCGTGAGCGCCCGCGTGAAGCTCGACGAAATAGTTGACCAGAGCTCGCACAAGCCGTGCGCCGCGGCCGCGGTAGAAAACGAAGCCAGAGCCGCTGACCTTCGCTGCGCGCTCGAGGTCGATCAACCCGAGCGCGGCGCCGATAACCCAGTGCGCATTCACGCCCTCCCGCGGTCGCGGATCACCCCACGTGGTGACGACGAGGTTGCACTCCTCGCCACCGTCCGGGACGTCAGGCAGGGTGATGTTGGGAAGCTCCAGCAGCACCCGCGTCAGCTCTGCCTCCGCGCCGCCGAGCTCCCCCTCCAGCCGCGCTATCTCGTCGCCGAGCACGCGGGTGCGGACGATCAGATCGTCAGCGTTCTCCTTCCCCTTCTTGAGCCGCGCGACCTCCTGGCTCGCGAGGTTTCGGGCATTCTTGCGCTCCTCGACCTCCTGAATGAGGCGCCGGCGCTCGCGCTCCAGCAGCCCGGCGCGGGCGAGGATAGGTTCCAGCGCCGGTAGCATGGCCCGGCGGCGCATCCCGTCGCGCAGCAGGTCGAGGTCCTCGCGCAGGAGCCTGATGTCGTGCAAGAGATCAGCGCTCGGGTATGCCTTCGACGAAGGAGACGAAACCGCAGTTCGGATCCACCGTCATTCGCACCTTCAAAGTACGGGCGACCAAGTCAATGCCCTCGATGACGAGCTTGCTATAGATCTCCGGCCGGAGTTGCCCGGCGCAGATCAGCGGCTCGGCTCGCACGAGAACCGTCTGCCCGATCGCAACGGTGAGTGCCTCCGCGGCATACCCGTTCCGTGGCGCTTCCGCCACCTCGGAGAACGGCGTGTCGGTAACCTGGAACGCCGTCCGGCCTCCGCTCCCGCCGACGAGCTGAACCGGCTGGAGCTCGACCTGCCCGCTCTCGTCAATGTCCACAACGAGATCGAAGCTCGACGTCCCGTCGAGGCGTACCGCCTGGTGCAAGAATGTGTTAAGCGCGCTCGGCGCCGTCACCGGTGTACCGGTCAAGGCGAACAAGGTCAGCGTGTCGTTGACGACCTCCCGCTGCGCTTCGAATCGTAACGGATCGCCGCACGCCGCGAGCGCCGAGAGCACCACGCCAGAAAGCGTGAGGGTGAGCAGTCTGCCCTTCATAAACCTCGCCAAGGCCGTGAGTTCGATGTCGTGTTGGGGTCGAACGATACGTGCTACACCGGGAGAGTTCAAGCGATTCGCGCGCGTGCGGCGAGAGTCTCGCGCGTCGCTTGACTTCGACCCTCTCACGGTTATGCTTCGCTCCACTTCACGCGGAGCGTTCATGCCGACCATTCGCGACTTCGTGCGGGCGCTCCGCCAGCGCGATGGTGTCGACGCCGTCGTTGTGCTGGGCCGCGACGGCCTCGTGATCGATTCGCAGACCGCACCCGGAATTGACGCCGACGGCATGGCGGCGCTCCTGCCCTCGGTAATCGCAGCGAGCGAAGAGCTCGGCCGGCATCACGCGGGTGGCGCGCTCGCGAGCTGCGTACTCGAATACGAGCGACGCATCGCCATAGCCTGCGTACTGTCGGGGGAGGCGATCCTTGTCGTCGTTGCCGGGCCGCGAGCCGACGTCGGAACCCTGCTATTCGAGCTGCGCCGCAACCGTGGCCGGATCGCCGCGATCGTATGACGGAAGGAGAAGCGCGCATGGACCTGGTGCACGTGCTGGTGGCGGACGACGAGCCCCACATTGGTCGCATCATCAAGATGAAGCTCGAACAGGGCCCCTTCCGGGTCACCCTGGCGTACGACGGCCAGGAAGCCCTCGATGTGCTAGAACGTGAACGCGACATCCGGCTCGTCATGCTCGACATCATGATGCCCGGGCGAAGCGGGCTCGACGTGTTGGCGTCCATCCGTGGCGACGCCCGATTGAAAGGAGTCCCGTGCATCGTCCTCACGGCGGCGGGTCAGGAGCAGCACGCTCGCCGCGCGCGCGAGCTCGGCGCGAACGAGTTCCTCACCAAGCCGTTCAGCCCGCGCCAGCTCTACGCGCGCGCAGCGGAGTTGGCGGGCGCGACCTCCGAGCGCGCGGGAGCCGGGGATCGGTGAGCCACTGGGCGGTCATTCTCGCCGGGGGCGTCGGCTCACGCTTCTGGCCGCTCAGCACACCGCAACGACCCAAACAGCTCCTTCCTCTCGCCGGCGATGAGCCCCTCCTGGCCGAGACCGTCCGGCGCCTGACGCCGCTCGTCCCCGCCGAACGGACGCTGATCCTGACGAGTCCCGCGCTCGCGCCTGCCGTCCGCGCCCTTCTCTCGGCCATTCCCGCTGCCAACGTGATCGCCGAGCCACGCCCCGCAGGGACTGCGCCGGCGCTAGTGTGGGCCGCACTCGAGATCGAGCGCCGTACGGGCGGGGCGGATGGCATGGGGCGAGAGGCAGGCGACGCCGTCATGATCTCTGTGCACGCGGACTGGTCGGTCGCCGATGCCGAAGCATTTCGCACAGTCCTGGCAAGCGCCGCCGATGCCGCGGCTGATCAGCGGAGCCTCGTGACAGTGGGCGTGGTCCCGAGCCGTGCCGACCCTGGGTTCGGCTACATCCAGCCGGGGGAGGCGGTGGCGGGCGCCCGACGGGTGGCTCGATTCATCGAGAAGCCAGACGCGGCGGACGCCGAGCGGATGATCGGCGAGGGTTACCTCTGGAACTCCGGGATCTTCGTCTGGTGTGTGGGCGATTTTCTCGCCGAGGTCCGCGCGCACACGCCAGAAGTCGCCCAGTTCCTCGGCGTGAGCGACATCGGGCGCTTCTTCACCGGCGTGACCGCGATCTCGGTGGATCACGGCGTGCTCGAGCGTAGCCATCGCGTACTCGTCATCCCCGGCGACTTTGGGTGGGACGACGTCGGCACGTGGGCGTCGCTCAAGCGCATCCGCCCACTGGACCATGCTGGAAACGCCACGCAGGGACACGTCCTGCCCGTAGCCTCGCGCGGGAATGTCGTTCACGCCGAGGTCGGCACGATCGTCCTGTACGGTGTCTCGGACCTGGTCGTGGTCGCCCGCGATGGGATAACGCTTGTCACGACGACGGACCGCGCGACCGACCTCAAGACGCTTCTCGACACACTCCCCGCGGACGTCCGCGACCGCAAGTGACCGCGCTCTACCTCTACGACGACGCCACCGCCAGAACGTTCGAGCCGTTCGCGCTCACGCGCCCGATCAGCGAGTTGCGCGCCGGAATGCTGCTCATTCGCGACCGCTGGGAGCACGCGATCGGCCTCGCGGCCGCCGGCGCGGTAGTCGCGCCCCACCTCGTGGAGTTCGAGGAGGCGGACGCGCCTCCGGGGGTGATCGGCGCGATCCCCGCCGGGGCAGTGCTCGCCAACTCGCGCTGTGTCGTTCCCGCGCGGTGGAGCGCGCGCGACGCTGACGTCTGGGTTTGTGGGGGACGTGTCGCGGCAGTCCGCCTCGGCGCCGACCTCGGGTTCGATGAGGTTGCCGGCGGCGAGACTCCGCTCGAGTCGGTCGGCGCCGCGGGCACGCGCGTCGTCGAGGTGCCAGGACGGTGGCTGAACGAAGTCTGGAGCCTGATCGTGGACCTGACGGCACAGCTCCAGGACGACATCGCGCGCGTTGGACCCGAGCTCGAGTGCGCCGTCTTGCCCGCTGGCGCGCTACTCGGAGGGCACCCAGTGTACCTCGAGCGGGGCGCGACAGTCGAGCCGATGGTGTGTCTCGACGCGACAGCCGGGCCGATTCTCGTCAGGCGCGGCGCGACGATCCGGGCCTTCACGCGCCTGGTGGGCCCATGCGCGATCGCGTCGGACGCGCTCGTCACGGGGGGACGTGTGGGCGGGTGCTCCATTGGCGAGATGAGCGTCGTATGCGGCGAGATCAGCGAGACTGTCATCCTCGGTCACGCGAACAAGGCGCACGACGGCTTCGTCGGCCACTCCTACCTGGGCCGGTGGGTGAACCTCGGCGCTGGCACGATCACCAGCAACCTGAAGAACACCTACGGCACGGTCCAGCTCTGGACGCCCAGGGGCGTGCGCGACAGCGGCACCATCAAGCTCGGAACGCTCTTCGGCGACCACGTGAAGGCCGGGATCGGGCTTCGCCTGACGACCGGATCAGTCATCGGAGCCGGGTCGAACGTTTACGGCGCCGATATGCCGCCCAAGTACGTACCACCGTTCTCCTGGGGGGAGGGGCGCGCTCTCGGCGCCTACGACGTCGAAAAGTTTCTCATCACGACGCGGCGCGCGATGAGCCGCCGCGGTATGATGCTCAGCGATCGCGGCGCACGCCTCCTCCGCGCCGCGCACGCGCGCGCACGAGATAGCTCCGCATGAGGACCTGGGTGCTGGGGAGCGGTAGCCGCGGCAACGCAGTCCTCGTCGATTGCGGCGAGTCACGCGTACTCATCGACGCTGGGTTTCCGGTTCGGACACTCGCCGCCCGCCTCGAGCGCGCCGGCGTTCCGCCCGAGGCGATCGAGGCGGTGGTGATCACACACGAGCACTCGGACCACGTCAGGGGAGCGGGCGCCGCGGCGACAAAGTGGGGGTGGACGATTCACGCGACGGCGGGGACCGTCGCCGCCTGCCCCGAGCTCTCGGAGGGGAACGTCCAAACGTTCGAGACGGGCGGTACGATCACGCTCTCGCACATGGAAATCCGATCGGTGAGGGTGCCGCACGATGCGTCCGAGCCAGTCGCCTTCGTCGCGACCGCGACACGTACCGGCGCGCGGGTCGGGATTGCATACGATCTTGGCAGTGCCTCACCGTCGCTGTGCCAGGCGCTGCGCGAGGTCGATGTGCTCGTCCTCGAGGCGAACCACGACGACGAGCTGCTTCGCGCTGGTCCGTACCCGCTCTCGGTCCGCGAGCGGATCGCCGGAAGGCACGGCCACCTGAGCAACCGCGCGGCGGCACGGCTCGCGCGCGAGTGTGTGCACGCCGGACTCGCACACGTTGTACTGGCGCACCTCAGTGAACGGTGCAACGATCCCGTACTAGCTCATGCCGCCGTCACCGGCGCCCTGGCTGGAGCGCGCAGGCGGCTGCCAGTGCACGTCGCGATGCAGGACGCCGTCACCGGTCCGTTCGAGCCGGGCCTGCGACAGCGGTCGGCGAGTGTACAGATGGAGCTGTTTTGAGGCTTGTTCCTCCCCCTCCTCCTAACACGACGGAGCCGGGCTCTTGGTAGCAGAGCCCGGCCCTCGCGTTCAGCTAACAGCTAAACGGCTGACAAGCCGACGGGTAAGAAGCCGTCAGCTCATACGCCGGCCTAGTACATCCCGCCCATCCCGCCACCACCGCCGCCGGCCGGGGCCGACGGCCTGTCCTCCTTCTTCTCCACGACAATCGCCTCGGTGGTGAGGAGGAGTCCCGCGATCGACGCCGCGTTCTGGAGCGCGGTGCGGGCGACCTTGGTCGGGTCGATGACGCCCGCCTCCACCAGGTTCTCGTACGTGTCGGTGAGCGCGTTGTACCCGAAGTTGGGGTCCTTCGAGGCACGTACTTTCTCGACGACGATCGAGCCTTCACCGCCGGCGTTCTGCACGATGATCCGGATCGGCTCCTCGATCGCGCGGCGCACGATCTCGATGCCGATCTGCTCCTCGCTGTCCTCGAGCTTGAGCGTCTTCAGCGCCTTCTGCGCGCGGATGAACGCCACGCCGCCACCGGGGACGATCCCCTCCTCGACGGCCGCGCGAGTCGCGTGCAGCGCATCCTCGACTCGAGCCTTCTTCTCCTTCATTTCGGCCTCGGTCGCGGCGCCGACGTTGATCACGGCCACGCCGCCGGCGAGCTTCGCGAGCCGCTCCTGGAGCTTCTCCTTGTCGTAATCGGAGGTGCTCTTGTCGATCGCGACGCGGATCTCGGACACGCGGCCCTGGATCTCCTTGTCGTCGCCGGCGCCGTCGATCAGCGTCGTGTTGTCCTTGTCGACCACGATCCGCTTCGCGCGGCCGAGGTCGGTGATGACCGCGTTCTCGAGCTTGAAGCCGACTTCCTCCGAGATCACGTTCCCCTTCGTGAGGACCGCGATGTCCTGCAGCATCGCCTTACGACGGTCGCCGAAGCCGGGCGCCTTCACCGCGCAGACGCGCAGGGTACCGCGAAGCTTGTTGACCACCAGCGTGGCAAGCGCCTCACCCTCGACGTCCTCGGCGATGATGAGCAGCGGACGGCCCAGCTGCGCGACCTTCTCGAGCACCGGCAGCAGGTCCTTCATCGACGAGATCTTCTTGTCGTGGATGAGGATCAGGCCGTCCTCGATCACCGCCTCCATCTTCTCCGGATCGGTGACGAAATACGGCGAGAGGTAGCCGCGGTCGAACTGCAGGCCATCCACCGTCTCGAGGTTGGTCTCGAGCCCCTTCGCCTCCTCGACGGTGATCACGCCGTCCTTACCGACCTTCTCCATCGCCTCGGCGATGAGATCACCGATCTCCTTGTCGTTGTTCGCAGAGATCGAACCGACCTGGGCGATCTCCTTCTTCCCGGCGGTCGGTACGCTGATGCTCTTCAGGTCCTCGACGACCGCCGCAACCGCCTTGTCGATACCGCGCTTCAGCGCCATCGGGTTGACGCCAGCGGTGACGTTCTTGAGACCCTCGCGGAAAATCGCCTGGGCGAGTACGGTGGCCGTGGTGGTGCCGTCACCGGCGTTGTCCGAGGTCTTGGTAGCGACCTCCTTCACCATCTGAGCGCCCATGTTCTCGAGCGCATCGGCGAGCTCGATCTCCTTCGCTACCGTCACGCCGTCCTTGGTCACGGTAGGGGCACCGAACTTCTTGTCGATTACGACGTTCCGCCCCTTGGGGCCGAGCGTCACCTTGACGGCCTCGGCGAGTTGGTCGACACCGCGCTTGAGCGCCGCGCGGGCGTCGACGTCGAAGTGGAGTTCTTTGGCAGCCATGTTTGTCTTGTGTAGTGAGTGAGTGGTGATGCGTCAGCGGTTCCGAGCTATGGCGCCGCGTCCTCAGTCGTCAGGCGTCGGTCGTCGGTCCTGATGCGATCGTGCTGACCAAAGCCGGATGACGATGACGTCGGTGGCCGTTACCCCACCACAGCGAGGATGTCGGACTCGCGGAGGATGAGGTACTGCTCGCCGTCGAGGGTGACTTCGGTGCCGCTGTACTTGCCGTACAGCACTTTGTCGCCGACCTTCACGTCCATCGGCACGCGCTTGTCCTTTTCGAAGCGACCCGGCCCGGCGGCCATCACCTCACCCTGCTGCGGCTTTTCCTTCGCCGTGTCGGGGATGTACAACGCGCCACGCATCTGCTCGCTCTCCTCGAGCGGCTTGATTACGACGCGATCGGCGAGCGGATTCACCTTCACGGTAGTCTTGGTGGCCATGAGAAGCGCCTTCTCCTGTAACAGGGTTCATCGGACGGAAAACGGTGATCACCTTAAGTTAGCACTCGGACCGGCTGAGTGCTAACGGGCGGGAATCTATTTAGACCGGATCTACCGTCAAGAGGCCGCCGGCGGGTAAGTGTTCGTTGGCTAACTGCTTCTGGCCACACCACTTACGAAGCCGATCGAGGCCCGGCGCGCGCCGGGATGACCACGCGGGCCGTTCCGCCGTCGCGCCCGGAGGTAAGTAGGTCGTGCGCGATGCGCAGGCCGTGCAGCGTGAGGTACGGCTCGACGAGGTCGATCTCCCGGCACAGCGGCGCGAGCTGCTCCGCGAGGCCGCCGGTCGCGACGACGCGCGGCGCGGAGGGAGTGGGCCACTCCTTCTCGATCCGCCGTACGATGCCGTCGATCGCGTCGGCGGCGCCAAGCATGACGCCGGCGCGGATGCACTCCTCGGTGCGACGGCCGATCGTTCGCTCCGGCGCGACGAGCTCTGTGGCCGGCAGCTTTGACGTGCGCCGCACGAGCGTGTCGGCCGACGTGCGCACGCCTGGCGCGATGACACCGCCGAAGAAGATGCCGTCGGCCGTGATGCAGTCGTAGGTCGTCGCGGTGCCGAGGTCGACGACGATCGTGTCCACGCCGTAAATACGGCTCGCTGCCAATGTGTTAACGATACGGTCGGCGCCGACGGTGAGTGGCTCATCCACATCGAGCGTGATCGGCAGCGCCGCGCGCGCGTCGATGATCGTCGGTGGCGCGCCGAGCCACGTTTGGCAGGCGTCAGCTAGCGGCGCCGTCACCGGCGGGACGACAGAGCCGATCGCCGCTCCGAGAAGCCGCACCGGATCCGCGTCCACGGCGTGGAGGAGCTGCCGAAGCAACACCCCGAACTCGTCAGGTGTTCGCGCGACGTCCGTCATCACGCGCCAGTGAGCTCGCAGCTCGCTGCCCTCGAACAAACCGATTGTCGTCTCGGTGTTGCCGACGTCAAACGCGATGATCACGGCTCCTCCTCGAGCACGAGTGAGCCGGCGCGGGTGCGCCACTCGCCGGCTGGAGCGTCTATCACGAGCGCGCCGCCCGCATCGATACCGCGCACGATCCCGCGGAGCGGCTCCCGACAAGCGCGGCCCCGCGCCAGATCGCGCGCGGCAAACCGCTCCAATTCTGCCAGCGTGAGCGCTCCGGACGCGGCTGCCGCCGCGCGAAGCGCCGGAATCAGCTCAGCGAGCACCTCCACCCGGCGCACGCCCGGAAGGAGCGAGCTCGCGTGCTCGGTGTCCTCGGGACGCCGGACGTTGATCCCGAGACCGATCATCACCCAGTCGAGCGCCGAGCCACGCCAGCGCGACTCGATCAGAATCCCGCCGAGCTTACCGGAATCGACATAGAGGTCGTTTGGCCATTTGAGCTGCACCAGCGCTGGGGCGAACCTGTCGAGCACGCCCGCGGCGGCGATCCCGAGCCGCAGCGAGAGAACGTCGAACCCCCCGGCAGCAATAGGACGCTCGAGTAGAGCGATCCAGAGGCCCGACCCTGCCGCCGACCGCCACGCTCGTCCGCCCCGCCCGCGGCCGGCAGTCTGCTCCTCAGCGACGACGAGCGAACCGCCGGGCGCCCCCGCCGCGCCGAGCGCATGCCCCGCGTCCATCGTCGAGCCGACGGACTGGTACGCCTCGACGATGGGCAGATCGAGGAGCATCCGCAGGTCGTGCGCGGAAAGGCCGTCGTACAGGAATGGGTCAGCCACGCAGCGCCACCAGGACGAGCACGATCGCGCCGAACACGAGCCTGTACGCGGCGAACAGACCGAAGCTGTGGCGGCTCACGTAGCGAAGCAGAACGCTGATCGCCAGCCATCCGCTAACCGCCGAGGCGAGTACGCCGATGAGCAGCGGCACCGCGGCACCCGGGGCGCGTAGCGCCTTCGGTAGCTCCACCGTCACAGCGGCGAGGGTGATCGGCATGCTCATGAGGAAGCTGAAGACGGCCGCGCTCTCACGGTGCATCCGAAGCCCCCGCCCCATCGTCATCGTCGCACCGGAGCGCGACACTCCGGGAACGAGCGCGACGACCTGCGCCAGCCCGATGAGCACCGCATCCGTCCACCGCATGTCGGCGAGCTCCCGCTCGCGCGGCGCGAATCTGTCTGCTGCCCAGAGGATCACCCCGAGAATGATGAGCGCCGCTCCGGTGACTACAGGAGCGCGAAATACCGTCGCGGCTTGCTCGGCGAGCAAGAGGCCGCCCACGCCCCCAGGGATCGTCGCGATGACGAGAAAGAGCACCCGGCGCTGCTCTGGACCGCTTATCCGCCGCGTCCGCGCGATCTCGAGCGCGGCTCTGGCGAGCTTGGCCCATTCGGCCTGGAAGAACCATAGTACGGCGACGAGCGTGCCGAGGTGCAGCGAAGCGTCAAAGGCGAGTCCCGGCTCAGGCCAGCCGAGCAGCCAGGGTGCGAGCGACAGATGGGCCGAGCTGCTGATCGGCAAGAACTCGGCGAGCCCCTGCACGACGCCCAGAACCAGCGCCTGAAAGACGGTCATGAAGCCTGGGCGACGGAAAGGTGGGTGCGGCGGGTCTCAGCCGCGCGCGGCTCGCTCGGCGGTGAACGCTGCCATCGCGCAGAGCATGGCCATCTTGAAGAACTCCGGGCTACCGGGCCGGCCGAGTAGCGCGCGCCGCACCGCTAGACCGCACACAAAGATGGTGGGAAGGGCGGCAAGAGCGAAGAGCGGCACGCGAACGGCCAGGGGCACGAGCAGCATCACGAAGAGGAGCGTCGCCGCCAGGAGCGTGGTGCGGGCGGCGCGCCGGCCAGCCTGGAGCGGAAGCGTGCGGCGCTCCGCGGCGTCGGCGTCTGCGTCGTCAAGGTCTTTCGCGATCTCGCGCGCGAAGTGGAGCGGCGTTGCTACGGCGACGAGGAGCAGCCCCCCGCGCGGGCGTCCGACTGCCCATGCGCCATAAAGGACCGGCAGCGAGGCGAGCACGGCGACGGTGAAGTTTCCCGGAAGCCCCCACCGCTTGAGGTACGGACTGTAGGCGCGCATCAGGGCAAGCACGGGCAGGGTGAGTAGCCCGAGGGCCGGTCGCGCCAGCGCCGCGAGCGGAACCGCCGTCACCGCGGCAACCAGCGCGACGCGACGCGCAGCCGCAACACTTAGTCGACGCGACGGCAACGGGCGCTCCGGGTGCGCGCGGACGTCGATCGCGATGTCAGCGACGTCGTTCCAGGCGTTGGCAGCCGCGGTCAGGCTCAAAGCGGCCAGTGCCGCGAACGCCACGTGCGCCGTGAGCCCGGCACCTACCCCTTCCCCACCCCCCACCCACCAGGCCCCGACAGCAACGGCGCCCGCTGCCATGAGGGCGTTAGGCCAGCGCACGAGGGCAAGGATCGCCCTAACCGAGGACACGCTTGTAGTAGCTCTCGTACTCGCTGACGACCGTCTGCTCAGAGAAGCGGGCACGCGCATCCGCCGCCGCGGCAGTGCTCATCGCCTCCCACCTGTTTGGGTCGCCGAGAATGCCGACCGCTGCCCGGGCCATCGCGTCCACGTCGCCGACGGTACACAGGGCACCAGTATCCCCGTCGCGCACCACTTCGCCGAGCCCGCCGGCCCGCGAGCCGATCACCGGAACGCCGCACGCGAGCGCCTCGAGCGCGCTCAAACCGAACGACTCGCGGTTGCTTGGCAGCAGGAAGAGATCAG
>JALZIF010000184.1 GCA_030860435.1 Gemmatimonadota bacterium | reverse complement strand
CGCCCCCACCCGCCGGCCCCGCCCTCGAGGTCCAGCACCTCGTCGTCCCCGGCCCGAACAAGCCGCGCGCCGTAGACGGCGCCACCTTCTCCATCGCGCCGGGCGAGATCTTCGGGATAGCGGGGGTCGAAGGGAACGGCCAAACGGAGCTGGTCGAGGCGATCGCCGGGCTGAGGCGTGCGACTTCCGGCACGATCCTGCTCGCGACCCCGGATGGCACTGCGCGCGACATCACGCGGCAATCCGTCCGCTTCCGCGGCGATGCGGGGATCGCGCACATCCCGGAGGACCGCCACCGGCGTGGGCTCATCCTCGAGTACTCAGTCAGCGACAACCTCATCCTCGGCGCGCAGCATCGGTTCGCGAAAGGCGCCGCGCTCGACCGCGACCGCATCGCGGAGAACGCCGGCCGCAAGGTCGAGCAGTTCGACATTCGCCCCCGAGACCCCACGCTCCCCGCACGCGCACTGTCCGGCGGTAATCAGCAGAAGACCGTAATTGCGCGGGAGATGGGTAGCGACTTCGGCGTTCTCCTCGCGGCGCAGCCGACGCGCGGCGTGGACGTCGGGGCGATCGAGTTCATTCACGCGCGCCTCCGCGCCGCCCGCGACGCCGGTAAGGCGGTGCTGCTCGTGTCCGCCGAGCTGAGCGAGATTCTTGCCCTCGCCGACCGCGTGGCGGTCATGTACGGCGGACGCATCGTCGCAATTCTCCCGCGCGGCGAGGCGAGCGAGGAGTCGCTCGGGCCGCTGATGACTGGCGCGACGGCGACCGGCGCGTCAGCGGCTGGAGCCCCGGCGTGATGACAGTCGCTTCCTCGCCTCCTCCACCGGCGCGCGCCGCGGAATGGCGCGGGAAGGTCGAGGAGGCGCTACTCCCGCCGCTCGTCGCGCTCCTGATCGCGATGGTTGCCGGGGACATTCTCATCCTGAGCTTCGGACAATCCCCTGGCGACGTCTACCGCCTTCTCATCGAGGGGACGTGGGGGAACCCGTACGGGCTGGGCCAGGTCCTCTTCAAGACGACGACGCTCCTGTTCACGGGGCTCGCAGTGTCGTTAGGTATCCGCGCCGGGCTGTTCAACATCGGCGCTGAAGGCCAGCTCGCCGCGGGCGGCTTCGCGGCCGCGGTGATGGGGCTCGCGCTCCCGGGTGCGACACCAGCGCTGATCGCCGTCCCGCTGGCGATGCTCGCAGCGGCAGCGGGCGGCGGGGTGGTCGGGTTGGTGCCGGGGGTTCTCAAGGCGCGCTTCGGGGCCCATGAGGTGATCGTCACGATCATGCTGAACTTCATCGTGCTCGCGCTCCTCAATTACGCCATCGTCGCGCACCTGAACGTGGCCGAGACGCTGCACACGCCGGAGATGCGGGCCGGCTCCATCCCTCGCCTCTCGGATTTCATCGGCGCGCTCCACGGCTCGTCGGTTAACGTGTCGCTCTTCGTCGCGCTGGCCGCGGCGGTTGCTGTCGGATGGTTTCTTTTCCGCACTCGCGGCGGATACGAGCTGCGTGCGACGGGTCTTCAGCCTGACGCGGCAGAGTATGGCGGGGTGCGAGTCGGCTCGGTGTGGATCCGCACACTGGCGCTCTCCGGCATGCTCGCGGGGCTCGGGGGGATCAACTACGTGCTCGGCTACAAGCACTACTACGAGGAAGGCTTCGCCGCGGGGAGCGGCTTCCTCGGCATCGCGGTCGCGCTCGTCGGCCGCAATCATCCCGTCGGTGTCGTGCTCGCCGCGCTGCTCTTCGCGACGCTGTCGCAGGGCGGGTTAGCTATCCACGCCCTGGTCCCGAAGCAGATGGTCGAGGTGCTGCAGGGCATCGTGATCCTGGCGGTCGCGGCGTGCGTCCCGGAGGTACGGCGGGTGTTGAGCGTGGGTCGCCTGGCGCCGGCCGCCCGTCATCGCTCGTACGATGACCCGCAGGCATCGAGCACGAGGTCTCCGACCGCTCCGACACCATGAGAGCGCTAGACTTCTTTACTCAGGTAATTCGCATCGCGATCCCGTACCTCTTCGCCGCGGCGGGAGGGGTGATCGCGGAGCGAGCGGGCGTTGTGAGCCTGGCGCTCGAGGGGTTCATGCTCACGGGCGCTTTCGCCGCCGTGCTCGGGAGTTTCGCGACTGGCAGCGCGTTGATCGGCATCGCGTGTGGCGTGCTCGCGGGTCTCCTCTTCGGGTTGGTACACGCCGTCGCGTCGATCCGGTATCGGGCCGACCAGATAGTCGTCGGGATCGCGATCAACCTGCTCGTGATCGGCCTCACGCGCTTCTTTCTGAATCTCGCCTTCGACAGCTCGTCAAATTCGCCGCGCGTCGCCGGCTTCGACGCCGCGCTCGGGAACCCGCTCGTCTGGCTCGGACTCCTCGTCATTCCGCTGGTGACGTGGGTGATGTACCGAACACCGTTCGGACTGCGGGTGCGCGCGGTGGGGGAACACCCGCAGGCCGCAGAGACGTTAGGCGTGCCGGTGCGGCGTGTGCGGTACATGGCCGTCGCTCTTTCCGGCGTTCTGGCGTCGCTGGGTGGGGTCTACCTCGCGCTCGACCAGCATCAGTTCACCGACAACATGACCGCCGGCCGCGGCTTCATCGCGCTTGCGGCTATCATTTTCGGCCGCTGGGACCCGGCGCGGGCGGGGATGGCGTGCCTCCTATTCGCCGCGGCGGAGACGCTGCAGATCCAGCTCCAGGGGACCCAGGCGATTCCGTCCCAGTTCGTGCAGATGATTCCGTATGTGCTCGTCATCGTCGCACTCGCGGGCATCGTCGGGCGCGCCGTGCCCCCCGCCGCGCTCGGCCGCGCCGAATAGCGCCGCCACACCCGCTCCCCGTTCCCCGCTCCCCTCGCGACTCACGTGACCACGCTCACCAACCTCCTGATCGTCATCGGGATCGTTGTGGTCGTGGGGGCCATGTTTGGCCGCATCCCGCGCAACCTTCGCGTGTTGATGCTGACGGCGTTCGTGGACATGGTCGGGGTGCTGATGGTCGCGCCGCTTCTCCCGTTCTACGCGCGGGAGCTCGGCGCCGACGCCGTCGCTCTCGCCGTCATCACCGGGGCCTTCTCCGCCGCGCAGCTCCTGAGCGCGCCGCTCTGGGGACGAGTCTCCGATCGTTACGGGCGCAAGCCGGCGCTGATCATCGGCCTCGCCGCGTCGGCGGTGTCATACGTCGTCTTCGCTTACGCCGACTCGATCTGGCTCCTCTTCCTGTCTCGCGTCGTGCAGGGGGCGGGCGGCGGCACGGTCGGCGTGATCCAGGCGTACGTCTCGGACGCCGTCGCGCCCAAGGAGCGGGCCAAAGGGCTCGGCTGGCTCTCCGCGGCGACCAACGCCGGGGTCACACTCGGTCCGCTCATCGGCTCGGCGACGACAACCATGGGGGAGCGCGCACCGGGCCTGCTCGCCGCCGCGCTCTGTCTCGTGAACATAGCGTTCGTTGGCTACGTGTTGCACGAGACACACGGCACGGAAGCGCGGGCAAAGGCGAAGGCGGCACGATCGCCGCGGGAGGCGGTCTGGCGAACGATTCGCCATCCCGGCGAGCCCGCCTCGCGCCTGATCTGGATCTACTCGGTCAGCATCGGCGCGTTCTACGGCGTCGCCGTCTCGGGAGTCCTCACCTTCTTCCTCATCCACCGCTTCCAGGCGACGGTCGCGACGATCGGATTCTTCTTCGCCTACAACGGCGTACTCAACGTCGTCTTCCGCGCGCTGGTTCTCGGGCGTGTGATCGACAAACTGGGGGAGGCGCAGACGAACCGGCTCGGCATCGCCGTGCTCGCGCTCGGGCTTTTCGTCTTGCCGCTGACGCACTCCCTCCCGGCCCTCGCCGTCGCCGCCGCTCTCCTCCCGCTCGGCGCTACGTTCACGTTTCCCGCCGTGACGGCGATGCTGTCACAGGTGGTGGGTGACTACGAGCGCGGGACGTACATGGGCGTGCAGCAGACGTTCGGCGGAATCGTGCGCGTCGTCTACCCGTTCGCGGCGGCCTGGGCCTGGGACTACTTCGTGACGGACGCGCGCGGCGCAACGATCCCGGTGGTTCCGTTCTGGATGTCGGCCGCACTCGTTGCCGCGATGCTGTTGCTCACATCCAAGCGCCGGACGTACGGCCTGCGGACGGGCGAGCACCCGGCGGCGGCGGCGGACTGAAAAGCGGGCTTCGTGGTTTAGCGTGCGTCGGGCATAGCCAAGTTGGGGCTAAGGTCCAGACCACCGCCATGAAAGCGGGGGAAACGACCTGGACAGGATGAGCAGGATGCACAGGATGAGAATGAACCGCAGGAGGCAGTGCAGTCGCGCGCCGTCGAGACGCCTGCAGTAGAGATTTCATCCTGTTCCTCCTGTTTCATCCTGTCCGGCTGTTACTGGGTCGGCCGAACGCTCGCAGACCACTCAGCGGCTGCTCGTCTCATCGAGTCGCAGCCCGACGCGCCCGGGCCACATCAATCCGGAAGAGCCTGAAAAGCCAGGGATCCCAGCTACCAGACTGGTCCGGCTTGCGTCCTTGGTCCCTCGTCCCGCGCGTCGGTCAGTGCACGTACGCGCGCCTCGAGTCGCTCGCGCTCGGCGCGGGTCGCCGCCGTTGCGCTGTCGAGCTGTGCGATCCGGTACGCCTTGAGCGCGGCCATCGCCTTCGCGCTGGCGAGACGCTCTTCGAGCTCCGCCACGCGACGGTCGTAGCGCGCGAGATCTCGCTCGAGGGCGCGGTTCTCCCGCTCCAGCGCGCCGAGCTCGGCGCGGAGTCCCACCGTCCGCCAGACGCGCGAGAGGAGATTGTCGCGGGTGGGCGCGGTGACGTCGATCGGCCGCAGGTGATGCGGGAGCGTGTCCACTAGAGTCGCCGGGGGTGAGCTCCGCAGTGCGTCCGACTGGCTCTGGACCGGCGCCGCCGCGAGCACGGCAATTGAGGCGAGCGCGGCGCTCGCGACGAGAGCGGCGGGACGGAAGAACATGGACGACTCGTTAGGGCGGGACGTGATGATACTCGCAGGCTGACTGGGAGCCAGCCGGCGGAACGTGCGAGCTGACGGCCGGGGAGGCCCGCTCTCTACTGTCGGGACGAGGAGCTGATTCCGGAAGTAACGGGCGTCACGTTCCGGTCACGCCCGTGCGAAGATGGCGCGCTCCCTACCGCTCCCGTGATGAGCCGAACCCCGCGCTGGTACGTGAAGTACGCGTACGCCCATTGGAGGAGCACGCTGAGGCGGTTGCGGAACCCAACGAGATACATGATGTGAATGAACAGCCAGAGCCACCACGCAACGAAGCCGGCAAAGCAGACGCGCCCGAACTGCGCGACCGCTCTCGACCGGCCGACCGTCGCCAGATTCCCCTTGTCCAGGTAGCGGAACGGCTTTCGCGGGGCCCCCTCGAGCGTACGGCGGATATTCTTCGCGGCCTTCTTCCCTTCCTGCATCGCCGCCGGTGCTACGGCCGGGATCAGCTTCCCGTCCTGCATTAGCGCCGCGAGGTCGCCGACGACGAACAGCTCGGGATGTCCTGCCACCGAGAGGTCGGCCTCGACGAGCACCCGCCCCGCCCGGTCGAGCGGTGCGCCGAGTGAGCGCGCGAGCGGCGACGCAGCATTCCCAGCAGCCCAGAACACCGTCCGGGCAGGGATGCGCGCGTCCCCAGCCATGACACCGTCTGCATCGACGCCCGTGACGACGGTGCCGGTACGCACCTCCACACCCAGCGCCGTCAGGTCGCGCCGGGCGCGTTCGGACAACTCCTGCGGGAACGCCGGCAGCACGCGCGGGCCAGCCTCCAGGAGAATCACCCGCGCCCGCGTCGTGTCGATGCGCCGGAAGTCCTCGCGCATCGCGCGGCGCGCGACGTCGGGAAGGATTCCCGCCAGCTCGACCCCGGTCGGTCCGCCACCGACGATGACGAACGTGAGCAATGCTTCCTGCGCCGCGGGGTCATCGCTACGCTCCGCTTGCTCGAACGCCATCAGGAACCGCTGGCGAATCTCGAGCGCGTCGTCGATGCTCTTGAGCCCGGGCGCGAACGGTTCCCATTCGTCATGCCCGAAGTAGCTATGCCGCGCGCCGGTGGCGACGATGAGAAAATCGTACGCGATGTCGCGGCCATCGTCGAGCAGCACTCGCCGCCGCTGGGGATCGATAGCCTGAGCCTCCGCGAGCAGCACGGTCGTGTTCCGCTGGTGTCGGAGGATCCAGCGGATAGGCGCGGTGACGTCGCTAGGCGCGAGCGTCGCCGTCGCCACCTGGTATAACAGAGGCTGGAAAAGGTGATGGTTGGTACGATCCAGCACCGTGACGTTCACCGCCGCGGTCCGGAGTGCGCGCGCAGCATACAGCCCGGCGAAGCCTCCGCCGAGGATCACAACGTGAGGGCGCGCGGCACGGGAATCGACGGGTGGCCGCTCAGCCAACGAGGGCATCCTCCGCTCGCAGCGCCCGTCCTTCCAACCACCGCGCGATCAGCGTGATCGTCAGGGTGAGTCCAATCAGAAGCACGCTATACGCCGCGGCCGCCCCGAACGCGAGGTCGCGGAGCTGAGCGAGAATCTCGATGGAGATCGGGCGATTGGCGTGCGTGTAGAGCACGATGCTCGCAACGAACTCTCCCACCGCGGTGACCGCCGCCAGCATCGCGCCCGCTACCAGTCCCGGGCGAGCCGCGGGGAGGATGACGCGCCGCATCGCCAGCCACCACGAGGCGCCGAGCCCGCGCGCCGCATCCTCGAGCGACGGGTCCATCTGCTTGAGCGAGCTCTCGGTTGCGGTCGCCACCAGGGGGATCCCGCGGATAAAGTAGGCGAGCGGGAGAATCCAGAACGTCCCGACGAGGAGCACGCGTCCAGTAAGCGGGTCGTAGCGGTCGAATGTGGACGCAAGCCCGATCGCGATCGCCGTCGCCGGGATAGCCCACGGGATGGCGACGAGCATCTCGAGCAGCCGCCGCCCGCGCCACCGGCGCAGCACGATCAGGTACGCCGCCAGGAAGCAGACGACGACGTTCGCGGCCGTCGCGATGAGCGACATCGACACGCTGTTGCGGATGGGCGCCCAGAGCTGACTGTCTCCGGCGAGGCGCCGGAAGTTGTCGAGCGTGTACTCTGCAGGAAGGATCTGGGTCGTCCATGAACCCTCCTTTGCGAAGGAGATGAGGACGACCATCGCGTGAGGCAGCACGAGCACCGCGACCAACACGACCGCGGCGATCGGGCCGAGCCGGCGTGCGAGCCGCGAGCGGACCTCGGCGCGAGTGACGCGTCCCTTCCCCGTCATCGCGTACTGCCTGCGCCGATCGAAGAGCCGGAATGCCAGCAACGCGAGCACGGCGCTCAGCGCGAGCACCGTCGTCTCGACGTATGCCATCGCCATCGCCCCGCTTGTCTTCGAGGCGATGATCTGGGTCGAGAGTACCCGTAGCCCCCCCCCGAAGATGTACGGCGCCGAGAAAGAGCCGAGCGAGTTCATGAAGACGAGAAGGGACGCGCCAGCAATGCTCGGGGTGAGAAGCGGCAGGGTCACTCGACGCAGCCGCACCCAGCGCTGGGCGCCCAGCCCGGCGGCAGCCTCGTCCAGCGAGGTGTCGAACCGCTCCAGACCGGCGGAGACGAAGAGGAAGACGAACACGTACATCGTGTAGGCGTGGACGAAGATGATCGCCCAGATCCCCGTCAGGCTCCACGGCGGCCGCTCGAGACCGAACGCGAGCTGCACAACGCGAGTGACTACACCGGTCTCGCCGTAGAGGAAGAGGAAGGATATGACGCCGACGAGCGGCGGCAGCACCGCCGGAAGCGTGGCGACCGCGCTCAGCGTGCGGCGCCCGCGGAACTCGAAGCGTGAGAGAAGGAAGGCGAGCGGGATCCCGATGAGCGCCGCCGCGATCACCGATCCTACCGAGACTATCAGCGTCGTGACGAGCGCCTCGCGGTCGGCGGGGCTGGCGGCGAAGTCGCGCCAGCTCTCCAGGCCGCGCTCGAAGCTCCCGGCGATGACCGTGGCGTTCGGATAGACGACAGCCCAGAGGAGAATGGCAAGGATGGGCGCGCCGAGCAGCCACGTTCCGGGTGCCTGCCGCTGCCTTCGCCTCGACTCGGCGATGACGCCGGGGATGCCGGTGGCTGACAGGGGGGTGGGAGCAGGGGAGCGCGGTGTCCCCGCCGCGAGACGCGCGGGTGACGGCACGGTGTTATCTGTGTTTTCGGGGGGGGCCCCCCGAGGTACGGTCACGGCGCGACGACCGCGACCGGCTCGCGAACCACCCGAACCCCCACCCGGTCCCCTTCCCGCACGCCGCGCTCGCTGCTGTACAGCTCCACCTCCACCTTGTCGCTCAACCGAACGTGATACGCGAGGAGCGCCCCGGCGAACCGCCGCCCGGTCACCACCCCTGACCACGCCCCAGGAACCTCCGGCGCGGCGAAAGCCAGTGCGTCCGGTCGCAGCACGGCAAGCACGTCACCCGCGCCAAGAGGTGCCGCCGATGCCCAGCCCAGCACGCGCTCGGTACCGTCGATCGCGATCGTGAGGCGCGCATCCAGATCCCCGCCCGCTAGGCGCGCCGGAACGAGAGTCGCGTGACCGATAAACTCTGCGACGGCGCGCGAAGCCGGACGGTCGTACAGCTCCTCCGGCGGCCCCACCTGCAGCAACCGCCCGCGCCGGATGAGCGCCACCCGGTCGGCTACGGCGAAGGCGTCCTCCTGGTCGTGCGTGACGAACAGCGCGGTCACGCCCGCGGCCAGGAGGATCGCGCGCACCTCCTGGCGCACCTGGGCGCGCAGCGACGCATCCAGGCCGCTGAAGGGCTCGTCGAGCAGCACGAGCTCGGGCGTGCAGGCCAGAGCGCGCGCCAGCGCGACGCGCTGCTGCTCGCCGCCGGACAGCTCGCCGGGCATGCGCCCGTCCATGCCGGGCATGCCCACGAGCTCGAGCAG
>JALZIF010000163.1 GCA_030860435.1 Gemmatimonadota bacterium | reverse complement strand
GAGACGACCCATCCGCCGACCGTTGCCGCCTCCCCATCCCAGTCGATCCCGATCAGCGAGGCCGCCTCCTCGAGCCGGAGGTCGCCCGATAACCTGACCCGACCGTCGCCCAGCACCTCTACCTCGATCTCCGACGTCTTGAACTCGTCGGCAACGTCCCCCATAACCTCTTCGAGCACATCATCGACCGTGATCAGACCCGCCGTTCCACCAAACTCATCGGCGACCACGGCGATCTGGCGGCGCTCCTCGCGAAAGCGCGTCAAGAGCTGTTCGGCGGTCATGCTCTCCGGGATCAGCATCACCGGTCGGGCTATGTCGCGCAGTGAAAACCGCCCTCCATCGGCGCGTCCAGCCCGAACCGCGACGTCCTGCACGTGGACCACCCCGACGATCCGGTCGATCGTCCCCTCGTAAATTGGCAGGCGCGTATACGGGCTCTCCGTCACCACCCGGAGCACCTCGTGAGCCGGGACACGAACGTCGAGTGCCTGGATGCGCGTCCGCGGCACCATTATTTCGCTCACGCGCCGGATCCCGAGCTGCAGCGCCTTCCGTAACCGGCGGTGCTCGTCAGGCTCGAGCAGCCCACCCTCGCGGCTTTCGGCGATCAGCAGCTCGATCTCGTCCGGGGAGTGAATGTGCCGGTGTCCAATTTCGCGGACGCCAAACAGCCGGAGGAGCGCGATCCCGCTCCCGTTCAAGAGGGCGATGAACCACGACAGCAGCCAGAGCGACCACCGCATCGGAACCACCGTCCAGAGGGCGATCGCGGTCGGGTACTGAAGGGCGAGCGACTTCGGAACCAGCTCGCCGAGAATCATCTGGAAGACGGTGAGTCCGACCAGCACGACGATCGCCGCCGTCGTCTGCGCCGCCACCTCCTGCATCCCGCCCAGCCCCTGGAACACCGGGACCAGCGCTGTGGCGAGCGTCGCCTGGCCATAGGCGCCCAGGACGAGGCTGGACAGCGTGATCCCGATCTGGCAGGCCGCGATGTAGCGGTCGAGCGCGGCGGCGTTCTCGAGCACGGGCATGAGCTGGCGTGCGAGCGCATTCCCCTGCTCGGCGCGCTGCTGGACGCGGCTTCTGCTGACGCTGACCGCCGCGAACTCGGCGGCGACGTAAAGTGCATTGACGAGGATCAGCAGCGTGATGATCCCCCAGGAAAGCAGGGTCACGCGCCGCCTCGCGTGTAATTCGACATATGGGGGTAATCTAGTTGTCCGCGGCGCTGCTTGGCGTCCGCGTGCCCCTCCCCCACCTGCCCCGCCACGTCTACTTGTTTTTTCCACATCGGGCGGGCATCTTCGCCTCCCCCTCCCCCCGGGGCTGCGCCAACCGTCATCCTCCTGCAGTCCGCGGTCAGTATCCTCCCCCAATGTCGCTGTCAGCCGCCGAAATCTGGTCTCGCCTGCTCGATCGCGCCCGACTCGAGATTCCGGAGCAAACGTTCCGGACCTGGCTCGAGCCGACCGAACCGCTGGAGGTGGATGGGAACACCATTATCGTCGCGACCCCCGACCGGTTCGCCGCCGAGTGGAACGACACCAAGCACGCTTCGCTGCTCGCCGGGCTCGCGCCGATCGCCCTCGGCCACCCGATGACTATCGTGTTCCGAGTGAACGAGGAGCGGGCGCGGCGGCCACAGATGGATCTCTTCGTCGCGCCTCCGGCGACTCTTCCCGCGGCCGGCACGTCGTTCGGAGAACCCACGGCGGGCTCGACGGCGGGCGAGGGTCGGGGGGTGGGGAGGGGCGCCGGCCCTGCGCCCGGCACATACTCCCAGCTCAGCACGCGCTACACCTTCGTCAACTTCGTTATCGGGAAGTCAAATGAGCTGGCGGCGGCGGCCGCGCAGGCGGTCGCAGCCTCTCCCGGCCGCATCTACAACCCGCTCTTCATCTACGGAGAGACTGGGCTCGGAAAAACGCACCTGATGCAGGCCGTCGCCCACGACATCGTGGAGCGGAAGCCCGTAACGCGCGTGATCTTCGTCGGCACAGAGCAGTTCACCAACGACCTCGTCGCCTCGATCAAGGGTGGGACCACCGCCGACTTCCGGCGCCGGTACCGCGAAACCGACCTGCTCCTGGTAGACGACGTGCACTTTCTCAAGGGGAAGGAAGCGACCCAGGAGGAGTTCTTCCACACCTTCAACGCGCTCTACGAGGCGGGGCGGCAGATCATCCTCACCAGTGACCGTTCGCCGAAGGAGATCCCCGGTTTGGAGGCGCGGCTGGTGAGCCGTTTCGAGTGGGGTATGGTCGCGGACATCGAGCAGCCAGACCTCGAGCACCGCATCGCGATCCTCCAGAACAAGTCGCGGCTCGACCACCTCGAGCGGACCATTCCGGAGGACGTGATCCGCTTCATCGCCGAGAACGTCCGGTCCAGCGTGCGCGAGCTCGAGGGCTCGATCATCCGCCTCCTTGCCTACGCATCGCTGCGGAAAAGGGACGTGTCGGTGGAGCTCGCCCGCGAAGCCCTTCGCGACAAGCTCGGTGCAACGGGCCCCGACGGAGAGCCGAGCTCCGCGCTCACCGTCGCGACTATCCAGCAGGCGGTGGCGAAAGAGTGGGGGATTCCGACAGACGGCATGCGCTCCAAGGGGCGGACGAAGAACCTGACGATTCCACGCCAGGTCGCGATGTACCTCATCCGCGAGTTGACTGGGCTGCAGCTCGTCGAGATCGGAAACGCCTTCGGCGGACGCGATCACTCGACCGTCATCCACAGCATCGAGAAGACGGACGCCACGCTGCGCGAGGATCCGGAATTCGCGGCACGGGTGGCGCGGTTGCGGGGCGCGCTGGAGAAGCTTCGGAGCTAACGACCGCCCCGTCGACACCGTGGAAAGATCTCACGACACGACCAAAAGGTCCGGCGTCATCCACACCACCGCCGACATCTCCACAGCCGCGCGATGGAAGGATGGGGACGGTCGGGGAGACGCATCACACTCTGCACGAGAGCCCACATCACCTGGCGTGATGCATCTGGTGTGAGTAACGTTGCTTACGGGGTTTCTCCACATCTCGACAGCACTCTACTGTCTCTACTGTTTTTTTTTCTATATAAGAGAAGAACAGCAGGATCCCCGTGGCTGTGTACAAGAGGAATCTGAATGCGCTTCACGATATCGCGAGAGAAGTTGCAGGAGGGATTGGCCGCGGTGACGGCCAGCATTCCGGCGAAGACCACGCTTCCGGTGCTTTCCAACATCCTCATCGAGACGACGGAGCGAGGCATCCGCCTGGCTGGGACCGACCTGGACATTGCCGTAAGCACCGAGGTCGTCGCCGACGTCGACACAGAGGGAGCGATCACGGTCCCCGCGAAAAAGCTCTCAGAGATCGCTCGCGAGCTTCCTGCTGCTCCGGTCAAGATCAGCGCAAGCGGGGAGCAACGCGTCACGCTCGAGTGCAGCCGCTCCCGCTTCAAGCTGCTCGGTATCCCGCGGGACGAGTTCCCAACCTTTCCCGTCGTGAAGTTCACCGAGAGCTGGCGCGTTCGCTCCGGGGACCTGCAGCGCCTCATCTCGCACACGGCCTTCGCAGCGTCAACCGAGGAATCACGTCCGATCCTCAACGGTGTGCTCTGGGAGCTGCGTCCGGAGCGGATGCGCATGGTCGCGACGAACGGCCACCGGCTGGCGAAGATGGAGCTGCCGATCGCCTCCGCCGGAGCGCCGAGCGGAGATCTGATTGTTCCGCCCAAGGCGCTCGAGCAGATCCGGCGGCTATTCCCAGCGGAGGAGGAGCTCGAGATCGCGCGCGGCGACAACCACCTCGGTTTCCGTTCGCCGTTCACGCAGGTGTTCACGCGGCTCATCGAAGGTCCGTACCCGAACTACGAGCAGGTCATACCGAAGGACAACGACCGCGTCGCGCTCGCGGACAAGAACGCGCTCACGCAGGCGCTCCGGCGGATGTCGGTGATCGCGTCGGACCAAACGCACCGGATCCGCCTCTCCTTCAACTCGGGAATGGTGAAGCTGGCTGTCCAGACTCCCGACCTCGGTGAGGCGCAAGATGAAGTGCCGATCAGTTACGAGGGGGATCAGCTAGACATCGGCTTCAACGCCCACTATCTGCTCGAGATCATGCGCTTCATGCCGACCGACGACGTGCGGCTGACGTTCAAGGCGCCGGAGCGGGCGGCGACGGTAGAGCCGGAGGGGTGGAAGGAGCAGGCAACGTTCATGTGCCTGGTGATGCCGCTCAAGCTGATCGATTGAGGTCGGTGCGTGACGCGACCGCGAACCGCCAGCCACGCTGCAGGGAGTCAGCTAACTGGAATGGTAATCGCGCCGCTTCATTGAATGGGCCGTCAACGCTTACAGTCGCCTCGATCGGATTCGGCCAGCGGCGGCGGAGCGCCGGAATGATGCCCCTCCGCGTCGCGAGATAGCGGGCGAAGGGCGCGCCGGTGTATCGCTCGTACCGCTTACTCCACTGCTCGAGCATGGCGCTCCTCAACCATCGCGGTAGCGATATCGCGCGTCGTGAGACCGGCGAGTCCGGCAGGACCGCTCCGAGCACGGCACCCGCGAGACCCAACGCGCAGGCGATCTGCTCAACGTGCCGGGCACGCCCGCGCAAGCAAAGGTCCCAATCGAAGCCTTGCGGGAGCGACTCCAGAAAAAGGCCGATGTCGCACAACCAGAGCGGTCGCCATGCGCCGTGCCGCAGGAAATGCAGGCAGATCAGGCGCAAGTGGTCCTCGAGACTCAGCACGCGAACACTGGTGTCGCCAACCGAGAGAATCCGCGCGCGGAGGTGCAGCTCCTCGAACGGGCGGTCGCTGAGGTCCAGGAAACTGGCATGTAGGTCGACGCCGAATGTCGTGAGGACAGGGTGGTTCTTCGGCTCCGTAGGCGTGTCGCCGAGCGCAGTCAGCGCCGCTGCGTGCTGATCCGGCCTGACGCACATGTCGATGTCGCCGTACGGGCGAAGTCCCGGCTCGGGATAGCGAGAGGCGATCGACCATCCCTTCGCCAGAATGGGCTCCACGCCACACGATCGCAGCGAGCGAACGGCAACGCCAAGATGATGCGCGTGGACCTGGGCGTGCAGCGAATGGATCCGGTACGCCTGCTCGAAGGGCACGGCACCTCGGGACTTTCGCCAGCCGGCGTCTGGAACACGCCACCACACGAGAGCCCCGCAGCCAGTGCCTAGCAGACGCTCATCGCAGCCGGTAAGCGCCTGCGCGGGGTCGTCGAGCTTCAGGACTGGGGACCGCCACGAGCCTGCGAGAACGCGCCCGATCCTGGCACCGATTGAGCTGTCGTGCCCCCAGTGAGCAGACACTCGCGGGCTATAACGGCCTACATCTGCGCCCGGGGTTGCACAATAACCCTGGACAGCATGGGAGAACAGCGCACGATTCGCCTTGGCCTGCGCAGCTGCCCTGAGCCTGGAGTGCAGTGGGCGCCACGACAGAGAGAACCGCCGGCAATCCCACGGCGAGCGCGCCGGCACCTGCTAATCTGCGAAGGACGTCGCGGCGCGCGAGTCCTGGCTCGTCTCGAAAGGATGGAAGCCCGTCCTTCAAAACATGCGCCTTGGCGAGCCGGCTCAGCGCGAACCAGATGACCTCGTCGTCGACGGTCGCGGTCAGTTCGCGGCTCACGCCTGACGCGAGCTCCGAGATGCTGGTTCGGCCATCGCAGCGATGCCAGATCGCTGCCGCGACCCTATTGAGGCAGAGGGCGCGGTGCCGCTCGAGATCATAGATGAGCGTCTCATCCGCCAGCCTGATGAAAACGAGTCCTTCATCCCTCGCTTTCGGCTGCATTGGCTCGCTCCGAGCTTGTCACGTGAGGATTTCGCGGCATATGTCGGCGGTGTCCCCGTAGACGCCGGTGAGGACTCGAACATTGACGACGATTCGCTGGAGCCGGTCGAGGGCCAACCGTGGATGGACTCTCACCGAGGCAGAGTTCCGAATAAGCGCGATGGCAGCTCGCCCTGGCGAGAGCTTCCGTGACCGCCACACCGCTCCCTTCCGATAGCTCGCCAATGTCACCAGGCCAAGCTGGAGCGGCTCGGTCCCGGTTGTGGCTCCGAGCTCATCCGGGCGCACCTTCCGTTGCTGCGCGCTTGACTCATCGCGGATGGAGAGTGGTGTGGCGAAAGGGTGGACGAACCCGCGGTCGTCTATGAACGCACAGTCATCGGAGTAATACGTTGCACCGGCATCCAGGAGTGCTCTGACCAGTGTCGTCTTGCCGCTCCGGCTGCGCCCAGCGATCACGATCGCGTTTCCCTTCCAGCCGACGACCCCGGCATGGATGCACAGGTAAGATCTCGCTCGTTCCGCGACATACAGCCGGATGTCGGTGTCGAGCGCGTCGAGGCACTCATCGGCATTCAGAGTTCGTAGGAGAAGTGCACCCCCCTGATAGAGTAGGAAGAAGCGCCGCACGCCACGCGGCGCGGGTCCGCCAGCTACGATGGAGTACAACCGGTCCACTGCCGGCGATGGCGGCACCGTCCAACACGGCGGAAGACGAGCGGCGACGGCATCGAGCAGCGAGCCTCTGTCGGTTCGGACGCCCATGCGAACCCCATACAACTCGAACGAGAACGCGTCCGTCCACACGAGACGGTCGAGCTTATCGAGTCAGACGGAACGTTCCTCGAGCTCAGGCCAGACAGGGCTGACGCGAGACAAGGCCATCTACACTGGACGGGGTTCTGGCAGCAGCTCCGAGCCGCCTCCAACATAATTAGAAGTTTCTAATGCGGCTACCAAATATTAGAATGTTCTAATAGAGCTACTCGCCGGTTTCCGTGCCCCAGGTCACGCCATAAGTAGGCGCCGAGCGGTGGCGAGGTGGGTTGGGCGCACGGTGGCGGGCGGCTTGGGCGTCAACGCTTTTCCCGCGCGTCCTCGATCTCCAGCGGTAGCTCGAGAAATGCCCCATACCGCCTCGCCGCGAGCTCCACCGCTTTCCGTTGAGCTTTCGTCAAGCGCACGACGGGATTCAACTCGACGACGACGACCTTTGCCTTCAGCGTCCGCTTCCAGCCGCCGACGACCTGGCCGTCAATCAGAATCACGTGTGCCGAGAGTGCATCGCCACGCACGTCGAGCTTCGAACTCCGCACGACTTGGAGGATCGCGCTGCGGTCCCTGAAGCCGATGAAGTACTCATCGTAGTTCGGGAGCACATGGGCGATCGGTGAGAGGGACGTCGCAGGTCGCCCGTAGGCGCCTGACCAGAGCGTCTGCGCGCCGATCGTCGTCTTTTCCAGGCTGCGTCCTGCGGCCTCGACACCGCGCTTCGCATCCGCCACCGTCAAGCCGGACCACCAGGAAAAGTCCTGTGGCGTCGCAGGTCCACGCGTGCTGAAGTACCGCATGGTGAGATCGTGCAACGCCTCATCGCGCTGCGGCACACTCGCCGGCGGCACGCGTTCGTCGAGCAGCGCGTATGTGAATTGCTTCCCTCGCCGTGCTCCGCTGCAGATGACCCCCTCAAGCTCCGCGTGCATGAGAAGGTAGGCCAAGCGCTGTGGTGCCGTCGTGTCGATTCGCGCGCGCTGGAGAAGCTGCCTCAGCTCGGTCCGCGTCAACTGCCTGCCGCCCTGCAATGCTCTCATCAGGCTCGAACGGCACCTGCGAAATACGGCCTCATTCAGCTCCAGCTCGCGGTAGCGGTACGCATTCGCCGCATGCACACGTGGCGCGGTGAGCGACAGCATCCAGCGGATGTCGGAGGGCGTGACGAAATGCCACGTCGGGCGCATGACGTGAGTGCGCAGAATGCTTCCATCGGCGAACGCTTGCTCGACGATCGCATCCGTGATCCCCACCGTGCGTTGCCCCACCCCCCACTTGGCGGCAGCGTAGTCCTGAGATTGGACAGCGCCGAGATCGTACACGATCCGGCTCGGTTCACGGAAGTGGGGAGTCGTGAGGTGTTGATTGGCGAGGCGGCGCAGGGCAAGGGTGGGAGGGGTCAAGGATCTCTAATCATCGACTCGACCCGGCAGAGCGGCCCGTAGGCGTTCGAGCACTCGAACTAGCGAATCCGACGCGATGAGATTGTTCTGCTCTAATGGGTCCGCGATGTAATCGTACAGCTCCTGTTGGCCGTCCCCGTTTACAATGAGGTGATAACGATCCAGGACGAGCGACTGCATGTCGCCGCGCGCTCTCGGGTAGTAACCGGGAGGGCGAATGCCTGCGGTGACTTCGGACAGTATAGGCTGATCTAATAGTTCCGGCGCCGGCGCCATGCTCCAGTGGCGACGCAGGGATTCGCCGCCGAAGGCGGAACTTTCCAGACCGGCCAGGTCGAGGATGGTCTGTGGAAGATCCCGCAGACTCACCGGGCTCGACACCGTTCTCCTGGCCGGCACGCGTCCTGGCGCGTGAACGATCAGTGGCACGTGTATCGAATTCAGGTACAGGCTCGCGCTGTGCTGCATGTGGCCGTGTTCGCCGAACTGCTCGCCGTGATCTGACGTGATGATGACGATGGTGTTGTCGATGTCACCCCGGGCGTCCAACTCATCGAGCAGCCGATCCACCTTATGATCGACGTACGCGATCGCCGCATCGTAGGCGGCCATCTCGGCTCGGATATCGTTGCGCGACCATTCCCAACCCCATTGGAACATGGGGTTGCGTCGCTCCAGAGTATCCCCCATTACCTCCCGAAAGCGTGACGGAGCCAGGTAGGGGACGTGCGCATCGATATAGTTCAGCAGAGCGAAGAAAGGGCGACCGGGGTTGCTCTCACGCCACTCGAGGAACGCCTCGTTCACGTCGCCCGCTGTCTTTCGGCCGAGCACGTTCTGGTATCCCGTGATCCGGCGCAGCAGGCTGCCCGGCTCGAACAGGCGGCGGCCGATAGAGGCGCTACGAACGACCTCGCTCACCGTAACCGGATAGGCTTCGACGCGGATGAAGCCACGGTCCAGGCCGTACTCGTAACCCAGAAAGCGGTTGCCCACGAAGCTGCCAGTGACGTAGCCGTGGCCCCGCAGATGCTCGGTCAGGCTGGGCGCACTTCGGGGGAGCGCGGTCTGCCAGTCCGCCCCGTGTTCGTACGGATAGAGACCGGTCAACATGCTGGCGTGGGAGGGCAGCGTCCACGGTGCGGTCGAGAACGCCCAAGTGAAAACCGTTCCGCCTTCGGCAAAGGCTCGAAGGTTCGGCGTCGTGGCGCGGTGGTAACCGTACAGCCCGAGACTGGAGGCCCGCACCGTATCGAGCACAAGCAGTAGAACGTTCGGCAGGCCAGCAGCCGCGACGCCGAGTCCCGCGAGCGCTCTTCGCTCAGATACGAGCTGGTAGATGTGAAGCGACCCCGACATCGTCACGACTAGCAGCACCATCGCGATGGCGCTGGCGCGCACGAAACGCTGGAATCCGACACGGGGTACCGCCGCGACGAACCGCGTGACGACCGCCGCCAGACCTCCGGCCAGGAACAGCTTGGCCACGCCGTGCAGTTGGTGGGAAAGCAACAGCAGGGCGAGAAACGCCAGGAACGCGTATACGAACACGGCCTCGCGGAAGCCCACCAGGCTCGGTCGTCGCAACGAAAGCACGTAAAGAACGAGACCGACGACAAGGAAGAGAATCACATCCGCCAGCGGGGTCATCCAGATGATCCACGGAGACTGGTCGATGAAATGATTGAGTATCAGCTTCTTGATCGCGAACAGAAGGGTCTCTCCCAGCCCCGCGAGCATACCGAACCATGCAGCCAGGACGAAGAGAGGAACCGTTTCGGTCTGCGAGACGTCGGATTTCGTTGGATCTTGGTGCATGTCAGGTCGGGGTGTCTCGGTACAGGACTCGCACCCCGGGGCTGCGGCTCGGAGTATCAGCCCGCAGCATCGGCACGCCGTGTCCGGTCACAATCGGGGATGGTCACGGATTCGGATGGACGAACTGCCCCAACCGTATCGGGTGCCCTCATGGCTGTGTTCGCTACGCAAGAATCGCAGCTTTTCGCGTAGGCGTCAACAGTCCACGGCCGGTTGCTCCGCCCGTCCGTCCCCTCAACGCCATCTGATGGCCGTGTTGCCCAGAGCACAGACTCCTGACCACCGGAGCGGTGCTCAGCGATGGGACCGGGGAGGCGGCGAAAGCTCGATGCGAACCGTAGGCGCGAGGCGCCGGGCGACGTCCTCGCGAGCGAATACCCGGACCGGAGGATTGACGAAGGACACCACCTGCAGCGGCCGGGTCCACAAGCTCCGCGTCTGAACCGCCAGGACCTGCTGGTAGCCGAAGGAGCCGTCCATGAGCTTCGCGAAGGAGCTGTCCGGCAGGATCCATTCGTGCACCGGCTCCACGACCTGCTGAGGGGCGACGATGATGAACTGGGGCCACGAGCCTGCGGGCGGCGCGGCCTTGAACTGATACTGGAACGGTCCCCATTCGATCACGGCCTGGGCTGGCAGCGCCGGCAGCTTTAAGCGGGCGCCGTAGAATCCCACCGTGTCTCCCGGAAGGACAGCTCGGACGAGCCACGCCCCGGCCGCATACCGAGAGTCCCGCAGCATCTGGTAGGTCAGGTCTAGCGCCCGCAATCCCGACCAGGCGATCCCAGCAATGGCAACCAGCCTCACCGAGACGCGAAGCGCGGGTCGTGCGGCGTCGAATGCCGCGACGCCAAGGCCGGCGAAGATGCAGAGGATCAGCTCGGCAGGCAGGAGAAAGCGCGGTCTCACCAAGCGCGCCGGCGCGATTACGCCGAGCAGCAACGCGAGAATCGGCAGGGTCAGCAGCAGAAACAGCCGGCGGTTGGTCCGCCATGCGTATGTCATGCCTGCGAGCGAGAGAAGGATGATCGGTGCGCCCAGCCCGGCCAGGAGCTGCGCACCAACGCTCTTCGCGATCGTTAGATAACCGGCCAGGGTCGCCGGGATGCTTCCAAAGGACCCGATCAGCACCGCGAACTCCGGCGGAACGTCACGGCCGCTGTGGAGGATGAAGTTTACGTGCGCGCCGAACCACCGCGGCAGCAGAACGATGCCCGATGTCGCGACGTAAACGACGAGCGCGGCCGCGACACCGGCCGCGGGTGGCATCCACCAGCGATCCGGCCATTCCCGTTTCCGCGCGGCCGACAGGTGAGCCAGCAGGAGGGCCAATCCCAGAGCGGCGAATATGGCGTAGCTCTGGTCCTTGGTGGCCGTCCCCAGGCCGGCGAACACGCCGCACGCCAGGGCCCGTCGAACGGTGAATCCGTCCTGAAGCGAGCGGAGCGCCACGACCAGCGCCAGCGCTACCCAGAAGAGCGCCGGCACGTCCACGTTGCTGGTCCGCGCGTAGTAGACGACTGGCCCAGCAGTCGCAAGGGCGGCGGCCGCGACCCATCCCGCCGCCGCGCTGTCTGTAACGCGGCGCGCCGTCGCATACGCCGCCGCTACGCATCCCGCGGCCATCAAGAGGCTCGGGATCCGGTGTAGCAGCATGAGAACCGGCAGCGACGGCCTCTGGGCTGGGAGGCCGAGGTTGTCGGCGGCGGCCATGGCGAGCCGGTAGGGAAGGACGAAGAGCGCCTGGACGAAATAGTGTCCCAGAGGATACTGAGGGCTCAGCTGGTTGCGCTCGCCGAGTAGTGCGTCCCTGAAACGCACTGCTCCCAGCGGACCGGTCTCGTCGGGCCCCCAGCCCCGGACCATAACGTCGGGCGTGACATTGGGCAGACCCCACCAGATTGCGGGAACGAACCAGGCCGCGCTCACTAGCAGGAGAATGAAGACGGTGCGATGGCGGCGCCCCGCGTCGGCCGTCGCCGTAACTGCGCGCCGGATCCTAGAGCCTGGACCCGTCATCAGGTCGTTCCTCTCTTACCCATTTTCCGCCGTCGACCTCCTAAACCTTGGAAGGCTGGCTCTACTGCGCGAGCAGCGAAGTGCGACTGCTGACTCTCTGCCGAAAATCGGTCTGGCTTCGTCCGGCTCGCACCGTAAGCTCGAAATCGCTATCCGCCGTGCCGCCGAGATAGACGCCGCCGGAGGGGTCGAAATGCATGATGGCTGCGCCTGAACCGCGGCCGCTGACGGTGATCGGCTGGCCGGGGGCGGCGGTGCTCGCGCCGGCGAAGGTGAAAGTGTCGCGACGGCTGATGCGGACGGCGCGCACGCCGTTTACCGTCTCGAGCCCCTCGACCTGGTAGTCGCGCACCATCCCGGTAGTTACGGGCGTTCCGCCGCGACAAACGGTCGTGCTGGTGGAGTCGCTCCAGCGGCTGCCGATCGCGATCATCGGTGGGAGCGGAAGGATGAGTTGCCGTGCCGCGGCGATTAGCGGCTCGGCGGGGTCGCAGTTGGCCGGTGTGGCCATCGCACCCGGCGCGGGGACTGCCGCGGCTCGGTCCAGCGCGATCTGACCGGTCGGGGTGATCGTCGCCGTAAGCGTGGCCCGAGTCGGGAGCGACTCGTCGGGAGCCGGGATAGCGTCGCCCCAGGCGACGGCGAAGCTGTCCACAGTCGCTGTAAGGGCAATCCGCTCTCCTCCCGGCAGTGACGGATCGCTCTCAGGCGCAAGTGTCAGGGTAATGAACGCGACGGCGCGGAGCGGCGACTGCCGCGCCCCCGAATCCGAACGTAGCTCGACGGTCGCTTCGCTCTCTACCTGATAGCGCCGGGTGCCGGGAGCGTAACGGAGCTCCCAACTACGCGCCTCCGGCGCGGCGGCAGGCGTGGGGCTAGAGGGTGCGCGGGGGGGCGCTGGAGTTGCCGGACCCGGGGCAACGCGCCCGGCCCCGGTACACCCGCTGAGTCCCGCGATCGTGAGAGCTACGATGGCTATCAAGGGCTTTGGACAGCGCTTACCGAGCATGGGCATCGGCCCGTGTGCCTGTTCTACCTGCGAACCAGTTCGATACCGCGCACGCGGCCAGCATTGATGAGCCCGCCCGTCACTCTTCCCGCTCCGTCTCTAGTGAAGCGGACGGTCGCCCCCTCGTCGGTTTGGAACGTGTCGGTGACAGTAGGCTGTAGCTCGAAAGCGCGACCATTGCGAAAGCGTAGTGTCAGTGTGCCGCCAGTGACGGACACGAAGTAGCTGACGTCGAGCTCTTCGCTGTAGTACGAGCCGAGATACTCAGCCAATTTCGCCGGGCTCAGAGTCGGTGTGCGGAACGCCTCGTAGCTCTGTCCCGGCACACCGGGGGCGAGCCGGCGGAAGCGGCGCGGCGTGCCGGGGCGCGCCGGCTCGAACGCGAGCTCCACCGGCAGCTCGCCGACGCGAAAGCGATTCCGATCTAGCGCGACGAGCTCCAGCCCGCCGCCCTGCTCGACAATCAGCTTTCCGTCACGGACGGAGATCCGGAGCACGGCCTCAGTCGCCGGATTCCTGTAGGCCCCGGCGAGCGCCGCCATCTCCGGGGCGCTTGGCGATGCCGTGCTCGAGCCCGCGCGCCCGCGCGGCGCGGACGCGACCGGCGAGGCGGTCTTGTAGGCGCCAGCCAGGACCACCTCGGCGACGCGGTCGGCGAGCGAGTTAGGATCCGCCGAGGCGACGTTGCAGAGACAGGCGATAGAAGTACGTTGGTCCGGGAAGCGGAGCAGATCGGCGCGGTAGCCGGCCCACGATCCGCCATGGCGCACGGTGCGCAGCCCGCGGTGCTCCTCGACCATCAGGCCCATCGCGTAGACGAGCGTGGTGCTATTCGTCAGCGTCCCCGTCAGATGCATCATCGCAAGCACCGCGGAGTCGCCGACGGTGGGCTCGTAGAAGTTCCTGTCCCACAGCAGAAGGTCCTCGACCGTGGTCAGCACGGCACCGTCCCCCGTCTGCTCGAAGCCAGACATGTCGATGCGGAAGCCTTCACTCCGAGCGCCCGACCGAGGCGCGTATCCGGTCGCGCGTTTGGGGACGATCATCGTGTGGTCGTCGTGGAAGTGGGTGCTGCGCATGCCTAGCGGGGCGAAGATCCGCTCTTCGGCGAACGCGCGCAGCGTCTTTCCGCTTGCCCGCTTCACGACCTCGCCGAGCAGGAAGTAGCCGGAGTTGCTGTAGAGATGCTCGCTCCCCGGCTCGAAGTTGGTCTGCCGCTGCCTCGCGATGACGGAGAGCGCGTCGCTGTCGGTCGTGACGCCATCAAAGTTCGTTCCCTGCAACGCCATCAGCGCGAGATAGTCTCGCACTCCGCTCGTGTGGTGGACCATCTGGCGGATGGTGACGGGGCGCGTGTACGCCGGCATCTCCGGGATCCACTTCCGGACGTCGTCGTCGAGCGAGAGCGTTCCGTCCCGCGCGAGGAGAGCGATCGCCATCGCGGTGAACTGCTTGGACGTGGATCCGATGTCGAAGACGGTGGACCGAGTGATCGGAATCCCGTGCTCCAGGTTCGCCATGCCGAATCCCTGCGCATACGCGATTTCCCCATCGCGGTAAATGCCGAGCGCGCAGCCGGGGGAGTCGACGTTGTGGTACGGCGCGAAGATCTGCTCGACGCGGCGGGCCAGGCTGTCGGGGAGTGTGCCTGACGACTGCGCCGCGGCCGCGGGCACGACGGCGGTCGCGGCTGCGAGGACGGCGAGTGATGCGCAGGCGAGGCGGACGGGGAAGGAACGCACGCTGCCTCCGGTGAGAAGGGCGCCTAAGATGAGATAGGGTCCGGGCGAGGGCCAGGGTCGTTGAAGACTGACGCTAACCCGGAGTCCGGACCCCGGAGTGCCACGCGCCGGCCTGTAAGCCGGGTTCTGTCGGACGACGAATCGCCCGGACGATCATTTCTCTAGGCGCGCGGTCGCCCGCGCGCTCCAGCAGCCTACCCGCGGCGTCTTGGTCGGGACGGGCCGTCCCTCGCCGCTTATTTGGCCTTGCTCCAGCCGTGGTTTACCCTGCCATGCCTGTTGCCAGGCGCGCGGTGCGCTCTTACCGCACCTTTTCACCCTTGCCTGATCCCTCGGTTACCCTCGGGCCATCGGCGGTGTGTTTTCTGTGGCACTTTCCGTCACGCCGTCGCCGGCGTGCCCAGGCGTTACCTGGCGGCCTGCCCTGTGGAGCCCGGACTTTCCTCGGACGAAGCCCTTATCGGCCTCCGTTCGCGACCGTCCGGCCGGTGCGCAGCACATACCAAACTTAACGCCGTCTTGCGCTTGGACCAACCCGCGCCCGCGGCGGCCTTGGCGACTTGAGGATGATCCCGCGGCATCGGTGCGCCCCGCAGCGGCAGGCGTAGAGCCCCCACCAGCTTTTCCGGAACCGCCCCCGCCGCTCGTAGGCGTAGTCGTACGTCAGCTCCTCGCCGGCGGGGATGTCGTGCAGTGCGTCGATGAAGATCCTCCCATCTTCGATTACCGCCTCGCAGTTCGGCGCGCACGAGTGATTGATGTAGCGCGCCGCGTTCCCGCCGACGGCGGCGTCCACGATCATTTCGTCGTCCACGGAGAAAAGGAAAGTGTGGTGGACCGGCATCGCGTCGTCGTCATACCGATCGTCTGCCTCGTCAGGCGTGATCCGCTCACCGGTGTACTCGACGATGCGTGTTCCGGCCAGAATGCGGCGGACGCTGAACGCGCCGCGGCCGGCGATCGAGGATCTCCGGATCCGGAACCATTTCGTGGCGGCGGGCTTGGGTCGTTTCGCGGGCATGCGTGGCAGCCGCAATTCTACTCCCACGCAACCGACCCGGCGAGCCGCTCCCGAATCTCGTCGTCGCTGAGCGCGTCGAGCTCGTTGGTTGCCTCCAGGGATGTCTCGGCGGCGAGGATCGCCTTGCGCGGCTGGCCGCCGTCGCGCGCGGTGAAGAGGATCACCAGCGTGCCGTACGACTCCTTACCGAGCACGGCGTCCCAGCCGCGGCCGGCGGCGTCGAGGAAACTACGCACGAGGCTTACCTCGCCACCCCTGTCGAAGGGGGAGTGTCGCGCAACCGGGCGAGCCCCTCCCGCGCGTCCCGGAGCTGTGGCTGGAGTCGCGGGTCGGCCTCCTTCCACAGCTCGAGGAAGCGCGTGTACGCCGCCACCGCTCGTTCCGGCTCGCCGAGCTGCTCGTACAGCCGCCCCCGGGCGAGGAAGCTTCGCGCGTACAGCGGCCAGCGTGGGTCCGGAAGCACCATTACCTGGTAACGTTCGGGACGAATCCCCTCGTACGTCGCGATCGCTCCGCGGGCATCGCCGACCGCCGTCAGCACTTCGGCCTCCACGTATGCGTCGAGCCCCCCGCGGACGGCGATGGCGCGCGCCTTCAGGGTGTCGCCGCGCGGGAAGCCCGAGGCGAGGCGCGCTGCCTCCGTGCTGTCGCCGGCCTCGAGCGCCTGTAACGCCCGCAACGGCGGTGAATCGACCAGGGCAGGAGCCCACGTCCGAAGCCGTTCGAGGTAGGTCGTGTCACGCCCGAGCACGTACGCGTAATACGCGACCATCACCCGTGTTTGAGCCACCTCTCCCTGAACGCTGTCGCCCAGCGCCTCGAAGGTGCGGAGCTGGGCGTCGATCTCCTTCCGCAGCGACGAGAAGGGAAGTCCCATCGCCAGCGAATTGAGCCTGCCGAAGTGGGCCGTGACATCGCTTGTACGGAAGCCCTTACCGCCGGGCCCTGCACCCGGGAGCATCGGGTCCACGCGCGCGACGAGCGCTAGCACGTCGTTCATCTCGCCGATCGCGCCCGCGTGGGCGGCAACCGCGGCGGAGCCAGAGATTACGCCGAAGCGCGATATGTCGGGATAGGCGACTATCGAATCGTACCCGTAGGTCCGCATCGCCGACCTCAACCCGACGAGCGCTTGCTCCGGCTTCCCGGCCAGGAGGTCTATGCTGGCGATGCGATAGGCGAAAAGCGGCGATCTCTGACCAGGCCGCTGCAGTGCGCCGCGGAGCGTGGACCCGGCGGCGGCCGGATCGCCCGCAGCGAGGTAGGCATCGGCGAGGGCGCTGTACGCGTGGGGTGCGTTCGGATCCGCGTCCACCCAGTGGCGCGCGTTCTCGACAGCGCGTCGCCGCATGACCGCGCGAGCAGAGTCGATCCGCGGCCGGCCGTATGCCTCGGCGAGGGCCGGGGTGCTCACATCGATGAGGCTGTCCGCGACGACGATGATGCCAGAGTTGGCCCCGGCCCCCATGCTGTAGATGGAGCTACGATGCTCGTACGCCAGGTGGAAGCTCGAGTCGAGCGCGATGGTGCGATCGAACGCGCGCAGGGAGCGCATCCGCGTCTCGACGAATTCCGCCTGCGACGACGGCGGCGTGTGGAAGAGCGCGTCGGCGAGCCCGTACCACGCCTCGGTGTCGGCGGAGTCGCGCGCGATGAGCGTCCGGTAGCGATCCTGAGCCTCGGCGAGTAATCGTTTCGCGTCGGCCTGGGTTCCCCCAGACTGAGCGCGTATGCCTAACGAAAGCGCGAGCTGTCCGTCGATGAGCGCTCGCTCGCGCTCGCCGAGTCGATCGGCGTACCGCCTGGCGAGGCGGGCGAAGTGAACGCCACTCGTGTCGCCGAACGTGGTCTGCCATCCGCGAACCAGGGCACGGCGGTAATAGGCGAGCGCGAAAGTGGAATCCTCGGCAATGGCGCGCTCGAGGTGCGCGTCGGCCGCGGCGAGCTCCCAGTCGTTGAGCGCACGCACGCCGGCGAGATAGGCACGGTACGCAGCGAACGATTGGGTCGTCGTCGCGGCCAGCTCGGGGGTCATCGGCGGCGCGCCGGCCAGATCGAGCAACTCTCGCGAGAGGCGGTCGAAGAGCATGCGCGGGTCGGCACCGGTGGGCGCGCTCGCCTGCACCTGCTTGAGCTGGCTCCCGCTCGCCACGTCGTATGCGCGTGCGATAACCGTCATGGAGTCACGACCGCGTGTGACCTGCCCGAGAACGACGGTCCACACCCCGGCCTCGCGGGCGAGGCGCCGCGCGTCCTCCAGACCGATGCGCGTGGTGTTCTCGAGATCCGCGTCGCGGAGAAGATCGAGAACGCGGTCGTAGTCGGCGACCTTGAGGTCGCGCCAGGTCGAGAGGTTGAGCGTCAGCATGTTGACGCTCCCCTCGCGCAGCCAGTTGAGCGACGGGTCGCCCGTCTGATTCTCGAAGGGCGCGACGAAGAACGATCTTCGCGGATCAACTCCCTTCGGCACGCCGGAGCGATTGGCGGAGACTAGGAAGCCGGCCGTGACCGCGAGGAGCCCGGCAGCGACCGCGCCTCCGAGCAGCCAGGCGTCTCGGCGTCGCCCGCCGCGAGTCGGCGCGACACTCGAGCGGCCGGAGCGCTCGCCGGTCATGGCTCCGTCGCCCAACGCCTGCGCCAGCTCGGCACCGCCCTGCCAGCGTTCGCCGGGGTCCTTCCGGAGCGCTCGGTCGATCGCGTCGGCGAGGGCTGGCGGGGCGTCGTGCACGCGAGTCGCGACTGGAGCCGCGGGTTCGGTGATCTGCTTGACGAGGAGCGACGCGGCGGTCGCGGCCGTGAACGCCGGCTCGCCGGTGAGCATCTCGTAGCCGACAAGCCCTAACGAGTAGATGTCGCTCCGCCCGTCGAGCGTGCGGTCGCCGGCGGCCTGCTCGGGGCTCATGTACCGCGGCGAGCCGACGACGAAGCCGGTCCCGGTCATCCGCTCGTCCCCGCCTGCGCCCTGCGCGAGCGCCTGAGCGACGCCGAAGTCGGTGAGCATCGCGCGGTCGGTGTCGCGGTCGAGGAGGACGTTCTCGGGCTTGATGTCACGGTGAACGATGCTGCGCTCGTGCGCATAGGCGAGCGCGCCGGCGAGCTCGCGCAAAATGCGGGCGACGCGCGCCGGCGGGATCCGCCCCTCGCGATCGATAAGGTCGCGCAGGCTCTCCCCCGGGACATACTCCATCACGAAGTAGAGCAGGTCCTCGCCACCCGATTCGCGGGTACCCGCCCCTGCCGCGTAGACGTCGACGATGCTCGGGTGGCGCAGCCTGGCGACGGTGCGCGCCTCCTGGAGGAAGCGCTGCCGAAAGGCCCTTGTGGCCGCGAGTTCGGGCGAGATGACCTTGATCGCGACCGGCCGCTCGAGTGTGCGGTCGCGGCCGAGGAAGACGCTCCCCATCCCGCCGGCGCCGAGCTCCCGCTCGACCTCGTAGGTAGCGCCGAGTGCGGCGCGAAGGGCTTCGAGAAGGTTATGGGAGGTCATTCCAAGCAAGATAAGCTCGCGCCCTCGACGAGCCCTATCCCTCGGGCCTCACTGTGCCCCGCGTGCCCGTACCTGCGCTTCGCGAACCGTTCCGCCCTTCACGTACACGAACCGCGTCGCATCAGTCCACGCGGCGGCGCTCTCGGGCAGCGAGGCTGCGGGGCCGACGATGCTGTCGACGGGGGCCACAGAGCCGGAGTGGACGTCGAGAACGTACCACGCGGGGTTGAGACGGTCGGCGCGCTCCGCCGGGGATCCGCGGGCGATCACGTAGAATGCGACGATCGAATCGCCCGGGGCGGGAAGCGCGCTGACGACGGTATAGCGAAGCTGCCCCTCCTGCGGCTCTCCCTCGGGCTGAACACGGAGCGAGTCTACGTACGCGGTTACGCGATCGCGGACGCCGGCGGGCCAGTCGCGTTCCGGCGGCGCGGCGCGGGCCGGGACCGAGTCGTGGGCAGACTCGATGTGCTCGAAGGCAGGGGCGTGGACGTTTACGACGGCGTGCACGCCGCCGGGCCCGCTCGCGGACTGGAACGCGAGACGGTGGGCGTCGCTCCACCAGACCGTCGTGACGGAATTCGGCCATACGAGCTGCGCCGTGTCGCGCCCGCGGTCGAGGATGCCGAGCCCCGCGTCGACACCCCGCGCTGGGTCGGCGAAGGTGAAGGCGATCGCCTCACCGTCGGGCTCGGGCAAGAGCCGGGTTATTCGCGCCGAGTCGCCTAGGGTGTCGGCGCCGATGACGCGGAGCACGCCGCGGTCGGTCGTCTCGACGACGAGGGCGGTCGCGGCTGCGGCCGGCCGCTCCTCGCCGCGACAGGCGGGGCCGGAGACAGCCGCGAGCGCGAGAAGCAGTGACGGTCGGGTTTGCATGTTTATCTCTCTTCGTCCGGTTTTGCTTCCCCCCCAACCCTCCCGATCCCCAGACCTCCCAACACCGCCCGCCGCATCAGCGGCGGTGGTAGCGAGCCCTGGGTGAGCAGGACGTCGTGGAAGTGGGCGAGATCGAAGCGCTCCCCAAGCATGGCACGAGCGTCGTCGCGGAGCGCCTCGATTGCCTCCATGCCCACGATGTAGCTCACGGCTTGCGTCGGCCATGTCGTGTAGCGCGTCACCTCGGCCGTCGCATCTGCCTTCTCGAGCCCGACCGTGTCGACGAAGAAGGCGACCGCCTCGTCGAAGGTCATACGGCCGGTGTGGAGGGACGGGTCGATGATTACGCGCGCGGCGCGCCAGAGGCGCATGCGGAGCTGCGTCAAGCGGGCGAGCGCATTCGGGTAGAACCCGGCCCGGTACATCAGCTCCTCCGCGTAGAGCCCCCACCCTTCGCCGAATACCTCACTGCCGTAGATTTTCCGAGAAAGGCTCGGCTGGAGCGCCGCGCGAACGTACTGCAGGTGGTGCCCGGGATACCCCTCGTGCAGCGCGACGACGGTAATCCATCCATAGTTGTGGCCACGCAGCTTGCTCTCGATCCGCTCCGCGCTCCACCCCTCCTCCACCGGGGTGACAAAGAAGCGCCCGACCTTCCGCGTCTCGAAGGGCGCTGCCGGCGAGTAGCCGCCATAGGCGTACGTCTGCCGGAGATTGGGTGGGGTGAGCACCATCTCCAGCCGCTCGCCAGGGGGCACGGTGAACAGCTTGCGGTCGAGGATGAACCGGCGTGCGCGCTCCGCTTCCGTGCTGTAGGCGCGGAAGATGGAGTCTTTGTGCGGATGGAGCGTCTTGCTCGAGTCGGCGAGCTGGCGCCAGCTCCGATCGGGGTCGATCTCGCGGGCGAGATCGCCGAGCTGCCCTTGCGTCTCGTGCAACACCCGGAAGCCGAAGGCGATGAGTGAGTCCGCGCTCGTGGCGAGCAGCTTCGAGCGGCGCAGCCGCCAGTCGTAGTCCTCGCGACCGAGCTTCCAGTCGCCGCGCGCCCGCGGGCGGAGCGAGTCCCTCATCCACCTCGCATACGCCTCGAGCGCGGCGAGGGCGCTGCGCTGGGCGCTCCGGAAGCGCGTGGTGTCGACGGTAACGCCAGCGCGCCTCGTGCTGTCCACAAGCGCGGGTAGTTCGTCGCGTAGCCAGCGCGTGATCCCGCGCGCGCTCCCGGCGTCGAGCTCTACCCAGAGCGCGGGCGTCCGCTCGGCGGAGATCTGGCGGCGCCCCAGCGCCATCGCGGCTGGCCATCCCTCGAGCCGCGCGATGATCCCCCGCATCCGCGCCTGCGGGCCCGGCTCGTTTCCGACGGCGAGCGAGTACACCGCGTCGAAGGGAATGTACGCGGCCGGCCGGCGCTCCCAGCCGCGCAGCGCCGCGTCCTGCGCCGAGGTCGCGAGCACCGACTCCATGAGCAGCCAATCGATCCGCCGCCTCTCGTCCAGCGCCGACGTGTCAATGGCCAACAGCGCCCGTCGTTCGGCGACGATTCGCGCCGAGTCGCGGCGGAAGGATGCGGCGGAACGATCGTCGAGGCGGTCAGTGGCCGTGTGAAGGCCGACGCGAGTGGCCCACTCGGGACTCCGCGCCGCGCGGGCATCGATATGCTGCCTGACGAAAGAGTCGAGGGCTCCGGAATCAGCGACCGCCGGCCAGACAGCGACGGTGGTCACTCCCGGCCCCTGGTCCCGGGCCCTCGGTCCCTGTGCCGGGGACGTGCTGGCGGCGACGAGCAGCATGACGACGGCGGCGACGGTGCGCATCACATGACTCCCGGCTGGTGACGGGTGGTTGACCGGGAAAGGTACCGTGTGCGCCCCGTTCGGTCAGCATCACGCGCGGTGGGACCGCGCCGCACCGCTCATAGGAGGACTCCGCATGAGCACCCCGCCCCCAGCCCGCCCGTTACCGCCCCCCCCACCGGTCGCGACTGTTCTGACGCGCGACGAACGCATGCGTGTCGACGCCGCGGGGCATGGCCTGTACGCGACGGTCCACCGCGATACCGTGGACCAGGTGCTGCGCGATCTCCGGCAACGGCGCGTCGGCGCGATTCTGGTGTCGGTGACGCGCTGCGACGAGCGCGAGGCGGCCTCACTCGCCCGCGTGGTGCGCGAATTCCCGCGCGTTCCGGCGGTGGCGCTCCTCTCCGAGGTCGCCCCGGCGACGCCGCGGACGGTTCTCTCGATCGGGAGCTCCGGGGTGCGGACTCTGATTGACGTGCGAAGCCCGGCCGGCTGGCGCGAGCTACGATCGCTGCTCATGACCGACCGCACCGGCGACGTCGAGCGGGTCGCTCTCGGCCAGCTCGCGCTCGACCTCGCCGGCGCGCCGGAGGCGTGCCATCGCTTCTTCGAGCTCCTGTTCGGGCGACCTGTGCGCGTCGCCACGATCCGCGCACTCGCAGTGCAGCTCCGCGTGCTACCGTCGACGCTGATGAGCCGCTTCTTCCGCACCCGGCTCCCGGCGCCCAAGCGCTACCTCTCCACGGCGCGGTTGGTACAGGCGGCACGCCTGTTCGAGAACCCGGGTTACTCGGTCGCCAACGTGTCGAACCATCTCGACTACAGCTCGCCCCAGAGCTTCGGCCGTCACGTGCGCACGCTCATGGGGATGACGGCCACGGTCTTCCGCCAGCGCTACGACGGCGAAGGGATGCTCGGCCACTTCCGGGAGACGCTCGTGCTGCCGCACGTGGAGGTGCTGCGAGCGTTCAACCCGGTCTCGGGGCGGCTGCCGGGGCGGGAGGGAGAGATGGACGCGTCAGGCGACGCGGTGCCGTCAGGCTGCGCCAGGGCGGTCGCGGAAAGAAATACCGTCCCGGCCGCACCAGACCCCGACTCTTACGGCTTGCGCGCGACCGCTCCCGACGCGAGATCCAGACTGTAAGCGACGCCGTCCACGTCCATGTCCGCCGTCTGGGTCCCGCTGAAGGTGATCGTCACCCGGCGATGCGTGGTCGTCGTCGTCAGGCCGTTGCTCACATCGAGCTGGCTGCGCGTCTCGAGCGTTCCCGACTTGGGCCACACGTTCGAGATGAACGGAACACCGTACACGACGTCCGTAGCCGTCGTCGTGTCGTTCAGAACGTACGTCTTGAGCGGGATTCCGCTAATGATCCCCTCCGCGCGCGTCACACCGCTACCGCCAAAGATCCGCTGCGTCTCGGTGCCAGAGAGCCCACGCACTTTGAGCGTCCGGGTGCGGCCGATGTCGGCCGCGCCATCCGGATTCACGAGACGGCCGGCGGCGCTATACCAGATCTCCGCCGAGTCTGTCGAGACGTCATCGTACGCCGTCTGCACCGCGTCGTCAGCGTACAGCGCATACTCGGCACTCAGCGTCATGCTGTCGAGCACGATCTGCGGGCAAACGTGCCGCTGGCGGCCCGCGTCGAACGCGCAGTTGAGACCGCCGTACGTCACGCTGAGTGACGGACCGTTAGCGCCCTGGACCGACGCGCTCATCCCAGACCCGCCGAGCTCGTAGGATATTGCCTGAAGGAAAAGAACGTCGTTCGCGGTGCTGTGACCGGAGGCCGTGGCAACGACCGACGTTTCGATCGACACGGCCGGAAGCTCCGGCGCGAGGGCGCTGTCTGCCGAGCAAGCGGCGGCGAGGAGGATCATGCCGAGCACAGCGGCGCGCGCGAGGGAGGGACGCATTGGGGGAACGGGGACCGGGGAACAGATATCGGCGATCAGGGAGGGCCGGCGGGCGTAGTCACCGCTAGAATGACGAGGCGCTGGCGCCTTCCGTCACAGAGGTAATGCTCGCGTTAGGCGTAAGCGACCCAGACCCAGACCCAGACCCAGACCCAGACCCAGACCCGGGGCCCTGGGCCTGGGCCCGGGCCAGGGTCTGGGCCTGCGCGCCTGGCCCTGACCCGCAACGCTCAACCCTCGACGGTCGGCGCTCGACGCTCAACGCTCGACGCTCAACGCTCGACGCTCAACGCTCAACGCTCAACGCTCAACGCTCCAACGTTTCGCGACAGTAGTGCGCTAAGATGCTTGATCCGCCACTTGCACTCCAATCCGAACAGGAGACTTGCCTGATGCGCCCGCGCGTCCCGACAGCCCTCGCCGCGCTCGTCGTAGCGGCGATACTACCAGCCTGCGTGCACC
>JALZIF010000141.1 GCA_030860435.1 Gemmatimonadota bacterium | reverse complement strand
CTGGCACCTCGGCGAGGGCCTCTGGTACGACGAGATCACCTCCCTCGTGAAGTACGCGCGCGCACCCGCCGGCGCGATCCTTACGACCTTCGACAGCCAGAACCAGCATCTTCTCTACTCTTTGATGGCGCACGGGAGCATCGGCGCGCTCGGCGACACGGCGTGGGCGCTGCGCCTACCCGCCGTGGTCTTCGGCGTGGGAAGCCTGTGGGCGACCTACTGGTTCGGCACGCTAGTCACGAGTAAGCGCGAGGCGCTCCTCGCGGCGGCGCTGCTCACCGTCTCGTACCATCACGTCTGGTTCTCACAGAATGCGCGAGGCTACACGGGGCTCCTCTTCTTCACCTTGGTGTCGACCGCGCTCTTCGTCAGGTTGTTGCGGGCCCGCGAGGCGCGCGGTTGGGGATTGGCGATCGCGTACGCCGCGGCAAGCGCGCTCGGCGCATACACACACACGTCGGCCGTATTCGTCACCACCGCGCACTTTCTGGTGTGGGCGTGGCTCGCATGGCGTGCCCGCGGCCACGGGCTAGGCACCGCCGCCTGGCTCCCCCTCGCCGGGTTCGTTCTCGCTGGAACGATCTCGATCCAGCTCTATGCTCCAGTTCTTCCGCAGCTTTTGGTCACCGCCACCAAACCGACGATGTCCGGGGTGCAGACAGAGTGGAAGAACCCGCTTTGGTTCCTCGCCGAGTCGGTGCGCGGGCTGGCCACGGGCGTGCCGGGTGGGATGGTAGCGATCGCGGGAGCGTCGGTGGTCGGGGGCGCGGGACTCGTCAGCTACTGGCGCCGGAGCGCACCGGTCGTTGTGGTGATGCTCCTCCCGGCATTCCTCACCGCCACGGTGATGCTCCTGACGGAGCACAATCTCTGGCCGCGCCTCTTTTTCTTCGCCGCCGGCTTCGCGGTGCTGATCGCCGTCCGGGGCATCTACGCGCTCGCCGCGCTCGCCCTGCCCCCGCGCGCGCTCTTCGCGCAGCGGCTTGCCACGGCCGCGATCGCGCTGCTCGCGATCGGGAGCGCGGCGATTCTGCCGCGGGCGTGGCGGCCCAAACAGGATTTCGTTGCGGCCCGCGATTTCGTGGAGAGCTCGCGCGCGGCGGGCGATGCCGTGGTGGCGGTGGACCTGACGCGTTTCCCGTACGAGCGCTGGCTTGCGACGGGATGGCGGACCGCCGCGTCCGCGGCCGAGCTCGAGGCGATCGAGGCGGGGCACGGACGGACGTGGCTGGTCTATACCTTTCCCGCGCGCCTCCGTGCTACGGAGCCCGACCTTTGGAGCAGGATTCAAGGCGCATACACCCCGGCCGCGGAATTCCCCGGCACCGTCGGCGGGGGTGCCGTGATCGTGATGGTGCGCGGATGACATCACAGACCGTGACCGAGACTGAATTGACGCGGCCCGCCCACGACGGCCTCGATAGCCCCACCACACCCGGCCCAACCCTAGGTCCCGTGGAAGAGATCCTCGACCTGCACCACCGGGCGCTCGACCACGCGGTCTCGGTCGTGATCCCCGCCTACAACGAGGCCGCGCACGTCGCCGGCCAGATTCGCGAGGTGCACCGTGTGATGGAGCGGTGCGGCTGGAAGTACGAGATCATCGTCGTCGATGATGGCTCGGGCGATGGAACCGCCGACGCTGCTGCTGCTGTTGCTGCTGCTACCGGCGCGCGCGTCCTTCGCCGGCGGCGGAACCGCGGCTATGGCGCAACACTCAAGCAGGGGATCGCCAACGCGCGCTACGACTGGATTCTCATCACAGACGCCGATGGCACCTATCCTGTCGAGGCGATCCCGCGCCTCCTCGCGGCTTCAGACGCCAACGCAATGGTGGTCGGTGCGCGCACCGGCCTGACGGTGAAGATCCCGCTCGAGCGACGGCCGGCAAAGGCGTTTCTCCGTTGGTTGGCGAGCTACCTCGCGGGGCGCGAGCTGCCGGACATCAACTCCGGACTCCGCTTGATGCGCCGGGACCTGGTGGAGCGGTACGATCACCTTCTTCCGTCAGGATTCTCCTTTACAACGACGATCACGCTCGCCGCGACTACGAACGATTATGCAGTGGAGTACATCCCGATCGACTACCATGCACGGCTAGGGCAGTCCAAGATCCGGCCTCGCCACGCCTACGACTTCACGCTGCTCATCCTGCGGGTGATCGTTTTCTTCAATCCGCTAAAGGTGTTCATTCCGCTGGGCGGGTTCCTCTTCGTTGGAGGGGCGCTGAAGTTCGTTTACGACATCTTCAAGGACAACCTGTCCGAGACGGCGTTACTGGGGATCCTTGGCGCCCTGATCGTTTGGGCAGTTGGGCTCCTGGCAGACCAGAACGCGCGTATCGCGAACAACCTCGGCCACCTCGCGCAGCGCAGGGATCGGGTGGACGTGGGGGTGGAGACGTCGCGGTGACGAATCCCCAGTTCGCCCCGTCCGGGGCAGTGACGTACCTCGCGAGCAGCCTACCGGCGGCGGTGGCTGGGCACTTCCTCGAGCACGTCATGGTTTACGTGCTCGCGATTCTCCTTTTCGTCAGTTGCTATGCCTGGCTCGCCGCGCGCCGAACATAGGCGCAACTCGCGCCGCTTCCTGCTCAAGGTCGCGGTCAGCGGCGGCCTACTGGCTTTGCTCTTCGTCGTTCTGCCCTGGCAGGAGGTGCGCGAAGCCGCATCGCGCCTTTCCGCCGGCGTTTGGCTGGGGACGTTCGCGCTCTTCATCGCCGGACATTTTCTGGGGGCGCTCAAGTGGCGCGCGCTGGTTAATGCCTGCCTCGCCGGCCTGCCGCTGTTGGACGCGGTTCGCGCCTACTTCGCGGGGCTGTTCGCGAACCTCTACCTTCCCACCATCATCGGTGGTGATGTGCTGCGAGGCGCCATAGTCGGGCGCGGAACGGGTCGGCCGGAAGCCGCGGTGTTAGGTGGGATTGCGGATCGGGTGATCGACATCGGGACTATGGGGCTCTTGATCGCCGCTGGTGCGCTGCTCTCGCGCGATGAGTTGCCCGGTTGGGGTGCGCAGGCGGTGGTGATCCTGCTCGTCACGGGGGTGGTGAGCGCGGCGCTCTTCCTCCCACTCGCGCTACGCCGACCGCTGGTCGCTTGGCCGCGGAAGGTTCGCCGCTCCGTTGGGCGCGCCCTCGTCGCGCTGCGGCGCCTGTCGCGCAGTCCCGGGAGCGCGGCGGTAGCGGTCGCCCTCTCGATCGCGATCCAGAGCCTCTTCGTCGTCCTCAACGCCTGGATCGGACGCGCAGTCGGGATCGACGTGCCACTCTCGGTCTGGTTCCTTGCCTGGCCGCTCGCCAAGGTCGCGGGACTGATGCCGATTTCGCTAGGCGGGATCGCTGTGCGGGATGCCGCGCTCGCGGGGCTTCTCGCTCCCTTCGGGGTCCCACTCGCACGCGGCGCCGTCGCGGGGCTGCTCTGGCAGACCATCAACATGGCGGGCGGGCTGTTCGGCGGCATCGTCTGGTGGGTGCTCGGCCGGCGCGCATTAGGAGACGCCGAGCGGGCCGGCGCCACGTCTCACCACACCGCTCTCACCGCATCCCGCTAGCATGCCCGAGCCGCACGTCGTCGTTCTGGGTGCCGGTCCAGCCGGAGTCGGCGCAGCCTATCAGCTTCGCCGTACAGACGCTCCTGGTGCGGTTGCCCCGCGCGCTCGCGTGACCGTCATCGAGCAGAACCCCGTCGTCGGCGGCAACGCGGGCAGCTTCGAGGCGGGGGGACAGCGGCTCGATTACGGGAGCCACCGGCTCCACCCCGCGTGCGACGCAGAGATCCTCGGCGACATTCGCCGTCTCCTCGGCGGAGATCTGCTCGACCGCCCGCGGCATGGACGCATCCATCTACGCGGAAAGCTCATCCATTTTCCCCTCAAGCCGGTTGACCTTCTGCTGCGGCTCGACAAAGGTTTTGCGGTGGGGACGCTTCGCGACATGGTACGCAAGGCGATCGCCAAGCCTAGCGAGGGAGACACCTTCGCGTCGGTTCTTTGGGCGAACCTGGGGCCCACCATCTGCCGCGATTTCTACTTCCCGTACGCGCGGAAGATCTGGGGACGCGACCCGGAAGAGCTGAGCGGGATTCAGGCGCGCAGGCGTGTGTCTGCCGGGTCGTTCGGCAAACTGGTGAAAAAGGTTCTGACCGCGGTCCCAGGCCTCCGGCCGCCCGGCGCGGGGCGGTTCTTCTACCCCCGCCGCGGGTTTGGCCAGATCAGCGAGGCGTACGCCGACGCCGCGACCAGGGAAGGGGCGCAGTTGATGCTCGGCTGGCGCGTGACCAGACTGCAGCTCTGCGATCCGCCGGACGGGAAGTGGCAAGTGACCGCGGAGCGGCGCGCTCCCGGCGACGGGCGAGACGGGAACGACAGCCCAATCGAGACGCGAACGCTCGCGGCGGACTACGTGTGGTCCACGATTCCGATCTCGGTCCTTGCGCGCGTTGTGTATCCCCCCTCGCCGCCCGAGGTGCGAGAGGCCGCGGGGGAGATAACCTACCGCGGGATGATCCTCGTGTACCTCGAGTTGGACGCGGATCGCTTCACGGAGTACGACGCGCACTACTTTCCCGCCGCGGACATCGCGATCACGCGCCTTTCCGAGCCCAAGAACTACGCCGCGCTCGAGGAGCCGCGCGGGCGAACGACGCTGTGCGCCGAACTGCCCTGCGCGGTGGGCGACGAGCACTGGCGCATGTCCGACGACGAGCTAGGCCGGCTCGTCGCGGACGACCTGGCGGCGGCGGGGTTGCCACTCATGCGCCGGCCTGTGGCGGTGCGGACGCGCCGGCTCGGTCAGGCCTACCCGATCTACCTCACAGGCTACGAGCGTCCGTTCGGCGTGCTTGACCGGTGGGCGGAGAGCCTGCCCCGCCTGCTCACGTACGGCCGTCAGGGGCTGTTCGCACACGACAACACCCACCACGCGCTCTACATGGCGTACCGGGCGGCGGATTGCCTGACGACTACTGGCTTCGACGATGATAAGTGGGCCGAGTATCGCCAGGTATTCGCGACCCACGTCGTGGAAGATTGAGGGACGAGTGAGCGTCGCGCCACGCCTCTTCCTCACCGTCTGGATAATCTACCTGCTTCACTTCGCCACCAACGTCGTGCGGGAGACGTACCTCGCCATCACGCTTGGCGAGCGGTTCTCGGTTCGCGTGGACGAGTACCTCGGATTACACCCCGACCTCTTCGAGATTTCCGGGCGCGGCGCGTACATCAACAACAACCCGGGCGCGTCGATGCTCGGCGCGTTGCCGTACGCCGTCGCGCGGCCCATGATCGCCGGGATTCTCCGAGCGAAACCAGAGCTCGCCCGGCCGAAGCCTGACGCCGTGTACGACGACCCGCGACCGAACCGTACCCGGTTCATGAACGAGGCGCGGGCGCGCGGTCTCGACGTCAAGCTCGCTCTGGCCGCGGCGTCCATGCACGCGGGGCTGATGGCGCCGCTCGGCGGGCTCGCCGCGGTCGTCATGTTCCTCTTCCTCCGGGTCCGGCTCGGCGACCAGCGACGCGCACTCTGGCTGGCGCTGCTCTACGCGCTCGGGACACCGGTCTTTTTCCGCTCCGGGTTCCTGAATCAGAACGCGATCATTGCCCACTGCGTGCTCTTCGCGTTCGTGCTGCTGGCGTGGCCGCGCCCCGCGCGGCGGGCCGGCTCGGGGCCCCCCCCCGATTTCGAAGATGGCCTCGGCGTGCCCGTTTCATCGCATCCTTCCGCCGCGATCGCCATCGAAAGCGCCCCACCGGCGCACGCACTGGTCGGCGCCGGCGCGCTGATGGGATTCGCTGTGCTGTCCGACTACAGCGGCGTGCCGCTCATTGTCGCCTTTGGACTTTGGGCGATCTGGATCGGCTGGTCGCGCGGCGCCGCGGCGGGCGCGTTGCGCGCGGGCGCGCTCTTTTCGCTCGGTGCCATCGGGCCGATGGTGTTGTTGCTCGCGTACCAGTGGGCGGCATTCGGACACCCGCTCTTTCCCGCACAGCGCTACATGCCCCCGACACGCTACAGCGTGTACGGATGGAACGGGATGACGCTCCCAACGGCCGAGCTACTCGTCCGGAACCTGTTCGACCCGCGCTATGGACTCTTCGTGTTCTGCCCAATGCTCGTCGCCGCGCTCGCGGCTCCCTTCCTGCGTGGGCGCCCTGACAGGCTGGCGAGGGCGGCGCGACTCGCCCGCGGCGAGCTCGCGCTCATCTTCGGCGCGACCATCGCGCTGCTTCTCTTCAGCAGCGCCAACCAGTTCGCGCTTCTGCAATGGAACACGGGGGTGCGATATATGGTCCCGGCGGCGCCGCTCCTTTTTCTCGCGCTCGTGTCGGTGCTCCTCAGGGCACCGGCGGCGGTGATAGGGCTGCTCGTCGTCCCGACCGTCGTAGTCTCGTGGAGCGTGGCAATGGCGCGGGAAGCGGTGCCGGTGTCGCTAGCTCGCATTTTTGCGGGCGGCTTCGAGCTCCCATGGCTGCGCACACTCGAAGTCACTGCGGACGCCTACGCTCCATTCGTCAGGCAAGGAACGTCGCCCCTCCCGCTGTTCTGCCTCGCCGCCGTGGTGCTTTGGCTTGTGTGGCGGCGACTCCCCCGAGCCGCGCTGATTGCGGGAGACGCGTCACCAGGGTCGCCCACCTCCCGGTAGGCACCTGTACGCCACTCCCTCCAGCGCGCCGCCACCCTGTAGCTCCCACGCCGCACAGCGTGGGTGCGCTCGCGCCTGGAGCACAGCCTCGTCCGCCAGCGTGATAGTCAGCTCCGCGCCGCTGGTGATCGTGAGGCTCCGCACGCTGCGCCGCAACAGAGCGAGCGCTGGCGCGAGGCTCTCGGTGGCCTCCGGGTCGAGCGTCCGCGCCACTCCCTCTCCCACGCGCACCGTGAACGGCGCGGCGAGACGGATCTCCGCCGAAGCGTCCAGCGACCACGTCTGGACGCGCAGCGAGCCTGGATCGATGACGAGCTGCGTGACGCGATGATCCAGAAGCACCCAGTGGTGCTCGTCGGGCGATTCGATGAGGGTGGCGTTCATGGCGGGTCCGGGTCCGGCGGCGCGGCGGTTATTTCGGGCGCGGCTGCTCCAGGCCATCGTCAGGTTCGCGCCGGCCGGTGCGAGTCATCCGCACCGCGGCGATGAGGCTTCGCGCCGCGTTGCGCACCTCTTCATGAAACGCCTCATCGCGGTCGAGCGCCTCGTGGCTGGTGGCGTACGGTTCGTAATAGCCAAGGTAGCGGTCTAGCGACGCCGCGCGGCCCGCCTCGACCAGCGACATGTCGTTCAGCCAGTCGACGAGCGAGCGCCGGAGAGTGTTCGCCCCCACGGCGTCGCCGTGGACGACGACGGAGAAGACCCGCCCCGCGAGGTGGCGAGGGTATGGCCAGCCGTCCAGCTCGAGCTGCTTCGCGCGCTTCGGGTCCTTGCCGCCCGTGGATGTCGGATCCGGGTTTCCGCCATCGGCGCAGACGAGACGATCCATCATGAGCTTCAGAACGCTCGGAGCCTGGTACCAGTATACCGGCGTCACGATCATGACGCCGTGCGCTGCTACCCAGCGAGGGTACAGCTCGTTCATCCAGTCGTTCACCTGCCCCATGGCATGGTTCGGATAACAGGAGCAGGGCCAGTGGCAGAGGGGCATCGCGGTCGAGACGCATGCCTTGCACGGGAGAATCTGGCGCCCGTACGCGGACGTCAGGTGGCTGAGGTCGAGCACGTCGCAGTCGAAGCGATCTGCCGCCTCGATTACCTCGCGCGCGGCGGTGACGAGGCGGAAGGTTTTCGACATCTCGCCCGGGCAGGTCTCGTCGCTGCGCGCGGCAGCGCAGATTAGGAGAATGCGGGCCGGGGACGCCGGATCGCGGTGGCGAGCGGCGGCCTCGAGAGTACTGTTGCGAGCCTCGATCCACTCGATCGGGAGCTCATAGTCCGGGTCCGCGAAGCCCGGACCCGCCTTTCGCGTGCGCGGGCTCTTACGATTGTCATCGTAGGCGTCCCACGCGACCGCGACGAGGCGCTCGACGTCCAGCGACAGCGGTTCGAAAGCCGGATCGTAAAATCGCTCGCGAAGCCGCCGCGCGAACTGTTCCCTGGTGAGCCTCGTGCTCCCCTGCCCCGTCCGCACCACGGGAAGCTCTCGCCCCGCGCCGGTCCGATTCGTCACGTGCACCTCCACTCAGGGTAGCCCTCTCTCCGCTGACACTCGGTCGCCGCCGTGGGTCTTCGGTCGTCGGTAGCGCGCTCGCCTCGATGGTTGTCCGTCAGGCATTTGTCTTCTTCGCCGTCGCGTACAGCTTGGGGCCGAAGACGAACAAAAGATGGCGACTCACGGGCAGCCGGGCCGCGACATGATACGCATCGACGAGCCGGCGGATGCCCAGCGGGAAGTGGGCAAGTTGCTCGGCCGAAAAGGTTGGGAGAGAGAGCGCGCCGCGCGCGAACCCGGCGCGCCGAATCAGACGCGACAGCCCGCTGCCGGACAGAAGTCGGCGCTTGGGCGGGATACCCCCTTGCCGCCTGACGCGTGCCTCGAGGACCCGCCGCGGCAGATAGCCCGCCGCCCACACACCGGTTTGCGGGTCGGGCCCAAGACTGAACCGGTTGGAGGTCGACAAAAAGAGGCGACCGCCGGGACGCAGTACCCGGTGCGCCTCGGCCAGCGATCGCTCCGGGTCCTGCACGTTCTCGATGACCGAGTCGCCGATGACACGATCGAACGTCGCGTCGCGCAGCGGGAGCGCCTCGGCGCAGGCACATAGCAGCGGGACGTCCGCGCCTGCTTCCGCGAGCCGCTTCTTGGCGACCGCGAGCCACCGGAAGGCGATGTCCGCTCCGACGACGGTTCTGTAGCGCGGGCGCGCGGCGACCAGGAGGGGTGCGGTGCCGCAGCCGATTTCGAGCATGCATCCGGACGGCGTTGTCGGGACGGCGCCCTCCCATGACCGCAGCGCGTCTTCGGCGCGGGCGGGGCCAGCGAGCAGCCCGTGCGTGAACGCCGCCGCCTGACGCCGCGTCACGACCGACGTCATCGAGTAGTAGTACTCGACGAGTCCGCGGAGATCGAGATCCTCGTAGCGCTCCGCGACTTTTCGCGCTTTCGCGCGGTCCGCATCCATGTTGATGTAAGGGTCAGAAAAGATGCGAAGGTCGGGGATGCCGAGAATGATCGGGAAGTTGCGGTCACAGGCATCGCAGCGCAGCTCCGGCTCATGGTCACCCGTCTCGCGCAGTGCGCCGCGGCACGCGGGGCAGCACAGCTCGACGCCCTTCCACTTCATTCGGCGCTCTCCGCCCGGCGTGCGGCCGGCCCACGCCCAGCAGCGTACCCTACCAGTTCCCCGAGCGACCACGCGGTGGTCATCGCGAGCATAACAGGGAGGGCGCGCACGAGGCGACCGCCGTGGCGCCGCTTGCGGATGACGTTCGCGGCCGCGCGCTGGACGAGCAGCGCAGGGAGCAGCGCGGCCGTGCCCGCACTCGCGACACGGCGGGCGATGGAGGTGGCCGCGACTCGCGTGCCTGCGAAGATCCACCCGTGTACGAAACGCTCACCGAGTGCGGAGGCGAAGCGGGCGCCGCGCTGCTGCCTGACGACGATCCGCGGGGAGAGCCAGAGCGTCTCGCGCCGCGCTGCCAGCGCCCAGTGCACCGCCGTCTCGTGGAACTCGGTCTTCCACGCTTCCGCGACGCTATCGAGCGCCGCGCGTTTGTACGAGACGTTGCAGTCGGTGAGGTACGCCGCGGGCCCTTCTGCGAGCGGCCGCATGTAGCGGCCGTAATCGCACAGGTAAAGCGCCCAGGCGAGCGGCGTGTCGTCGCCCTCCTTTTCCACCGCGCCGCCTATCGCCGCGTGCGGAGCCCGGTGCGCCGCGAGGATACCGGAGCACCAGTCCTCGCTCGGTATGCAGTGGTCCTCCGTGAGCGCCACGATGGATCCGCGGCTCGCACGCACCCCGGCGCCGCGCAGCGCGGCGGGGCCCAGCCGTCCCGCCACGCGCACAAAGCGGACACGTGGGAACTCACGCTCGAGCGCCGCGACGTCCCGGGTCGAATCGTCGGCGGGCACGATGATCTCGGGTTGGCCGACGCCCCGCTGTTCTGCGAGGGCGCGCAGACAACGCGCGAGATAGTCGCGCCCGGCGTACGGAACGACTACTACCGACAGCGCGTGAGTGTGCGGTGCGGTCGCAGATCCCGCAGTCATTGGCTCCGCCCCTTCCCGCGGGGGGGGGAGGAGGGAGTCGCGCTGGGACGCACCACCCCCTCGGTATTGCTTCCGCCTCGATCGAACCGTGGGTCCGCCGCGGGCGCCCTCGTCGCGACCTCGTTCGGCGCAAGCGGTCCCGCGACAACGCGATAGCCGACGTCAGTGGCCGACGGTCCCTTCACCACCCATACCGGGCGGTCCGGGTACGCCGCGAGCAATTCCGCGCGCACCTGCGGCGTCCGGTCCCACGCGTACACCGGCGCATCCGGGTTGCGCACGTCCGGCGGGTTATAGGCCGCCGCCGAGGCGTAGTCGGGGAAGCGCCTCCCCTGTACGAGCACCAGGCTCCGGCCAAACCCGTGACGCTCGGCGAGGTGCCGAACGTCCGGCCGCATGCCGCGGTAGCGGTGATACTTGTCGATCGCGCGCCAGGGCAGAAAGGTGAGTAGTGCGCAGAGCGAGAGGAGCGCGGCCGCCGCCAGGGCACGCACCGGCGCGATGGCGCGTGCGTCGGAACGATGCCGGTCCGACCCCGCATCCGGTGCATAATCGATGTTGGGGGGGGGCCCCCACGCCACTGCATGATCGATGATTTCGGGGGCAGGAGGATACCAGGCCGCCACCTGCACCTCCAGCCATTCGAGCCCACGCGCCGTGAGCGCGATGCACGGAACGAGGATGAGATACCAGTAGCGCGCGCCGAAGTCCGGCCCACCGTTGAACCAGTACAGGGCGTGTACGCCGACTATCCCCGCGATGGCGACGAGCATCAACCAGTCCGGGCGGCGCAGCCGCCCGCCGAGCACCAACATCGCGATCAAGAGCACTGACCCCGTCGCCCAGCCGAGCAGCTCGATGTTCACCGCGAAAGCGTTGAGCTGCGTGTTCACCACTACATCTCGAGCCCCGTGCCCCGGGAACGGATCGAGGGCCCATCCGACACCGCGATTCGCGCCGAAACCGAGGTCGTTGACGCCCGGTCCGTAATAGGCATCAAAGTAGGCCATCACCGGGAACCTGGTGGGCGATCCTGTGAGGCCACGATTGTACGGGATGTTCGCCACTCCCACGAGCGCGGCCCCGAGCGCAAGCGTGGCCGCCGGGATGATGCGAGGTCGCCGGCCGCCGCCGGCGATGATCCAGAGCCCGAGCAAGGCGGCGATCACCACTCCCTCGAGCGGGCGCATGAGAGTCACGAGCCCGATCGCGATTCCGCCAACCAGCGCCCACGGCAGCCGCTGCGTACGCCGAAGCCGTGCCACCGCCAACGCCGCCGCCATAGTGGCGCATAAGCTGAACGTGTGGCTCATGATGCTCATAGCCATGAAGAGATGCCACGGCGACACACAGAGCAGTAGCACACCGATCCGCGCCGTCCGGCGGGGATAAAGCTCGCGCAGAAAACCGTACGCTAGCAGGACAATGATCCCGCCAAGGATCGGATTGACCAGCCACGGAACGCCCGCGGCGACGCCTAACGCGAGGAGCGCCGGCCACCCCGGCGGGAAAGGCGAGAACCACCGCGCCGGCTCGTACTGCATGAGATCGATGTTGAACGCGGCCGGAACCGGCGGCGCTGGCATTGCGAGCATCCCTTCGGCGAGGTAGCGCGCCTGGATAAGGTATGAGACCTCGTCCGGGATGTGTGGATGCCGCTGATAGGAGACAACCGCCAGCACCGCCGACGCCGCGACCACCCAGAGAGCGGCGAGGAGGGCGAAGCGGTCAACCGTTCCGGGCCGTAGATCCGCATCGCCTTCCCCTCTCGTGGCCGGCGCGGGCTCGCCGAGAAGCCGGTTCAGACGCGCCCGCGCCCGAACTAGCGGGCCGTCAGGCATGGCGCGCACGGCGAGCACGACCGTTCCCGCCGCCGCGAGCTGCACCAGTGTCGCGAGTAACAGCTCCGCCCCCAGCGTCGCGACGTCGCGGGAGACCGCCGCGCTCGTGAGGGCGACGGCGAGCCCGAGAAGCACCATGCGCCACCATCCAAACGTGTGCCCGAGCCACGCGCGAAGGCGGGGCCAGAGCGGGCGCATCCCCACTGCGACGACGAAGAGCTGAACGACGATGACAGCCGCCGCCGCCGCGCCTTCCGCCTCGAGCCGGTCGAGCCGGTAGTGTTGGTAGCGCACGGCCGCGCCCGCCTCGATCAGCCGGAGCGACGCGGCCTGGCCGGCGGCGGCTAGGATCGCATACGCCGCGGCCATCGTCAGGCCACGCCACGTCGACGGCAGGACCGCGGCAGTCACGTAGTCGGCGCCCGATGGCGCGACCGCGGGAGGGTCCGCGCCGCGGGAAGGGGCAACGCGATCATTGGCGCGCGCGCCAGGGGTCAGGGCGTCGCACGATCTTTCCCCCATGGTGGGGAGGGAAAGATCGGGTCGACGCGCCAATGCATGCGCGCGAGTAGCGAGTCCGCGCCCGGCGCTCGCGCGAGGTCGTGCTGCTCCATCGGATCCGTCTTGAATGCGTACAAGCGTTCCGTGCGGCTCCGGTCCAGTACGTAATGGTACTCGCCGTCGACGAGCGACCGCATCCGCCTGTCGCTCCCGAATAGCGCGGAGCCCTGACCGCTCCCATTCCCGAGCCACCGGGCGGCGAGCGAGCTGCCCGGGATCACATCGCCATGCTTCCCGGCCAGATCCAGCAAGGTCGCCGGAAGGTCACGCAGGCTGACAGGTTCGGCGATGCTCACGCCCCTTGGGACACGCGTTGTTCCCGCCAGGATCAGCGGTACGTGGAGAAGCTCCATGTGGATGTCCTCGCCGTGGCCCATCTGGCCGTGCTCCCCGAACGCTTCGCCGTGGTCCGAGGTCACGACGACGATCGTGTTGGTGAGTTGGCCTCTCTCATCTAGCGAGTCGAGCAGCGCGCCGACATGATGGTCGATATAGGCGATCGTCTCCTCGTACGACTCGAGCAGCTCGTCTACATCATCCGGCGGCGATCGCCTCGCGGCCTCCTCGATGATCCACGGCTCGCCGCGCGGCGCGGGTCCGAAGAGGGTATCGAAGGGTTTCTCGGGGAGGTATGGGGCGTGCGCGTCATAGTAGTTGACGAACACGAGCCACGGGCGCCCCTCCTCCTGGCCCGTGACCCACCGGAGCACGCTCCGGTTGAGCTCTGGGGCCCGCTTACGTCCTGGAAGCTCGTAGAAGCCGGTCATCTTCCGGACCTGGCGGCTGCGCAGTGCCGCCCGGATGAGCGACGAGCTTTCGAGGACCCGTCCGGGTGATGCGGTGAAGTCCTCGTAATGCGAAAAGCCGCGGGCGAGTCCGGACTCGCGGCTGCAGTAGGAGACATTGGCGACGAACCCAGCGGTCGCGTATCCGCGCGCCGCCAGCTCCTCAGCGAGCGTCGGGGCCGCGCGGTCGAGGGGCGTCCACCATTCCGCGCCATGCTCGTGAGGCCAGAGGCCGGTGAAGATCGTCGCGTGAGTGGGAAGCGTCCACGGCGATGGCGCGATGGGCCAGTGGATCGGCGCACGACCGCCATCGTCCACGCTTGATGTGCGGTAGCGAGTCGAGCGCCCTGCACCGCGACGCCGAACGAAAGCAGCGTGACGGCCACAGGGTGGAGCCGGCGCGCATTCACCAGAATGCTGACCGCGAAGAGGAAAGCGACCACCCCAACGGCTACGCCGATGGAGCCCAACTGCCGCCAGGCGAGCGACGAGAGGGCTACCACCAGACCGGCGGTGAGGAAGACGATCAGGTCCGCCACCGGCGTCATCCACGCGATGTGCAGCCCGGTGTGCGTGTACTTCCCCAGCACTAGCTTGAGCCCCGCCTGCAGCACGAGCTCCGCGGTCGCGGTGACCAGCGCCGCCCAGGCGGCGAGGCGGAGGACGCCCGCAACGGTCAAGCGCGTGTCGCTCATGTATCCGTCGCTCACTGGGCGGTCAGCGCCTTCAGCGCTTCGTCGAGACGCCGCGCCCGCGCCCGCCCGGCGGAGTCGGCCGCGAGATCGGTTCGCGCGTCCGGGTCCTCCGCCACGTCGTACAGCGACAAGCGTCCCTTCCCGTCCCTTATGAGATGCGACATTCCCGCAACCAGTGAGTGCATCGTTCCGTCGCTCACGGGAAACCACGCCGGCAGATTCGTCGCGTGCTGGACCATCGAGAGCACGGTGTCGGCGGTCGCCGGATCAAGAGCAGGATCTCCGCCCGCGCGCCCTCCGCCCTCCCCCCAAAAACGCGCCAGCGACCGCCCTGGCATGCGCGGCGATGCCGCGCCGGTCAGCTGCAATACCGTCGCTGAAATGTCGCGAGTGGAGACGGCGTTAGGCACGCGGACGCCGGCCGGCACGACGCGCGGATAAACGATCACCAACGGGACCCATAACGCCGGATAGTACAGGCTGTTGCCGTGGCCCAGGAGACCGTTCTCCCCGAACTCCTCGCCGTGGTCCGACGTGATGATGACGACGGTGTTGTCGAGAACACCTCGGGCGCGCAGCGAATCGAGCATCGCACCGAGCTCGGCGTCGAGGTAGGCGATCGCGCCGTCATACACGTCTCGCTCGGGCCGAGCCTCTTCCGGCGTTACGGGGCGCTCGTTCGCCAGCGTCAGATTTCGCGGGGCGCCCCGGCGCGCGAACATCGTGTCGTATGGCGCCGGCGGCAGATACGGGTCGTGGGCGTCGAAGAAGTTGAGGAAGGCGAACCAGGGACGCCCCGGCTCCTCATCGTGCCAGCGGAGGACATCCCGCGCCAACACCGGCGCCATCTTCCGGGCGATGACGTCGCGGTGGCCTAGTACCCCGCGCAGCAGGGCGCGGCCGAACACCATCTGCCCGAGCGCCGAATTGCGGAGCGCGTGCGCCGGCGTGACGCGGTAGTCCTCGTAGCGGGCGAAGCCGCGCGCTAGCCCCGACTCGCGCGAAGTATAGGTGTAGTTCGCGACGAACCCGCCGGTACGATACCCGCCCCTGGTGAGCGCCTCGGCGAGCGTCGGCGTCTCGCCGTCGAGTGGGGATTTCCAGCCAGTGGAGAGCTCGTGCGCCCACCGCCCGGTAAAGAGGCTGGCGTGCGCCGGCAGCGTCCACGGGGCGGGACTGACCGCGCGATCGAACGTCGCACCCCGGGCGGCAAATTGGGTGATGCGTGGCGTCGTCGGCCGCTCGTACCCGTAAAGGCTCATCGACGCCGACCGGACCGTATCGAGGATTATCAGCAGCACGTTCGGCGCACCCGCGGGTGCCGCGGGTAGCGAAGCGAGCGCCCCTCGTTCGGCAAGCGCCCAACGGGCGTTCAATCCGAGGCCGGCCACCACGACGAGCGCGACGAGCGGGATGAGCGCGCGTCGCGCGACCTTGGACACGAGGGGGGCCCGATCGCCGGCCAGTCGCCCGGCCTGCCACGCGACTCCGACGGCGAGGACGATGCCGGCGCCCGGATGGAGGCGTGTGGAGAGCTGGAGTAGCGCCCACACGCTCAGAAATCCGAACGCCGTCGCCGATATTCGGACTGCCGAGCGCTCGCCACGACCGCGCAGAATGAGCGCGAGCGGAAGGAGGAGAACCACGAAGAGCACCGCGTTCGACAGCGGAGCCATCCAGACGACCTGTGGATCGCGGTGGACGTAGCGGTCAAGACCGATCTTCGCCGCGCCAAGCAGCGCCGCCTCGGCGAGTCCGGTGAACAACGCCAGGCAGAGCGCGACGCGCGTCGCGGTTGCCGTGGCCACGTTCAACGATCTGCCTCCGCCCCGGGCCCGTTCACGGCCGCCCGCCTTCGCCCCCGCTGAGCGGGCGCCAACCCCGTCTCCAGCGGCAGCGCGCGGAGGTAAGCGAGAAACTGCGCTGCCGTAGACGCTCCTTCCGCCGTGGCGGCGAGGTTGCGGGTCTCGCCTGGGTCGGCGATCACATCGTAGAGCTCGGTATCGCCGGACTCCTCGAGAATGAAGTGCCAACGATCGTGTAACACCCCCACTACCCAACCGCGCGCGGCGGGCCACGCCTGGCGCTGCCATCTCCTTATCGCGTTCTCCCTCTCTCCGCCCGCGTCGATCGGCGCGTCCTCCGGGCCCCGCCGGCCGACTTGGACCAGAATCGTGTCCGACGCCGCCCCGTTCCCCGAAAGCGCGCCGACCAGAGATGGCCCTGGGAATTGCGCGCGGTCGAGCCCGACGAGATCTGCGACCGTCGCCGGGATCCACTGATTGGTGACCGGGCGCTGGACGCGGATACCAGCGGGGATCCCCTTCGGATAGCGGATGAGGAGCGGCACCTGGATCTGGTCCCGCCAGAGCGCGTTGCCGTGGAGAATAACCCCGTGCTCGCCCCAGCTCTCGCCGTGGTCCGAGGTGACGATGATGATCGTATTGTCGAGAACGCCACGTCGCTCGAGCTCCTCGCGGAGCCGTCCGATCTGCCGGTCGACGTAGAGCAGAGCTTCGTCGTACCCCGCGATGCGCCGCGCGAGCTCCGCCGCCGGTGGGAGCCCGACGACGTTGTCCAGCGCTCCGATGTCGGGCGCTTCGGCGCCGACGACCACCGTCCGTTGCCAGCCGAACGTCCCGCGGGTCTCCAGAGGCGGTTTATACGGCGAGTGAACGTCGAAATAGTTCACGAATGCGAAGAATGGACGTCCGTCGAGCCCATCCATCCAGGCAAGCAGGTCATCGTTGACTGTAGCAGCGCGTTTGAGCCCGGGCGTGTCGAAGTTGATGATGCGAGGCAGCACGTCGAACGTGAGTATCCGCCCGAGGACGGTGCGGCTCACCGCGTCGCCCAGCGTCCCGTAGAAATCCTCATACCGGATGAACCCGCGCGAAAGGCCCGTGTGACGGCCGCACCAGAACGTATTCGCCACGAAGCCGCCGGTCGCGTACCCCGCGTCGCGCAGCACCTCGGCGATGGTGGGATAGCGCCCGTCCAGGTACCGCTTGCCGACGAGGCCAGCGCGGTGCTCGTGGAGCGCTCGTCCGGTGAACATCGAGGCGTGCGACGGAAGCGTCCATGACGAGTGCGCGAACGCGCGCTCGTAGAGCGCTCCCTCGCGCGCGATCTCGTCGAGTCGCGGCGACGTTGGACGGTGGTAGCCGTAACTCGACATGTGGTCCGGGCGCTGCGTGTCGATCACCAGGAGCAGGACGTTCGGGCTCGCGGCCGGCGCCGCCGGGAGACGCCGAATCGCCATTTCCTCTTGCACGCGCGAGAACCCGAGGCGACCCGCCGCGAGAAGAAGCACCGCGGCAGCGACGTAGGGGAGCGTGCGCGCTAAAC
>JALZIF010000138.1 GCA_030860435.1 Gemmatimonadota bacterium | reverse complement strand
GGCGGAACGCTGATCGCGATCGACGGCGCGACGGCGTGGCTGGCCTCGGAGCGGCTGGGCCTCGCCCGCATGCGTCTCCGCCGCGACACGGCCCACGCCGACAGCGCGGGCGGCGCGGCGCTCCCTGCCAGCGTTCCCGGCGCGATCGTCCGCGCGACGGTGGACACGCTCTCTCCGCTCGTGGCCGGCGTGCACGAGGTCGAGATTCCGGTGCTGGTATTCAGCGACCGTATCTACACGGTTCCGCGCGACCTGCGCCCGGGTGAGGCGGTGGTGCGATATGCCGCGCGTCCGCGCCTCCGCCTGGCGGGATACCTCTGGCCCGAGGTCCCGGAGCGCCTCGCCGAGACGCCATATCTCTGGACCGAGCGAGTGGGGCGCGGGAGGGTGATCGGCTTCGCGGGCGACCCGAACTTTCGCGATCTATGGCGTGGGCTCTTTCCCCTATTCGCGAACGCGGTGTTCTTCGGCCCAAATTTCTGATGCCCGAGGCTCCGGCCGAAGAACGTGTCATCCTCGTCGACGAGAACGACGTCGAGACAGGTACGGCCGAGAAGCTCCATGCGCACCGGCAACGCTTGCTGCACCGGGCGGTCTCGGTCTTCGTACTGGACACGCGCGGCACGGTCCTGTTACAGCGGCGAGCCGCCGGTAAGTATCACTCCGGCGGGCTCTGGTCGAACACCTGCTGCAGCCATCCGCGCCCCGGAGAGCCAGTGGAGGCGGCGGCGACTCGGCGCCTGCGCGAGGAGATGGGGCTCGAGTGCCCCCTGCGCCACGCTTTCACGTTTACCTACGCCGCCACGCTCGATGGTGGCCTACACGAGCACGAGTATGACCATGTTTTCGTCGGCACCACGGACGCGGACCCACGGCCGGACCCTATCGAGGTAAGCGAGTGGCGCCGTGTATCGCTCACTGACCTCCGCCGCGACCTAGCCGCGCACCCCGAGCGCTACGTTGCCTGGTTCGCGCGGGTGTTAGCGGGCTTGAGCGTTGAGCGTTGAGCGTTGAGCGAAGAGCGCAGAGCGTAGAGCGTAGAGCGTAGAGCGTAGAGCGTTGAGCGTAGAGCGTTGAGCGTGGAACGCTGAATGGAACGTGTAGGCGGCCCAGCGTTCTGCCCGTCGTGTTGTTACGCTCAACGCTCGACGCTCGACGCTCAACGCTTAACGCTCAACGCTCGCCCCCCGCCCTCGGACAACAACCGTTGTCTGCTGCGCTACTCCGCCCAGCTCGGCGATGATTGTGTAGATGCCCGGCTCACGCGCCGTGAAGATCCGGTCGTCCGAGACCGTCGCGCTGGCGGCGGAGGCGCCGGGCCCGTGGGCGACGACGGCGTAGTTCACCCGCGCGCCGCGGACGGGCATACCACCCTTCTGCCACACTTCCTCCCGCATTTGCACGGCATCGCCGGCGCGGATGTCAGCGCCGTTGATCGTGAGTGCCATGTGCGCCGCGGCGTACCGGCGAACGGCGAACTTCCGCGTCGCGCGCTCGGTGCCGGCCTGGGCGGTGATCGTCACTCGCCCCGGTTTCCGGAAGGCTACGACGCCTGACGCGTCCACCAGCGCCAGCGCGGGATCGCTCGACGACCAGACGACCGGAGCGTCCAGCCGCGGCGCCTTGGCGCCGCGCTCCCATACCCGCGCCTGCAGCGGGAACGCGGTACCCACGAGCGGCTCGTAGTCCACGCCTTCGACCTCGATCTTCCGGACGGCGTCCGCAGCGACAGGAGCACCGTACGTGGCGTCAAGCGCCGAGACGAGCAGAGTCGCGGTCTCCGCTACAGCGCCGCTCGCAGCGACGATCGTGTACAGCCCGGGGCGCGTGGCCACAAAACGGCCGCCGGTGTCGATCGCCGCGCTGGCCGCGTGAGGCATGCCCCGCGCGCTCACCGCGAAGCTGACCGGGGCATCCGCCACCGATTCCTTGTCAGCAGCGTGCACCGCGGCCGAAAAACGAACCGTATCCCCTGGGTAAACCAGCACCGGCGCATCCGAGCCGAGCGCAATAGCGGCGGCCGGATTGTCCTTGACGTCGATCGTCACGACCGTGTGTAGCGTGGCGTAGCGGGCCGTGAGCGAAACCTTCCCCGTCCCGAGGAGCACCAGCACGCCGCCTTCGGCGACCCACGCGCGGTCCACGCGATCCGAGGTCCAGTGGATCTTGGCATCGGGTGCCGGCGTGACTTGCTGGCGCATCCACAGCGCGGCGGAGAGAAGGATCGTGCCGCCGGCGTAGACTTCGCTCGGTGGCGGCGCGACGACGATGGTGTCGACGGCGAAGCCGAGGCCGGCGATTGGGGCGGGTTGCGGGTCACGGATTGCGGGGGCGCCGGCGCAGGCCGAAGTGGCGAACAGCGCGAGCAGGGCGGCGAGAGCGAGGAGCGGCATTGGTGTTCGGGGTGCGGGGAAGCGCGATGATGGAGCTCCGGCGAGGGGCCGGCTGCGCCAGGCGTGTGATCCCGACCGATGCAGGGCCGGCGCGCGCCAGGTTGCACAAGCGCCCCTCGTGCTCACTAGACGAGGGACACCCCTACGGAGTATCGCCGCCGCCAACATCGCGATTCTCGACCGCGTCCTGTTGGCTCAACGCAGCCGCCGAGCCCGCCGCCGCCGCCGAGCTCGCCGCACCTGCCGCGCTCGCCCCGCCCCCCACCTCAGCCACCATCGCCGCCCTCGCCGCCTCGGCGAACTGCCGCACGACCGTTTCGGCCGGCTCGATCGACTCGATCCCGGCAACACTCTTTCCCGCTTGCCAGTAATCCGTCGAAGCAGCCCCGTCGAGCGATGAGCGCTTGAGCTGCCAGAGCGACCGAAGACCGTACATCGTCCGCATGAAGTGCTTCGTGCGGCGACCGCGGAGCATCCAGCGCGCGACCGGTCCCGCCTTCGTCCCTATCCGCTCGATGTATGGCGTCCGGATCACGGACACGGGGACGCCAGTGATCCGCTCGGTGAGTACGATGTCGCCCTCCCCCGCGTCGATCAGCGCCAACTTGTAGGACGGGTGTGCGCGGCACTCGTCCGTCGCGATGAAGCGGGTACCCATCTGTACGCCTGCGTATCCCATCCGGAGCGCGGCGACGAACTCCTCCGGCGTCCCGACGCCGCCGGCGCAGATGAGCGGAATCCCGAATCCTGCCAGCTCGCCGACGAGCGCGGCGGCACTCTTTCCGCCGGCATGACCACCGGCACGGTCGTTCACGGCGATGAGGCCGTGCACGCCTCCCTGCACCCCTTTCTCCGCCCACTTCCGCTCGGTCACATCGTGATACACGATGCCGCCGAGCGGGGCCACGCGCTCGACGACCCAGCGCGGGTTGCCGAGCGAAGTGACGAAGAAGCGGACTCCTTCCTCGAGCGCGATATCCACCCAGCGCCGCATGCGATCGAGGTAGACCTTGGATGAGGCCTCGATGAGCACGTTCATCCCGATCGGCTTCGAGGTCGCCGCGCGAATTCCGTGCAGCCCGGCGCGAAACTCATGTCCATGCACGTAGGTGAGTGATATTGGCTGCACTACCCCGATGCCCCCCGCCTTCGACACCGCGGCGACGAGCTCCGGGTTGCTGCACGGGTACATGGCGCCGCATATGAGCGGCACCTCGATGCCGACCTGCCGCGTGAAGACGGTCGCCAACGGCGACTGCGTGGCGGGGGAGGAGGGGGGGAGGGGGTGGGGGAGGCGTGTCGGAGCGCGAATGTCCGGAGTGATTGGAGTGGTCGAGGGCGGCACGAGCGTTGTGTTCAGGACGATTCGATCGAATGCGGTGGTCGCGCTCGGGAAGGTGCGGCAGCCGCCAAAGTGTGTCAAACCGCGCGCGCGGCGGGAACGCCGGGCGGGCTGTGCCGGTATACCATCATCAGTGCCGGCGCGTTAGCATCCAGCGTGGCGTCTGCGCGTTTTCCCACCGCTTCGAGAGAGTTTCGTTGATCCGACTTCGCTTCGCGGTTCCAGGCGTCGCGAGCCTCGCTCTGTTCGCCGGTATGGCCATAGCGCAGACGCCTGCATCCGGCCGAGCTCTGGCGTCGCCGACGCAGGACTATCTGGTCTATGTCGCCTCCGAGGCGGCGGACCAGATCGCGCTCGTCCGGTTCGGGCCCGGCGGCGCGCGCGTCGAGCGCGAGATCCCCGTCGGGATAACGCCGACGGAGCCAGACGGGCCCCACGGCCTCGCTCTTTCCCCGGACGGGCGCTTCTATTACGTCACCACCGCACACGGTACCCCCTTCGGCTCGCTCTGGAAGTACGCTACCGATGGCGATTCCGTCGTCGGTCGTGTCGAGCTCGGCAACTTCCCGGCGACCATGCAGGTGACGCCCGACGGTGAATACGTCTACGTCGTCAACTTCAACCTCCATGGAGACATGGTGCCCTCTTCCGTCTCGGTCGTCGCCGCGGAGGCAATGGCCGAGGTTGCGCGCGTTCCCACCTGCGTGATGCCGCACGGCTCGCGCATCAATTCCGCGGGGACGAAGCAGTACTCGGCGTGCATGATGGACGACATGTTGATCGAGATCGACACCCGCACGTTCGCTGTCGCGCGGCACTTCATGTTGACGAAGGGGAAAGAGCTTGGAATGCCGGGCGGGCCGCGGCACGCGACCGCGAGCACCGGCCACGCGGGACATGACATGGGTGGGCATGGGATGACGGCGCCCACGCCAGGGGATGCGGGCTGCTCGCCGACATGGGCACAGCCGTCGCCAAATGGCGCGAAGCTGTTCGTCGCCTGCAACAAGTCGAGCGAGATCGTCGAGATCGATGTCGAGAGCTGGCGCCTGACGCGTCGGTTTCCGGCGGGCGATGGGGTCTACAACCTGGCGACCACGAGCGACGGACGCTTGCTGATCGCGACCAACAAACGCGGCCAGTCGGTGTCGGTCTTCGATGCCGCGAACGCGAGGGAGCTCGCGCGAATTCCGACCAAGCGGAAGGTGGTGCACGGCGTGGTCGTGTCGCCGGACGACCGCTACGCGTTCGTGTCGGTCGAGGGAATCGGCGCGGAACCGGGAACTGTCGAGGTCATCGACCTTGGCGCGCTCCGGACGGTGGCGACAGTGGACGTACGGCAGCAGGCAGGCGGCATCGACTTCTGGAAGATTGAACCGGCGCCGTGACCGGCGCTGAGCCGTCTGAATTTCATTGGCAACGGTCGAGGCGGTGGCGGCGTGCCGTCCGTGCCTTCGACGCGTCATATATAGGTAGTGGGCCACTCTGGGATCGTCATCCCGCAGGAGCGCTGCGGAGCAGCGCGAGTGTCGGGATCTTCTCGCCGGTCTCCAACCTGCGGGAAGCGCCGGGCAGATCCCGACACTCGCTCCCCCTGCGGGAGTCGCTCCTGCGAGATGACACCACGAGAATGACCCACTACGTCGTATATAGCGCCCGTGGATACTCGGTCGTCAGATGTTTAGGTTTCGGGGTTCCGTCGCTGACGCGCTCTCTTGTGCGGCCGTGGCGGGCAACAGCCCGTGCAAGTTGTACCACCCAGTGGCGGCGCCCCTACGAGCGTCCGAGGAGATGATCGTGTTCCGTCTCATTCCCCCCGTTGCGTTCGGTCTCCTCGTCCTCGCCGGCTGCAGCGGCGACAGTGGCCCGGGGCCAGACCCTGGCAATAGCTGCGGCGCGGGAGGGCTCACTCTCGGTCTCGGTGAGGTTCGCGTGCTGCAGGGCGCAGACCGGAGCGAGCTCTGTCTGAACGGCGGCTCCGCAGGCGCCGATTTCACGCTGATCCCGGTTCACACCGATACCGGGTCGGCTAACCGACAGCTCGAGGTAATAGGCGATGGAATAGTCGCCGTCGCCGCCACGCCAAATCCGTTCGAGGCGCCCGCGTCCGGCGGGCCGTCGCTCTCGCGCGCGGCACATGCCGCGGAGCTGACGCCGGACCGCGCGGTCCATGCGCGCCTCCGGGCGATGGAGCGCCGAGAGCTTGGCGCGCGGCTCGGCCGGGCGCGGCGGACCATCGCACCGAGCCGGGCGCTCACGCCGGACAGCCCCTCGCGCGCCGTCTCGCAGGTTGGGGACCGTCTCGACCTCAACGTGGCCCAGATCGGCTGCGCCACGAGCTCCATCGACAACCGTGCCGGCGTCGTCAAGGCGGTGACGCAGCGCGCCGTCATCGTCGCCGATGAAGCGAACCCGAGCGGCGGCTTCACCGACGCCGAGTATCTGGCCATCGGGAACGACTTCGACACCGACGTATGGCCGGTGATCACCTCCAACTTCGGCACGCCTGAGGACATCGACGAAAACGATGGCCGCGTGGTGATATTCTTCACGCGCGCCGTGAACGAGCTGACCGAATCCGGATCCAGCTCGTACGTCGGCGGGTTCTTCCACCCGCGCGACCTGTTCCCGCGCACGCACGCCGATCCCAACTTCGCGTGCGACGGGAGCAACGAGGCGGAGATGTTCTACATGCTGGTGCCCGATCCCAATGGCGAGGTCAACAATAACAAGCGCGACAAGAATTTCGTCCAGCGTATCACGCTCGGCGTCATCGCGCACGAGTTCCAGCACCTCATCAACGGCTCCCTGAAGGTCGAGAACCCGGACGCCTCGGATTTCGAGGAAACGTGGCTCAACGAGGGTCTCAGCCACATTGCCGAGGAGCTGATGTTCTATCACGCGAGTGGCCTCTCGCCTCGAGGGAACCTGACGCTCGAGGACATCAGGGCGTCGGCGCAGCGGGTGGATGCGTTCAACGCGTACCAGACCAGCAACTTCGGGCGCCTGGACGAGTACCTACCGGACCCGGAAGGCCAATCGCCGTGGGCGGATGACGATGACCTCGCTACGCGCGGCGCGACGTGGCAGATGCTGCGCTACCTCGCGGACCGGAAGGGCGGGAGTGAATCGTCGTTCTGGCGAGCGTTGGTCAGCTCGACACGGACGGGCGTCGACAATCTGAACCGCGAGAGCGGGATCAACCACATCGACGCGATCCGTGACTGGGCGATCTCCGTGTACGCGGACGACGCGGTGTCTGGCGTGCCCGCCAAGTACACGCAGCCGAGCTGGAACTTTCGTTCTGTCTACCTTGGCTTCCAGAATCACGGGCCGTACAGACTCAAGGTCCGCAAACTGGCTGACAATACCTCGACGTTGGTCAGCCTGACGGGCGGGGGCGCGGCGTTCGTCCGCTTTGGCGTGCCTGCGTCCGACATGTCGACCATCAGCATCAAGTCGCAAGGGTCGGCGCCCCCGGGCAATTTTCAGCTCGGCATCCTCAGGACGCGCTGATGCCCTCACGCTCGCTC
>JALZIF010000113.1 GCA_030860435.1 Gemmatimonadota bacterium | reverse complement strand
CGAGCGCCCCACCGAGCAATCGGTCGAGCGGGGCAAGCGGCTCGTCAAGGCGTGCATCTTTGGGGAGCGCGATCGCCAGGAGCGCGGAGTCGACGGAGCCGAAGTCGGCCCGGCGGACGGAAAGGCGCAATGCCATCGATGGTCAGACCGTAGGTCAGAAGGGGGAGTGAACGAGCGCGCGGAGCGAGCCGGGGGGGCCGGCTCGTCAGGCGGCCATCGCGGCGATGATGCCGTCGGCGAATTCGGTCGTGGACACCGCGGTCGACCCGGGCATCTGACGCGCCAGATCGTGCGTCACGCGCTTGGAGTGGATCGCCCCCTCGATTCCTCGCACGATCATGCGTCCAGCATCGTCCCAGCCCATGTGCTCGAGCATCATCGCACCGGAGAGAATGAGTGCGCACGGATTGATCCGGTCCTGCCCGGCGAGCGTAGGGGCGGTGCCGTGCGTCGCCTCGAAGACGGCGATCCCGTCGCCCACGTTCGCGCCCGGCGCCATCCCGAGCCCGCCGACCTGCGCCGCTGCCGCGTCCGAGAGGTAGTCGCCGTTGAGGTTGGGCGTGGCGATCACCGAGTGGTCCCTCGGGCGCAGGAGCAACTCCTGGAACATCGCGTCGGCGATCCGGTCTTTGATCACCAGCGAATCAGTGCGGGCGCATTCGCCGGCGGCGCGCAGATCAGCCTCGGTGCAGATGGTGTCACCGTACTTTTCGCGCGCGAGCTCGTAGCCCCAGTCACGGAAGGCACCCTCTGTGAACTTCATGATGTTCCCCTTGTGCACCAGCGTGACCGATGGACGGCCGGCGCGGAGTGCGTAGCGGATCGCCATTTCAACAAGCCGCTTCGATGCGAACGCCGACATCGGCTTGATGCCGATCGCCGAACCTTCGCGAATCTGCTTCGCGTATTTCCCAACGATCAGCTGGCGAAGCTCATTCGCCTCCGCGCTTCCGGCGCGCCACTCGATGCCCGCGTAGACGTCCTCTGTGTTCTCGCGGAAGATCACGATGTCCACGTTCTGCGGCTCTTTCACCGGCGCGCCGACCCCCTCGAACCAGCGGACCGGGCGAATGCAACCGTAGAGGTCGAGCGCCTGCCGCAGCGCGACGTTCAGCGACCGGATGCCGCCTCCGATTGGCGTCGTCAGCGGCCCCTTGATCGCGATGCGAAATTCACGGATCGCGTCCAGCGTCTCGCCGGGGAGCCACTCGCCCGTGCAGCGAAACGCCTTCTCGCCGGCGAAAACCTCCATCCACGCGATGGCGCGCGCCCCGTCGAATGCACGCTCGACGGCGGAGTCGAACACGCGGACAGCGGCGCGCCACGCATCGGGTCCGCTACCGTCACCCTCGATGAAGGGGATAACTGGTGTGTCGGGGATGTCGAGGCGGCCGGCATTGTACTCGATCGGCTCGCCCCGCGCGGGGACCTGTGCGAAGCGGTAGGACGGCATGAAGGGTGGAGAGCGGGGTGCGAGAGATGAGCGCGCCGGAAAGCTAGAGGCGCCGGATAGAGGGAGCAACCAGCTTGCCTCACCGGCGAATCGGATCCTTTCGCGTCCGCGGGTGCTTGCTTTCCAGCTTGCTCTCGTACGCCCGCTCTGGATATCCAGTGTAGATCTGTCGCGGCCGGGCGATCTTCTGCTCCTTGTCGAGCAACATCTCCTCCCACTGCGCGAGCCACCCAGCGGTCCGCGCCACGGCGAAAAGCACCGTGAAGAAGTCAGTCGGAAACGCCATCGAGCGGTAGATCAGCCCCGTATAGAAGTCGACGTTCGGGTAGAGCTTGCGCGAGACGAAGTAATCGTCCGAGAGGGCAATGCGCTCGAGCTCCATCGCGATCTCGAGATCCTTGTCCATCCCGATCTCCTTGAACACTTCGTCGGCGAGTTGCTTCACGATTCGGGCGCGCGGGTCGTAGCTCTTGTACACGCGGTGCCCAAAGCCCATGAGGCGCTGCCCCTTCCCACCCTTTACCGCATCGATGAACGCGGGGATGTTCTTAGGGTGGTCGATCTCCTCGATCATGCCGAGCACAGCTTCGTTCGCACCACCGTGCAGTGGTCCGTAGAGGGCCGCGATCCCGGCCGCGATCGCAGAAAACGGGTCCACCTGCGAGGAGCCGACGGCGCGCACCGCGTTCGTCGAACAGTTCTGCTCGTGGTCAGCGTGCAGGATGAAGAGCACCTCGAGCGCCTTCACGAACACCGGATTGGCCGTGTACTTCGACTCGCTCATCCGCGCGACCATCGAGAGGAAATTCTCGACGTACGATAGGTCGTTGTCGGGATAGATGAATGGGAGCCCCTTCACGTGCCGGTAGCAGAACGCGGCCAGCGTCGGGAGCTTGGCGAGCAGGCGCACGATCGAGATCTGCCGCTGCTCGGGATCGAAGATGTTCTTCGCCTCCGGGTAGAACGACGACATCGCGGCGACAGTCGAGCAGAGCATCGACATCGGATGGGCGTCGTAACGGAACCCTTCGAGGAAGCGCTTGATGTTCTCGTGAACGTACGTGTGGTAGGTAATGTCGTGCACCCACCGCTCGTACTCGTCCTGCGCCGGAAGCTCTCCGTTGCGGAGAAGCCACGCAACTTCCAGGAACGTCGCTCTCTCGGCGAGCTGCTCGATGGGGTACCCGCGGTAGCGGAGGATGCCCTTGTCGCCGTCAATGAACGTGATCGCGCTCTTGCACGAGGCGGTGTTCATGAACGCCGGATCGTAGCCCATGAGGCCGAACTCGTCAGGTGCAAGCTTCACCTGCCGCAGATCTAGCGTCCGAATCGCGGTGTCGCCTTCGGTGCCGGACGGCCCGATGGGCACGGAGAAACGCGCATTCGTGCGCGTGTCCGTGATCTCGAGCGTACCCTGATCGCTCGCCCGGTCCGCGCCCCCGGCCCCCTCCCCCTGCCCGATCGCCGCTGTCTCGCCCGGCTGCGGCTTAGTGATCGCGTCCACCGTTGCTCGTGCCCCTGATGTCGAGAGTCCGCGCCATGTCTGCGAATTGCGCGTCCGGCAGTCTACCGGCAGCGCATCATTGTTGCCGCGAAACGCGCGACGCGAGAAGGCGCGATGAAATCTCGCACATCGCCAACGTGGCACAAGCCGGAAGCCACGCGACGCGTGACGAAAAGCGGCCTCCCTCGATGGGCGAGGGAAGCCGCTTCGTCAGTGCTCGGGGCGGGACTCGAACCCGCACGGCCGTAAGGCCAGGGGTTTTTGAGACCCCCGCGGCTACCGGTTACGCCACCCGAGCGAGATGCCGAAATGTAGTCCCGTACGGGGCCACGCTCAACGCGCGCGGGAACTCGGCCGCCGCGCGCGTGGCCTCACCATCAGCGATCTGGCGGGGCCCGTCGCCCTTGCCCACGAGGGGCCGCGACGCCGCCATCGCTTCGGCGCCGGCGCATGTCGTCCATCTGACGGCGGATCTGGTCCTGCACCGCAAGGTATTTGGCGCGCTGGACCGGGCTCATGAACGACGCTAGGTCGCGCTGCTCCTGCTCGACCAGCTCGAGCCGCTGCCGTTGCACTCTGATCATCTGATCGAGGAGCTGGGCGACGCGCTGCTGGTTCGCGCTATCGCCGGCGAGAATCTCGTCTCGCATATCGATACGGATCTGACGCTCCTGGGCGACGAGCTCGCGGCGGCGCTCCTCGTACCGATCGTTCGTGGCGCTCAGGCGGCCCATCTGGTCGTCGGTCAGCCCGACCCGGTCACGGACGACCTCGGCGAAGCGTTGACGCACGCGTTGCTCGAGCGCCGACCGGCCCCGGGCGCCAGGTGCGCCGGGGTCTTGCGCGTACACCACCGTGGCCGGCGCTGCCGCGGCGATAGTAAACGTTACGACCAGCCAGACGAACCAGAATCCGTTCATGATCTTCCCTCAGTCAACGTCGTCACGACCGGTTCCGGCGTTTCGTGCGGTAGTGCGTCGACGCGATCGAGCTGGACGAGCAGCGCCTCCAGATCGTCGTCGGCAAGGTCGCCGATACCACCTCCCATCGAGAGCTCCGCCGCCGCCCCGGCGCGCGGGCTTGACGCCTGCGACGGCCCCAGCGTACTCGCGCTCTCGGCGCTCGCGGCCTGCGGTGCGCGAGAAGACCCCTGTAAGGCCGGTAGCGAATCTACGACGTGCGGTGCCGACCCTGACGGCGCCGTGGCGATCGGCAGGCCGGCGCCGGCCCCCGGTGCCCCGCGCGGCTCGTTGCGAACGAGAACCGCCGCGGCAACCAGCGACGCGGCCAGCGCGACGACTCCGATCCCGGCACGCCACGGCGTGAAGAGGCGCTGCCGCGACCGTGCCTGACGCACCGCCCCGGCGATTCGCGCCGTATCGACTACCGGCGCCGCGCGAAGCACGGCGCGCATCCCGCGCAGCATCTCCGCCTCGGCGCGGCACTCGGCGCAGCGGGCGACGTGCGAGCTAACCGTGGCGTGCGTGGCCGCGTCCAGCGTGCCGTGCACCCAATCGGGGAGCACGTCGCGGACGTCAGCGCGTGGACAGTCAGTCATTGAGAAACTCCTTGACGGTGCGCACGGCGTTGAAGTAGTGCACCCGCGCCGCCCCTTCAGTGCTGCCGACGATGGCGGCAATCTCCTTGTACAACAACCCCTCGCTCACGCGAAGGGTGAACACTTCCCGCTGAGTCGGCGTCAGGTGCGCGACCGCGCCACGCAACCGCGACGCCGTCTCGCCCGCCACCATCTCATCCAGCGCGTCATGCTCGGTCGCCGCATGTTCTTCCTCCACCTCTACCACGCTCCGAAGCGCTCGCCGGGCACGCATTCTGTCCCGGACCAGGTTCCTCGCGATCGTGAAGAGCCAGGTCCGGAGCGAGCTATCCGCACGAAACCGGTCCAGCGAGGCGAAGGCTCGGACGAAGGTATCCTGCACCACCTCCTTCGCCGCGTGCCGCGCGCCCAGGCTGCTGATGAACCGAGCCAACGGCTGGGCGTGGCGTTCGACCAGGAGCGTCGCCGCCCGTTCGTCACCGCGCTGCCAGCGCTCGATCAGCGCGATGTCGTCGGCTGCGGCGTCGCCCTGGAGGTCCACCGTCATCCCCACAAGGCGGTAGACGGCTCACCCAACCGCGCGTTAAGAGCGTCCTTGACGCCCCCAACGCTGGGGGATAGGTTCAAACCGAACGCTCGTTCGAATCTCCCGTTTGGGCGCGTGAGGTGGGGATGGCCCGTTCGCCGCACGATCAGAAGCTCGACGCCCTCCTCGCCGATGCCGCGCGCGTTTTTGCGCAGCACGGCTACCATCGTACGAGCATGCGCGATCTCGCTAGCGCGTCGGGGGTCTCCCTCTCCGGACTCTACTACTACGTGTCCGGGAAAGAAGAGCTTCTTTTTCTGATCCAGAGCCGAAGTTTCGCGTCGGTCATCGCGGGTCAGCGCGAGCGCCTGGCGGGGGTCACGGACCCGGCCGAGCGGCTGGCGCGCTTCATCGACAGCCACCTCGACTTCTTCGCCACGCACATGGCGGAGATGAAAGTCCTCTCCCACGAGGCTGGCTCGCTCAGTGGGGATTATCTGGCTCGCGTCAACGCGGCGAAGCGCGACTATACCCGGCTGCTGATGGACATTCTCGCGCAGGTGGAGGAGTCGTACGGGGGTGCGCAGATCAATCGCCGCGTGGCGGCCTACACCCTCTTCGGCATGATGAACTGGATCTACACCTGGTACGACCCGCTGGGGGACGTAGGCGTCGAGTTGCTCAGCCAGAGCATCTGCCGCCTCTTCCTCGGCGGCTACGTCGGCCTTCCGGTCGCGGAGGCCGCACTCCCGCGCGGCACCGCGGGCTGAGGACACGCTTTCCACTTGCGAGGGGCTCCCATGGCGACGGCAACGATGACGGATCAGGCAACCGCTACGCTGGTCAAGTACCGCAAAGAAGGCAACATCGCCGTCTTCGAGTTGAACGACCCGCCAGCCAACACCTACACGCACGAGATGATGCGGCAGCTCGACGACTGCATACTCCGCGCGCGCTTCGACAACGACGTCCAGGTGATCGTTATCCGCGGCGCCGGCGAGAAGTTCTTCAGCGCCGGCGCGAACATCCGGATGCTCAGCGAGGTGGACCCGACGTTCAAGTACTACTTCTGCTTGCATGCGAACGAGACGCTGAGTCGCCTGGAACAGACGCCCAAGCTGGTCATCGCGGCACTCAACGGTCATTGCGTCGGGGGCGGGCTCGAGATCGCGATGGCGGCCGACCTCCGCATCGCCAGAGTCAACGCTGGCAAGATCGGGCTGCCCGAGGTGAATCTGGGTGTGCTGCCGGGGACCGGCGGAACGCAGCGGCTCACGCGGCTGGTCGGAAAGTCGAAAGCTATCGAGCTGATGGTAACCGGACGCACTTTCTCTTTCGAGGAAGCGCAGCAGCTCGGACTCGTGAACGAGGTGTACCCGAAGGACGACTGGTGGGAGAGCGTGCTGCTCTACGCCCGCCAATTCTGCCTCCCCAACAAGGCGGGTATGGCTGTGGGGCACATCAAACGGGCGGTGCAGAGTGGTGCCGAGATTCCGCTCGAGTACGGGCTGGCACTCGAGCGCGAGCTGCAGAACCTGCTCTTCAAGAGCTCTGACTCGAAGGAGGGGCTCGCCGCGTACGTCGAAAAGCGGCAGCCCGACTTCAAGGGGCGCTGACCCGTGGCGACGGAGATCGCGACCGACCGATTCCCCACGCGGATGATCATCGGCGGGGAGGCGGTGGACGCCGCCTCGGGCAGGACGTTCGCGGTCGTGAACCCGGCCACCGAGGAGGAGCTGGCTCGGGTCGCCGAGGGCGACGCCGCGGACGTCGACCGCGCGGTGTCGAGCGCTCGCGAAACGTTCGAGTCGGAGGGGTGGCAGCGGACGAGCGCGCGAAAGCGCGGCGAGATGCTGTACCGGATGGCCGAGCTGGTGCAGGCCCATCGTGATGAGCTGGCGCGCCTCGAGACGCTCAACAACGGTAAGCCGCTCTTCGAGTCGCTCATCGACGTCAAGCTCACCGTCGAGACGTTCCGCTACTATGCGGGTTGGGCGGATAAGATCCACGGCGAGACCATCCCGGTGGATGGCCCGTTTCTCAACTACACGTTGCGTGAGCCGCTGGGGGTCGTCGGCGCGATCGTACCGTGGAACTTCCCGATTTCGCTCGCGGCGTGGAAGATCGCCCCGGCGCTCGCGTGCGGGAACACGGTGGTGCTGAAGCCCGCGGAGCAGACTCCGTTCACGGGGCTCCGCCTCGCGGAGCTGGCGCTCGAGGCCGGGTTCCCGCCGGGCGCGCTCAATTGCATCACTGGGTTCGGCCCGGTCGTCGGGGCGCCTCTCGTCAGGCACCACGATGTGGCGAAGATCGCCTTCACTGGCTCGACCGAGGTGGGGCGACAGGTGATGCGCGAGGCTGCGGCGACACTCAAGAAGGTCGGCCTGGAGCTGGGCGGCAAGTCGCCGAACATCGTCTTCGCCGACGCGGACCTGGACGCCGCCGCGCGGGGCGCCCTCACCGGCATCTTCTACGGCAAGGGCGAGGTATGCGCCGCCGGCTCCCGTTTGCTAGTCGAGGAGGATGCCGTCGATGAGCTGCGCGCCAAGGTTCTCGATCGCGCCAAGCGCATGGTCGCCGGTGATCCGCTCAACCCGAAGACTCGCCTTGGCCCGCTCGTGTCGGAGCGCCAGATGAGGCGCGTGCTCGACTACATCGAGCGCGGCAAGTCGGAGGGCGCAACGCTGCTCTCAGGGGGCGAGCGCTGCCCGCTCGACGGCAAGGGCTACTACGTTCAGCCGACGATCTTCGGCGACGTGACGCGAGACATGAGCATCGCCCGTGATGAGATCTTCGGACCTGTCCTCGCGATGATGCCATTCTCCGGCGGCGTGGACGGCGCTGCGGCCGCCGCGAACGACACGATGTACGGACTCGCCGCCGGAGTTTGGACGCGCGACATCAAGAAGGCGTTGCGCACCGCGCGCGCCGTCCAGGCGGGCACCGTGTGGGTCAACACGTATAACATGTACGATCCGGCCTCCCCGTTCGGCGGCTTCAAGCAGTCCGGCTTCGGCCGCGACCTCGGCGTCCACGCGCTCGGCGAGTACACGCAGGTGAAATCGGTGTGGGTGGATCTGTCGTGAGTGAGCCTCTCATCGTCGATGCCGTACGCACCCCGATCGGGCGGCATGGCGGCGCACTGGCTCGGGTGCGGCCTGACGACCTTGCGGCACACGTCGTTTCGGCCTTGGTCGCTCGCACCGGGATCGAACCCGCTGGCATCGACGACGTGATCCTCGGCTGCGCAAACCAGGCCGGGGAGGACACGCGAAACGTCGCCCGGATGGCGGCGCTCCTCGCCGGGCTCCCGGTCGATGTGCCCGGGCAGACGGTGAACCGACTCTGCGGATCGGGCCTCCAGGCGATCGCGAGTGCGGCTCATGCTATCCGCTCCGCCGAAGGCGAGTGCTTCGTCGCCGGTGGAGTGGAGAGCATGTCGCGCGCGCCGTGGGTGCTGCTCAAGCCCGAAGATGGCTTCACGCGGGCGCCTCCCGCGATCGCGGACACTACGGTCGGGTGGCGGTTCGTTAATCACCGCTTCCCGGCCGAATGGACCATCTCGCTCGGGGAGACTGCAGAGGAAGTGGCAGTGAAGTACGGGATCAGCCGCGATGAGCAGGACGCCTTCGCGCTCGAGAGCCAGCGCCGAACGGCTTGCGCGCTCGCCACCGACCGCTTTCGCGACGAGATCGCTCCTGTCCGCATCACCGACAAGCGTGGGCGAGAGACCGTCATCGACAGAGACGAGCACCCCCGCCCTGACACCACCGCCGAAACACTGCGAACGTTGCGGCCGGCGTTCCGCGACGCCGGCACCGTAACCGCGGGCACGTCCAGCGGAATCAACGACGGCGCGAGCGTTACGCTCATCGTTAGCACGGAGCGAGCGCGAACGTCCGGCTTCGTGCCGCTCGCGCGAGTCGTGACCACCGCGGTGGCCGGAGTGCCGCCGAACCTGATGGGGCTGGGGCCGATCCCCGCGACGCGGAAAGCGCTCGAGCGAGCCGGCCTGCACATCGACGACATCGACCTCGTGGAACTGAACGAGGCGTTCGCGGCGCAAGCGATCGCCTGCATCCGCGAGATCGGCGTCGATCCGGCGCGGGTGAACGTGAACGGCGGGGCGATCGCGCTCGGCCACCCGCTCGGAGCCTCGGGCTCGCGGATCGTCACGTCGCTCGTGTACGAGATGCGGCGGCGGGGCGCGCGCTACGGTCTCGCGACCATGTGCATCGGCGTCGGGCAGGGTATCGCCACGATCCTCGAGCGAGTCGACGCATGAGTTACGAGCACGTCCTTCTCGCCCGCGATAGTGGCGTTGGCACGCTGACGCTCAATCGCCCCGACAAGCTCAACGCTTTCGCCGGAACGATGCGGCAGGAGATCGCCGATGCGCTCGACGAGCTCGACGGCGATGCGAGCGTCCGCGTGATCGTGCTCACCGGCGCCGGGCGCGGTTTCTGCGCCGGCGCCGACGTCGGGTACCTAGCGGAGCTGAGTGCGCGGGATGACCTCGAGGGGCTCGCGGCGCTGGTAGAGGCGGGACGACGCGTCGTCACGACGGTCCGGCACTCGACCAAGCCCGTGATCGCGAGCGTCAACGGCGTCGCCGCGGGCGGTGGTGCGAATCTCGCGCTCGCCTGCGACATTCGCATCGCCAGCGACCAAGCCAGGCTCGGACAAACCTTCAACCGCATCGGCCTCCACCCCGACTGGGGGGGCACCTATTTCCTGCCGCGGCTCGTCGGCCCATCGAAGGCGCTCGAGCTGTTCTGGCTGGCGGAGGTCGTGGATGCCGCGGAATGCGCGCGCCTCGGTCTGTTCGACCGCGTTGTGCCGCACGCGACGCTGTCGGACGAGACAACGCGGATGGCTCGCGCGCTGGCGGCGAAACCACCCCTTGCGATCGCGCTTGCCAAGCGCGCCGTGTACCAGTCGCTCGACCGGACGCTGCCGGAGATGCTCGACTACGAGCTGGATGCGCAGCTCCGCTGTTTCCGTGATGGGGACGCGGCGGAGCTCATCAACGCGTTCGTGGATAAGCGGACACGATCACATGCCTGACGACCAGCTTTCTCGACGGACCCTTTCAGGAGCACCAGCATGGCTCTCGCGAAAATCGGCGGCTTTGACGATTGGATCGATCTCTTCAAGGTCTGGCAGGACGACATCGGGCTCGACGCGAAGGAGCTCAAGGACTACAAGTTCGACGTCAAACTCGCGGACGCCGAGATTCAGGAGATCGAGTTCGGACATTACAGGGGTCACCGTAAGTGGCCGACCGTGATGCACATTCCGGATCAGCGCATCCGCGATGCGCTCCAGAACCTTATCGTCTTTCAGGGCGACACCGAGTTCGCGTCGGTGGAGCAGCAGCGCAACCTCCTCGAGAACGCGCCCAGCGACTACGATCTCGTCTCGATCTATCGGGTGATGGCCGAGGAGATGCGGCACGGGTGGCAGATGTCGTACCTTCTCGTGGCGCACTTCGGTGACGAGGGGAAGCGTGAGGCGGAGAAGCTTCTCGAGCGGCGCGCGGAGGAGCACGAGCGACTCCTGGGATCTTTCAACGAGAGCGTCGAGAACTGGCTGGACTTCTTCGCGTATACCGAATTCATCGACCGTGACGGGAAGTTCCAGTTGCAGATGCTCTCGACGTCCGGCTTCGACCCGCTATCGCGATCGATGAAGCCGATGCTGCGTGAGGAGTCGTTCCACCTGGGAACGGGGAACACCGGGCTCCAGCGAATCATCAAGGCACGGCGCATTCCGATCGGGATCATGCAGCGGTACTTCAATAAGTGGGTCTCGACGGCGTTCGACCTGTTCGGCACCGACCGCTCGTCGTCGGCGCAGTGGGCGTACGTGTGGGGGCTGAAGGGACGATTCGACGAGCGGACAAACCCGCAGCCGGCGAACGTCGGGGAGCTCAACGAGGCGGCGCGGGAGCTGTACCGCCAAGAGGTGCAGGGGTTGATCGATCGCCTCAACACGCACATCACGGACGATCAACCGAAGCTCAAGATCCCGAGCGTGAAGTTCAACCGTCGGATCGGGCTGTACAAAGGGCAGACCTACACCATTGACGGCGAGCCGATGGAGCCCGAGAAGTACAAGGCCTACCTCGCATCGATGCTGCCGTCGGCTGAAGACCGGGCGGTGCTGCGCGACATCTTCAAGGAGAACGACTGGATCGAGGCGCGGAAGGTGGACCATCTCCTCAGTTGAGGCGCGCCGGCCGCAGCTCATCGCTCACCGCGGGGCCTCACGTGACTACCATGAGAACACTCTACCGGCCTTTATGCGGGCGCTGGAGCTCGGGGCCGAAGGGATAGAGCTCGATGTCCACGCCACGCGTGATGGCGTGGTCGTCGTGCATCACGACGCGGTGCCACACGGAGTGTCGGACGAGGAGTTGCTCGTCGGCCGCCCCATCGCCGAGCTATCGCTGCGCGAGCTCGGTCGCATCCCGTCTTCCCCCGACTCGAGGATTCCGACGCTGGCGACGGTGCTCCGCTCGGTTGGCACGGACTGCGAGATATTCGTGGAGATAAAGGGGCGTGGGATCGAGCGCGCGGTGGTAGAGACGATTCGTGCGGCGCGCGCGAAGTGTGCGGTCCATAGCTTCGATCACCATGCGGTGCGCCGGGTCGGCGAGCTCGCGCCCGGGCTGCGCACCGGGATTCTGCTCTCGTCCGCTCTCGTCGAGCCCGTGGCCGCGCTCGAAGCCGCGGCGGCCAAGGACTACTGGATCTGGAGAGACTTCGCCGATGCCTCGTTAGTGGAAGCGGTCCACGAGGCGGGGGGCCGCGTGATCGTATGGACGGTGAACGACCTGCGGGAGATGCGCGCCCTGTGCGCCATTGGGGTGGACGGCATCTGCACCGATGCCATCGCCGATGCGCGGGCGGTGTTGGCGGAGGAGGCTGCGTGACGGAGATCCGTTCCGTTGCCGTCATCGGCGCGGGGACGATGGGACACGGCATTGCGTACGTCGCGCTGATGGCCGGATACGACGTGTCGATCGCCGATGCGGACCTGGCAACCTTGGAGCGCGGCGAGGAGCGCATCCGCGCGGCGTTCGATGCTGGTATTCAGCGTGGTAAGTGCACGCCTGAGCAGCGCGATGCGGCGTTGGCCCGGCTCGCCTCGCTCGGCTCTCCGGCCGAGGCTTCGGTCGAGGCGGATCTGGTGATCGAGGCGATTCCAGAGAGGCTCGACCTCAAGCGCCGCCTCTTCGCCGACCTGGACGCGCTCATCTCGCCTGGGACGATCCTGGCCACAAATACATCCTCGCTGTCGGTGACCGCCATCGCGTCAGGCGCGCGCCACAGGGATCGCGTGATCGGCCTCCACTTCTTCAACCCTGTGCCGGCGATGCGGCTGATCGAGATCGTTCGCGGTGCGGAGACCAGCGACGAGACGACCGTGCGAGCGCGCGCCTTTGCCGAGTCGCTCGGGAAGACGACGATCGTGGTGAAAGACTCGCCAGGGTTCGCCACTAGCCGCCTCGGAGTCGTGCTGGGGCTCGAGGCGATTCGCATGGTCGAGCAGGGTGTCGCGAGCGCGGAGGACATTGACCGGGCGATGGAGCTCGGCTACAACCATCCAATCGGGCCCCTCAAGCTCGGCGACATCGTTGGGCTCGATGTGCGGCTCGGCATCGCCGTGCACCTGCACGAAACGCTGAAGGACGACACATACCGGCCTCCCGCTCTGCTGCGCAGCATGGTGGCCGAGGGAAAGCTGGGGAAGAAGGCCGGTCAGGGCTTCTATCGCTGGGAGGCCAACCCATGAACGAGCCGCAAGTGGTGCTGAGTGAGCGCCGCGGGCGCGTCGCGCTGATCAGCTTCAACCGGCCCGAGAAGCGCAACGCGCTCGATGGCCAGATGCGGTGCGCTTTCCTCGGCGCGATGGACGCCGCGACAAGGGACTCGCAGGTGCGAGCCATCGTCCTCACCGGTGCGGGCGAGAAGGCGTTCGTCGCCGGAGCGGACATCACGGAATTCGAGGGGCGGAGCGCGGTCGATCAGTACCGAATAATGCGCGGCCCGTCGGTGTTCGACACTGTCGACCGTTGCCCCAAGCCGGTGCTCGCCGCCGTCAACGGATACTGCCTGGGGGGCGGGATGGAGATCGCGCTCGCGTGCGACCTGCGCATCGCCTCTGCCGGCGCCCGCTTCGGTCAGCCTGAAGTGAACCTCGGGATCATCCCCGGCGGCGGCGGCACACAGCGGCTCCCGCGGCTGATCGGCCTCGGTGCCGCACTCCGCCTAATCCTGACCGGCGACATCATCGATGCGGACGAAGCTTTTCGACTTCGCATCGTCGAGGAGGTCGTCCCGGCCGACGTGCTGGTGAGTCACACGGTTAGCCTCGCCGAGCGAATCGCGGCGAAGAGTCCCGTCGCGCTCGCGGCGGCGAAGGAAGCCACGCGCGCCGCGTTCAACCTCCCCATCGACGACGGAATGCGCCTCGAGACCGCCTTGTTCCAGATGTGCTTCGGCAGCGAGGACAAGGCGGAAGGAGTTCGCGCCTTTCTCGAGAAGAGGAGCCCGAACTTCAGCGGCCGGTGAGCCCGAGAAAGGCCGGACGCTCGAGCAACGCCAGCGGCGATCCGGCGCCGGCAGCGGAGAGCTCAACCTCGCGCGCTCATCGTTCGACCCTTCGCATCACCGACGTTCACATCCATATCCAGCCCTGGCGGATGGTGAAACCGGCCGTGCTGGAAACGATGCGAAAGAATCTCGCGGACATGTGGGACATGTTCGTCGCGCTGATGGATGATCCCGCGCTGCTTCTCCGCATCATGGACGCGGAAGGGATCGCGCGCGTAGGGCTCGTCAACTACGTGAGCCCGAACATCATGGGGTTCACCACCGACACGAACGACTTCGCGCTGCGGTATGCAGCGGCGGACCCCGCGAGACTGATCCCGTACGGAGGTGTCGATCCGCTCACGAGCACCGATGCAGAAGGAGACGTGCGGCGTCTCGCCGAGCTCGGGACGCGACTCCTCAAGGTTCACCCGCCGCACATGGGCTTCGCGGCGAACGCGTACACAGACGGGCTAACCGCTCTCGCCGACGTATATCGGGTCTGCGAGGATCGCGGCCTCCCGGTGATGATTCACACTGGGACGAGCATCTTCCCGGGTGCACGATCGAAGTATGGGAATCCGATGGAGATCGACGATGTCGCCATCGACTTCCCCGACCTGCAGATCGTGATGGCGCACGGTGGCCGGCCGCTGTACATGGCGGAGGCGTTCTTCGTCTTACGACGGCACCCTAACGTCTGGCTCGACGTCTCCGGCATTCCACCGCGCAGCCTTCCCGAATACTTTCCACGGCTCGCCGAGATTCAGCACAAGGTGCTGTGGGGAACCGATTGGCCGAGTCCGGGGGTTCGGAGCATGCGCGCCAACGTCGAGCAGTTCCTCGGGCTTCCCTTCCCCGACACCTTGAAGCGCGCCGCACTCGAGGAGAACCCGTTGCGGCTCCTGCCGTAGGCGCATCCTGGTGGCGTGCGGTCGCCAATGCTCCAGGCGGCCTGGCAACCCTCGGATACGCGATCTAGCTTCCGTGTACGTTTCCCCCTGCGAGACATCGAAGGAGGCCTCTACAACGATGCGTGTGATCGCGTTCGTATTCGCCGGCACCGTCCTCGCATGCGCGCCGAGGTCGAGCACTAGCGCTCCCTCGCCGCAGCGGGGTGCCGGCGGCGACACCGTGCAGACCGCGAGCCCCGGCCCCGGCGCGCTGTCGACAGCCAACACCGATCCGTTTCCCAGCACGTATCAGCCTGTCGCGTCCCGGCCGACAGTGATCCGCAACGTCACCATCCTCACGGCAGCGGGCCCCCGCATAGCGAACGGCGCGATTTTGCTCCGGGAAGGAAAGATCGCCGCGGTCGGCCAGACCGTAGACGCCCCGGCTGATGCAGTGGTCATCGATGGCGACGGGAAGTTCCTGACACCGGGCGTCGTGGACACTCACTCCCACCTCGGCGTGTATCCGGCGCCCGGCGGCCAAGCGCTGTCCGACGGAAACGAGGCGACGAATCCGGTCACCGCGCACGTGTGGGCGGAGCACTCGGTGTGGCCGCAGGACCCGCAGTTCCCGCGCAACCTCGCGGGCGGCGTGACGACGCTGCAGGTGCTGCCCGGCTCCGCCAACCTGATCGGGGGCCGCGGGGTTGTGCTGAAGGTCGTTCCCGCGCGCACCGCGCAGGAGATGAAATTCCCCGGCGCGAAGCACGGGCTCAAGATGGCGTGCGGCGAGAACCCGAAGCGCGTCTACGCGAGTCGCGGACCGTCGACCCGGATGGGCAACGTCGCGGGCTACCGCAGCGCGTGGATCCAGGCCGAACAATACCGGCGCAGTTGGGACAAGTGGCTCTCGAACCGCCGCGGCGACCCGCCGACGCGCGATCTTGGGAACGAGACGCTCGCCGACGTACTGCGCGGCAACATCCTCGTCCACAACCACTGTTATCGCGCCGATGAGATGGCGCTCATGATGGACATCGCCAAGGAGTTCGGCTACAAGATCCGCTCGTTCCACCACGGCGTCGAGGCGTACAAGATCGCCGACCTTTTGGCCCGCGACAGCATCTCGGCGTCCATCTGGTCGGACTGGGGCGCATTCAAGATGGAGGCGATGGATGGCGTGAAGGGGAACCTCGCGATGGTGCACGCCGCCGGTGCGCGCGCCATCGTGCACTCGGACGATGCTTCCGGCTCGCAGCGGCTGAATCAGGAAGCGGCGAAGGGGATCGCCGCCGGCCGCGAACTAGGCATCGACATCTCCGAGGACGATGCCATCAAGTGGCTGACGATCAACGCGGCGTGGGCGCTCGGCCTCGACGACCGGATCGGCTCGCTCGAGACCGGCAAGAACGCCGACGTCGTACTGTGGTCGGGGAATCCCTTCAGCGTCTACAGCAGGCCGGAGAAGGTGTGGGTGGATGGCGCTATGCTTTACGACCGTCTCGATCCAGCGGAGCACTGGCGGACCGACTTCGAGCTCGGCTTCGTGCCGGTCAATCGCGGAGGTGACCGGTGATGCGAATGAGCGCGGGCCTCGGGTTGACGGCGGTCGCGTGGCTCGGCGTGCTCGCGGCGGTCTCGCCGCCGGCCGCGGCGCAGACGATCGCGATTACGGGTGGCCGCGTTTTCCCGGTGAGCGGCCCACCGATCGCCAATGGGACCGTCCTCATTCGCGACGGCAAGATCGTCGCTGTCGGGGCGGACGTGCAGGTGCCTGACGGCGCCGAGCGGATCGATGCAACCGGGAAGTGGGTGACGCCAGGGCTCGTCAACCCGCAGACGCAGCTCGGACTGGTCGAGATCGGCCAGGTGACGGACACGCGCAACGCCACTGCCCGGGGGCGCGGCGAGAACCGCGTCAATGCCGCGTTCACGGTCTGGGACGGGCTCAACCCGATGTCGGTCCTTCTTCAGCCGGCGCAGAACGAGGGCGTCACGACGGCCGTCGTGCTCCCCCAGGGCGGCCTCATCGCCGGCCAGGGCGCGATAATCGACATCATCGGGACGTCAGTGTCGGAGATGCTGGTAAAGTCTCCGGTGGCGATGGTCGCTCAGATCGAGAACGCGCAGGCCGCGAATACCGGCGCCCGCGGCGAGCTCCTCCTCCGGCTGCGCGAAGTGCTCGAGGACACTCGCGCCTACGGGCGCAACCGGTCAGCCTTCGAGCGCGCCGAGACGCGCGAGTTCGCCGCGAGCCGGCTCGACCTCGAGGCGATGCTCCCCGTGCTGCAGCGCCGGTTGCCGTTGATCATCGGGGCCAACCGCGCTAGCGACATCGAGGCGGCGCTCAAGATCGCGCGCGACTACGATCTCGACATCATCATCGGCGGGGGCGCCGATGCGTGGCTCGTCGCCGACAAGCTCGTCGCGGCCAAAGTCCCTGTAATGGCCGGCGCGATGCAGAACATCCCGTCGAGCTTCTCGACGCTCGGGGCGCGTCAGGAGAACACGGCGATGCTGCGGCGGGCCGGGGTCGAGGTGCTCCTCATCGGCACCGGCAACGATCCCGATGCCTTCAACGTCCGCAACATCAAGCAGGAAGCCGGGAATGCCGTCGCGTACGGGATGAGCTGGGACGATGCGCTCCGCGCCGTGACGCTAGCGCCAGCGGAAGTGTTCGGCGTCGCGGACCGCATCGGATCGCTACGGGCGGGACGTGATGGGAACGTCGTTGTCTGGAGCGGCGATCCGTTCGAGTTTGCGACGCGCGCGGAGCACGTCATCATCCGTGGCCAGCGTCAGGCGCTTGGGGATTCTCGCCAGGACATGCTCATGCAGCGGTACAAGACGTTGCCGCCGGACTATTCGACGCCGGCTCCGTGAGGCGGCGCGCTTACACACATCGATAGACTGGTTGGAGGCGCCGTCGAGCCGCACGTAGCCGCACGCTGGCTAGCGCTTTCTCTCTAGCCGCCTTGCTGTTTCAGAAATCGCCGTAGTCTTGCCCTCGAGCGGGCTGCACCATTGGCTGATGGCTGACGCTGTCTCACTCCTAGCCACACTTGTTGCCGACCGCTACGTGGTCGAGCGCGAACTCGGCTCGGGGCGGAATGGCCGTCGTGTACCTCGCGCACGACCGCAAGCACGACCGCCTCGTGGCGCTCAAGGTCCTCAAGCCGGAGCTCGCGGAGACTCTCGGCGGGGAGCGCTTCCTGCGCGAGATCCGCATCGCCGCGCAGCTCTACCATCCACACATCCTGCCCCTCCTCGATTCCGGTGTGGGTGCCCACGAAGCGGGCGGCGCCGGCGTCCTCTACTACGTTATGCCCTACGTTGAGGGGGAGTCGCTGCGTGCCAAGCTAGCCAGGGAGGTCGAGCTACCCATCGCCGAGGGCGTCCGGATTCTCCGCGACGTGGTCGCCGCGCTCACCTATGCCCACGATCACGGCGTCGTGCACCGCGACATCAAGCCGGAGAACGTGCTTCTCGCCGGGCGCCACGCGCTGGTCGCGGACTTCGGCGTGGCTAAGGCGGTGAGCGCGGCCGGTGGCGCGGAGGCCCTCACGCGCACTGGCATGATCATTGGCACCCCGGCATACATGGCTCCCGAGCAGGCCGCGGGTGACTCCCACGTTGACCACCGCGCCGACATCTACGCGGTGGGGGTGCTCGCGTATGAACTCCTCGCCGGTGCACCGCCCTTCTCGGGCCAGACGGTGCAGCAGGTTCTCGCCGCGCACCTGACTCGAAAGCCCGAGCCGCTCGCCACTCTGCGCCAGAGCGTGCCACCGCAGCTTGATCGACTCGTAATGACTTGCTTGGCGAAGCGGCCGGCGGATCGGTGGCAGACGGCCGCCGAACTCCTGTCGCGCCTCGAGGCGCTATCCGAAGCGGCGGAGCCTCACGGAGCGGCCGGCGAAGAGCGGGTGAACGAGACGCAGGACCGGACCTTCCGCCTCAGCGAGAGCGTGTGCCGCAAGCTCAACCGCGCGACGCTCGACCCGCGCATGATTGGCGACGTTATGCAGTTCCTTGACAACGAGGTAGAGTCCGATGTCCTCGTCTGCTATATCCACCCCACGTCACTCGACCAGTGCTACTTCAAGCCGATTCTGCAGGTCTCGCCGTACCGCGGAATAGCCCCCACGCTGTACGGGTTCGAGCCGACAGCACGGCGGCGCATCACTATTTCGCTGGACGACCACATCGTGTTGCTCCGCGAGTTCCTGCGTGACGCTATCAGCCGCCTACGTCCCTCTGTCACCCTCCTCGTCGGGTTCTCCTCGGGGGCCGACATCGCGTTCCGCCTCGTGGGTACGCTCGAGAGCGAGCCGTCACTACGAATCGACGGCCTGCTCTCTCTCTCGTGCAACGTATCGCTGGAGACCTGCTTCGTCACCAGCATCCTAGCGCGGATGAGTCCCGACGACCCGACACGTCGGCTGGCGGACCTCCGCACTCTCGGAAACAACTCGCCGAGCTTCGACGACTGGGTCGATCTGCACGAATATCTCGTCAGGATCTTCCGAAAGTTTCACGGCGACATCGGTGTGCTCCAGCGCTTCGCGAGCGACGTGGTGAGGCCGTTCGCGGAGCCTGGCGAGAGCACCTTTGTCGAGTGGTTCCGGACGGCGAGCTCGCGCGTGAGACTGGTGCGCTGCGTCTTCGAGAGCACGGGCGTTACCGGCAGAGCTGCGCAAGCGCTCCGGCTGCGCAACCTCGACACCGGCATCCTCGGCGAGCACTATCGGGAAGACTCGATTGTGATCGAGCCGGATACCAGCCACTTCGATCTGATGCAGCCGGTCCGGCTCTCGCGCCACATCGGCGAGATGGTGGGAACGTTGCGCGGCGACGCCTGACTCAGCCGTCAGTAATCTTCGGGGAGCAGGCGACGAGCCTGAGCGTGTCGTGGGCGCTTTCGCCGGTCCAATAAGCGGGACACTCGCGCCGAAAGGACGGGCGATGGCGTTAGGCGCGGCACCGACGCCGAACCCGCCACGCCTCCCGCCACTCCTGAACCCGCCGCGCCTGCCGGTGATGACGAATGAGAAGCACAAGGCCCACCAGGGAGGCGGCGCGGCAAGCTTCGGGCGGCCTCATGGTCCTGGAACAGGCTGGTCAAAGAAACCCCACTCCCCGTCGCTTGCCTTGCGACGAATCGGGACAAGTGAGTTCCGCACGATATTGGTCCACCGAAAGCCGACCGGAATGCGACGCTCCATCACGATCAACGAATCGCCGAACCGCTCTGCGATCGGTATGGCGAGCGCTATGAGGTCCGTAGCCTCGACAAGCGACGCGTTGCATTGCGGACCGAGTCACGTGGCGCGTAGTACCGCACGACAACGGCTGTGCCAAGAGCGCCGACGGCGGGGCCGAATATAGCCCCGATGCCATTATTCCGGGAAACACTGATGACGTCGTATTGCCGACCGGATGATAGTGATAGCCTCGTGTAGGCCGGTGGTCGGAGCGCGAGCAAGGCAACGGCAACCCCCAGACCCGTCCCGATCCAGAGATGCCATCGCTTTCGCCGAAGCATCTCGCGAGTACGGACGTCTGGATGGATCTCGGGGTCGTGGCTCAAGCGACGGGTATTCTCAGGCCAGTTCAGTTCAGTTCAATCTGCCCACGCAAGCCAAACATCGCGCCCGTAGCTCCATTACGGGAGAAGGG
>JALZIF010000040.1 GCA_030860435.1 Gemmatimonadota bacterium | reverse complement strand
CGCCGCTGGTAGCGTCGAGCGCTCGAAGGGCCGCAAGTCGCACGGCCCGGGCGACGCCGTTCTCGAGGACAATCCAGTCGGTCGGGCCGTCGTGCTTCGTCAGGCGCGCGAGCAGACGCTGCGGAAGACCCAGGGTCACTACCCAGCGCCGCTCGCCGCAATCGATGCCGTCGCGGAAGGATACCGCCACGGCTTGGAGCAGGGGCTCGCGGCCGAGGCGCGGGCATTCGGCGAGATGGCGGCGACCGACGTGTCGAAGCAGCTCATCTTCCTCTTCTTCGCGACGACGTCACTCAAGAAGGATCCCGGCGTCGACGACCCAGCACCCGCTCCGCGCGGGGTCGACAGGCTCGGCGTCCTCGGTGCCGGTTTCATGGGATCCGGTATCGCGAGCGTGGCCGTGCAGCAGGGGACACTCGTGCGAATAAAGGATTCAGAGCACGACCGGGTGGCCAAGGGAGTAAAGGCCGTGCACGATGTGCTCCGCGAGCGGCTAAAGCGAAGGCAGATCACCAGGCAGCAGCTCGCCGACTACATGTCGCTTCTGGGTGGCACTGTGGACTACAGTGGGTTCGGCAGCGCCGATATGGTGATCGAGGCGGTTTTCGAAGACATCTCGGTCAAGCACACTGTTCTCGAGGAAGCGGAAGCGGTGATTTCCGCGGACGCGATCTACGCTTCGAACACGAGCTCGATCCCGATCGGAAAGATCGCTGCCGCAGCGCGGCGCCCGGAGCAGGTGCTGGGAATGCACTTCTTCTCCCCCGTGCACAAGATGCCGCTGCTCGAGGTGGTGACCACCGGCCGTACCTCTCCGCAGGCGACGGTGACCGCGGTGGCGTACGGGAAGCGGCTCGGGAAGCACGTGATCGTCGTGAACGACGGCCCGGGCTTCTACACCACGCGTATTCTCTCCGCGTACATGAACGAGGCGGGGAAGCTGCTGGATGAGGGGGCCCCGATCCAGGCGATCGACAAAGCGTTGGTGGAGTTTGGCTTCCCGGTCGGCCCGATAACGCTGCTCGACGAGGTGGGCATCGACGTCGGGAGCAAGATCGGTCCTATTCTCGCCGCGGCGCTCGGAGCTCGAATGGCCCCCGCGGACTCGTTCCGCCGAGTCGTGGAGGCTGGGCGCACGGGCCGGAAGGGAAGATCGGGTTTTTACCTGTACGACAAGGAGGGAAAAAAGGGTGGGGTGGACGAGAGCATCTACGCCCTCCTCCCGAGCGGTGCCAAGCGTACGCAGTTCCTCGCAGACGTCATCGTCAGGCGAACGGTGCTGGCGATGGTCAACGAGGCGGCGCGCTGCCTGGAGGAAGGGATTCTCCGCTCTCCCCGTGACGGCGACATCGGCGCGGTGTTCGGGCTGGGATTCCCGCCCTTTCGCGGCGGCCCGTTTCGCTATGTCGACAGCGTTGGCGCGGCGGAGGTCGTGCGTCAGCTCGCCGAGCTGCACCGCGAGCTAGCCCCGCGCTATGAGCCCGCCCCGCTCCTTGCCGCCATGGCGCGAAAAGGGGAGCGGTTCTATCCGAACGAGGGGAAACCAGTGTGAGAAAAACGATCATTGCTGTCCTGCTCACCCTCACTGCCTGCTCGTCAGGCGAGCGGAGCGCCGCCGATACAGGCGCCGCGCCCGACCCGGCGGCCGTTGCTCCAAGCGCCGAGGGGACCAATGTGCCGAGCGACGCCGCGGCGGTCGTACACGCGGTTCTGACCGGCGGGAACGATGCCGGCACCTACGATGTGCAGGCGCAGGACGCGCTGTGCTCGACCGGCGCCGACGGCGTGAACAGTTGGCAGGCCCGCCACACGGACTTCACCGCGACAAGCGGCCTCTCCAACGTCCGCGTAATCATCCCCGACACGGTGAAGGCGATCGCCGGTAGTGCGGAGTTTCACCTCGCGCTCGTGGTCGGCCCCGTGATGCAGGGGAACGATTACGTGATCGAGACGCGGCCGGACATCCCCCGCCGCTATGGGAGGGGTACGGCCAAGGTCGAAGACGCCGGTGCCACCGCGCGCATTACCGTACAGGGGCTGACGCATGACAGCGTCGAGGTCGACGTGGTGATTCAGTGCAATCGGGTTGAGAGGACGCGATAGCGGGCCCCGGATGATAGCTTCCGAGGGACCGCCCGCCTGTGACCGGACCTTCCTGACCGGGGTCTCCTCGTTCGTGGATAGCCACCACATCGACCCGCCCACCGATTCTGCGATCATCGGCCGCGTGCTCGCCGGAGAAGTCCAGGCGTACACGGCGCTCGTGGCGCGCTACCGCGACCGGTATGCGCGCTTCGCAGTGCACATGCTGGGGAACCGCGAGGACGCCGAGGAGGCGCTGCAGGACGCGTTCGTCCGCGCCTTCCGGGGGCTGCCGACGTGCGAGGACCCGGAGCGGTTTGGTCCTTGGTTCTTCCGTATTCTGGTCAACCGTTGCCGCACGACAGGGGCGCGGCGCGGGCGGCGCGAGCGAGTCTTGCTGTTCGACGATGTCGCAATGCGCCACGCCGCGGTGGAGCATTCGGCTGAGGGCGCGGCGTGGCGCGACGAAATTCGAATCGCGCTCGGCCGGCTGGATGAGGCGGGGCGCGAGGCGTTCCTCCTCAAGTACGTCGAGGATCTGAGCTATGAGGAGATGGAGCGCCTCACGGGAGTCGGAATCTCGGCGCTCAAGATGCGCGTCAAACGGGCGTGCAGCCGGCTGCGCGAGATGCTGAGGGAGGTACGCAGTGCGTGAGTGCGAGGAGGACGACGTGATCGAGAAGATTGCGCGCGAGCTCCGGGCGCCCGTGCGGGTGGACGCGGCGTTGGACGCGAGCGTCATGGCGCGTGTCCGCGGCGCTTCGCCGGAGGCGCTTCACGACCGGCCGAGGGCGCGCGCTACGCGCGTGTGGCACTGGGTGCTTCGCCCGCGCCCTGTAGCTCTCTCCCCGCTCGCCACGGCCGTGCTTGCGGCAGGGATCGTCGGCGCTGCCGTCGTCGGAGCCCGGCTCTGGGTGGCGCTGCCGCCGGCCGGCCGGGTCGTTGCCGAATCCGCTCTTGAAGGCATGGGGGCGGGGCGCGCGGTCGAGCGGCCGAGCCTCGGGCTGGGTGGCACGGCCGGAGCGACGGCCGTGATGTGGTCCGGACCCGGGAAGACGGCTGTTCGTTTCGTGCTGTATGCTCCGGCGGCGGCGGCTGTCACCGTCGTCGGTGACTTCAACGAGTGGGATGCGGCGGCGAACCCTCTGAGCGCCTCGTCCGATGGGGTCTGGTCCGCCGTCGTTCCGTTGCCGGCCGGCCGCTACCAGTACACGTTTCTCGTGAATGGCACGACGTGGGTCCCCGACCTCGCGGCGCCCTGGGCGCCTGAGGACGATTTCGGGGCTCCGAACGCAGTGGTCACCGTCGCGGAGTTCGTGTCGTGAGGCATCCGCGCGTCTTTGTCATCTTAGCGCTCCTGAGCGCCGCGCTGCCCGTGCTCGCGCCCACGCTGGGCGCACAGGATCCACGGTTGGAGGCGCGGCTCGACGCGCGCACGCGTGCCGGCGTCGTCGCGATCGTGGACAGCGCGCGCGCCGCCGCTCTCCCGACCGAGCCGCTCGTACTGAAGGCGCTGGAGGGGGCGAGCAAGCGCGCTGGCCGAGAGCGGATACTGGCCGCGGTGCGCACGCTCGCGGTCGAGCTGGGCGCGGCGCGCGCCGCGCTCG
>JALZIF010000106.1 GCA_030860435.1 Gemmatimonadota bacterium | reverse complement strand
ATCTGGCGATGATCGGGCTCGACCGGGTCGCTGGATACTTCGGCGCCGATTCCATTCGGGCGTGGGCGTCGGCGGGCCGGCCGCTCGACGTCGTCCCGGAGATTGCGGTATCGGAGCTCGCCCCCATGCTCGAGAGTGGCGCAGTAACTGTGCTCGACGTTCGCGCAGCCGACGAGTGGGAGTCCGGACATTTGCCCGGGGTCGCGAACATTCCACTTGGCTACCTCACGGAACGGTTGGACGAGGTGCCACGCGGGAGTCCGCTCGTCACGCAGTGCCAGGGCGGCGGCCGATCCGCCATCGCGGCGAGCATTCTCAAGGCGCACGGCTTCGCCACCGTCCGCAACCTGGCTGGCGGGTTCGCCGCATGGAAGGCGGCCGGGTTACCCGTAGAACGCCCGGCGGACAGCGCGCCGCCTGCCGCTACGCGCTGAGCGGGGCGCGAGGTTGGGAGTGGAGGGCGGGTTAGGCCGCCCCGCCCGCGGTCGCGCCGGCAGCCCCGAGGAGCGCTTCGAGTTGGGCCTTCGGCACCGCACCGACCTGGCGCGCGACTTCCTTGCCGCCCGCCAACACGACAAACGTCGGCATGCCGCGGATCCCGAACTGTTCAACGATGCGCGGATTGCGGTCTGTATCGAGCTTTACGATGAGCGCTTGCCCAATCCGCTCGCGCGCGATCGCGTCGAGCAGTGGCGCCACCGTCTTGCAGGGGCCGCACCAGTCGGCGTGAAAGTCGACGAGCACCGGAACGTCCGACCCGCTCACGACCCGATCGAAATCGTCATCGGTGACGACGAGCGGGCGATCGAGCAGGATCGGCTTCCCGCATTGCGCGCACTTCGGCCGGTCGGCGACGCGCGCGAGGTCCACCCGGTTGAGCGTCGTGCACATGGGGCAGCGGGCGACGAGGGCGCGGGCGACGGAATCAGACATGGGTTATCAAGCTCCCCTTGCGAGTGGATCGTTGAAGTATAAAATACCGCGGCATCAGGAGTCGGAGGGGAGCGAGTGGAGGTCGTCACAGTCGGGGGCGGGCCGGCGGGGCTGTACTTCGCCCTGTTGATGAAGCTCGCGGACCCGGCGCATCAGGTTACGGTGCTCGAGCGCAACCAGCCCGGCGACACGTTCGGTTGGGGCGTCGTCTTCTCTGACCAGACGCTCGAGAACTTTCGGGCCGCGGACCCGGACTCCTATCGCGAGATCACCGACCACTTCGCCCATTGGGACGACATCGACGTCTATTACAAGGGCACGCGGATCACGTCTGGGGGGCATGGATTCAGCGGTATCGCACGACAGACCCTGCTCACCATCCTGCAGCGTCGCGCCGCCGCGCTCGGCGTCGCCCTGCGCTTCGGCTGCGAGTTGCGGGATGTAGGCCAGCTCGACGCGATCGGGCTCGGCGACGCCGACCTGATAGTCGCCGCCGACGGTGTGAACAGCACCATTCGGAGAACTTACGGCGAGGCCTTTCGCCCAGATCTCGACGTGAGCAACGCGCGCTATATCTGGCTTGGGACAACGCTCCCGTTCGACGCGTTCACCTTCTTCTTCGTAGAGAACGACCATGGCGTCTTCCAGGCGCATTGCTATCGCTTCGACCGTGCGCACTCGACTTTCATCGTCGAGTGCGACGAGGCGAGCTGGCGCAACGCAGGGTTTGACGAGATGGACGCGGTGCGCACGGTCGCGGCGTGCGAGGCGATGTTCGCTCCATGGCTGAACGGGCATCCGCTGCTGAGCAACGCCGCGCATCGCCGCGATGACCCGTGGCATCGCTTCACTCGTGTGAGCAACGAGCACTGGTACCACGAAAACGTCGTGCTGATGGGCGACGCGGCGCACACTGCCCACTTCTCCGTCGGATCGGGGACGAAGCTCGCGATGGAGGACGCGATCTCGCTGGCGAAGGTGCTGAACGAGCGGCCCGCAACCCGCAGCCCGCAACCAGCAACTTTCAGTGCGCTCCTCCAGCGCTACGAGGATGAGCGCAAGCTAGAGGCGCTGCGGCTTCAGAACGCAGCTCGTAACTCGATGGAGTGGTTCGAGAACGTTCGCCGCTACATGCGCCTGGACCCCCCGCAATTCGCATACAGCCTGCTGACGCGAAGTCAGCGCGTGAGCCACGAGAACCTTCGGCTGCGGGACCGCGAGTATCTCGAGGGGGTGGAGCGGTGGTTCGCGAGCGGTGCTGAGAGTCGCGTCGAACCCGAGCGCCGCGTCGCCGCGGCGAAGTCGCCGCCGCCGATGTTCACCGCCTTCCGCTTGCGAGGGCTCACGCTCCCGAATCGCATTGTCGTGGCGCCGATGGACATGTACAGCGCCGTCGATGGAACGCCGAATGACTTCCATCTCGTGCACCTCGGCAGTCGCGCCCTCGGCGGCGCCGCGCTCGTGATGACGGAGATGACCTGCGTCTCCGCTGAGGGACGGATCAGCCTCGGGTGCACCGGGATGTACGCCGACGAGCATGTAGCCGCGTGGCGCCGAATCACTGACTTCGCGCACACTTCGAGCGGCGCACTGATCTGCCTCCAGCTCGGCCATTCCGGGCGCAAAGGTTCCACCAAGCTCATGTGGGAGGGGATGGACCTCCCCCTCGATGAGGGGAACTGGGAAGTGATGGGCCCATCGGAGCTTTCGTACGCCCCGTTCTCTCCCGTACCGCGGGCGATGAGCCGCGCCGACATAGCGCTCGTCCGTGAGGAGTTCGCGCGCGCGGCGCGCATGGGGGTCGAGTCCGGCTTCGACATGCTCGAGCTGCATTGCGCGCACGGGTATCTCCTCTCGAGCTTCATCACTCCGCTCAGCAACCGGCGCGACGACGAGTACGGCGGCCCGCTCGCGAACCGGATGCGATTCCCCCTCGAGGTGCTCGCGGCGATGCGCGCCGAATGGCCTGACGACCGCCCCATCTCGGTCCGTATCTCGGCGACGGACTGGGTGGTTGGCGGCGTGGACGGCGCGGAGGCGGTGGAGATCGCGCGGGCGTTCTACGCGGCCGGGGCGGACATCATACACGTCTCCACCGGCCAGACGGCACACGATGCGCGGCCCGTCTACGGGCGCATGTTTCAGACTCCCTACAGCGACCGCATCCGGGACGAAGCGGGAGTGCCGACCATCGCCGTCGGCAACATCGTCGATGCGGATCAGGTAAACGGCATCATCGCCGCCGGCCGCGCGGACCTTGTCGCGCTCGCCCGCCCGCACCTGAGCGACCCACACTGGACTCTCCGCGCGGCCGCGCAGCTCGGCTATGAGGGGGTGAAGTGGCCAGTGCAGTACCTTCCCGGTCGCGACCAACTCGTGCGGAACCTGAAGCGGCAGACATGACGATCAATGACTGACGCTCGAATCCCGGCTGACCGCGAGCCGTCCCGTTTCCTGACTGACACCCACGCGATTGTCACGGGCGGAGGGCGGGGGATTGGTGCGGCGGTCGCGGAAGAGCTCGCGCGTTTGGGGGCGAGCGTCACGATCCTCGGGCGCACTATGAAAGCGCTCGAGGCTCAGCGCGGGAAGCTGGAGGAGGATCATGGTGTGAGGGCGCTCGCGATCGAGTGCGACGTGAGCGTCGATGGGCAGGTTGCGGCGGCGGTCGACAGGGCGCGCGCCGAGCTTGGTGCGCCATACGTCCTGGTTAATAACGCCGGGCAGGCGGTAGCGACCACCCTCGGCGAGTTGGCGCGCGACACGTGGGACAGGGTCCTCGCCGTCAATCTCACCGGGACCTTTCTCTGCACACGCGCGGTGCTTCCGGGGATGCTCGCCGCCGGTGCCGGGCGGATCGTGAATATTGCCTCGACGGCGGGGCTTCGAGGGTACGCGCGGATGTCAGCGTACTGCGCGGCTAAGCACGGGGTGGTAGGACTCACACGCGCGCTCGCCATGGAGACGGCGAAGACCGGGGTGACGGTGAACTCCGTCTGTCCCGGCTACACCGACACGGACATGGCGCAGGCGGCCATCGAAAATCTGGTACGCGCGGGACGGACGGCGGAGGAAGCGCGGGCGATGGTGGTGCGCGTTATCCCGCGTGGCCTCCTTACGCGTCCGGAAGAGGTCGCAAGCGCGGTCGGGTGGCTCTGCTCGCCACCGGCGGCAGCCGTGACCGGAGTGGCGCTCCCGGTTTCGGGCGGGGAGGTGACGTGAGGGCGCCGCCGGCGGCTGTGGGCGTGTGGCTGCGACTTCTCTCGTGCACCAATCTGATCGAGGGGAGGGTGCGCCGTGAGCTGCGACGGCGCTTCGAGACGACGCTGCCACGGTTCGACCTGCTCGCGCAGCTCGATCACGCCACGCGCGAAGGTCGCGACGGCCTGACGATGGGTGAGTTGTCACGCCGGATGAT
>JALZIF010000003.1 GCA_030860435.1 Gemmatimonadota bacterium | reverse complement strand
CCGATAGTGCGGATAGCTCAGGCGACGGGGATCCCGATCGAGGTCGCGACTTTCATCGGTTCCTCGCCGATCCGCCAGTATGCAGAAGACTGGTCGCTCGAGACGATGCTCCGCGCGATGGAGGGGGCGGTTGCGTTCTCGGTACGGGAAGGGCTGCCGGTGATGTTCGTGACCGAGGACACGACGCGTGCCGCCCCGGAGACGCTCGCCGCGCTGTACGGGAATGCTATCCGCTTGGGCGCGCGCCGCCTCTGCATAGCGGACACCGTCGGCCATGCAACGCCTAGCGGGGTGCGGGCGCTCATCCGGTTCGTGCGCGAGGAGATCATCGTCCCGAGCGGAGAGCGGGTGAAGATAGACTGGCACGGCCACCGCGACCGCGGGCTGGGGCTCGCGAACTGCCTCGCCGCGATCGAGGCCGGAGCCGACAGGGTGCACGGTACGGCGCTTGGCATGGGTGAGCGCGTCGGCAACGTCGAGATGGACCTGTTGCTCATCAACCTCAAGTTGCTCGGCGCACACCGGCACGACCTTCAACGGCTGCGTGACTACCTGCTGCTCGCGTCACGCGCGTGCGACGTGCCGATCTCGCCCAGCTATCCGGTAATGGGCGCCGACGCGTTCCGGACCGCGACCGGGGTGCATGCCGCCGCGATCATCAAGGCGCGCAAGAAGGGGCATGAGTGGCTCGCCGACCGCGTCTACTCCGGCGTCCCAGCCGGCGACTTCGGACTCACGCAGCGTATCGAGGTCGGCCCGGTGTCCGGGCTCTCGAACGTGCGCTGCTGGCTCGAGGAGCACGGCTACGACGCCAGCGATGACGGGCTGTGCCAGCATCTCTTCCGTGCCGCGAAGGAGATGAACCGCGTTATGCGGGACGAGGAGCTCTCACTCCTCGTTACCGGCTACCAGTACAAGGCCAAGCAGCAGACGGTTATCGCCTGACGCGCGTCACGGCGACCGCGGCGCGCTGCCGGCGGGGCTCGCCTCGCGCTGGCCGCCCCCAGCGGTCCGACCGATGTGCCGCTCGAATAGCTCGAAGATACGGCGGTACTCGTCGGTCCAACTGGACGGGCGCACGAAGGCGTGGTCTTCGACCGGGTAGACGGCCATCTCCCAATCCGTTTTCCCGAGCTCGATGAGGCGTTGCGACAGCCGTACCACGTCCTGGAAGTGTACGTTCACATCCACCATCCCGTGCGCGACGAGGAGCGGATCCTCCAGCCCCTCGGCGAAATAGATCGGCGATGACCGTCGATAGGCGAGCGTGTCCGACGCGGGCAAGTTGAGGATGCGCGAAGTGTACCCGTGGTTGTAGTGCGCCCAGTCCGTGACCGAGCGGAGCGCGGCGCCGGCTCCGAACCACTCCGGCTCCATGAACAGCGCCATCAGCGTGATGAATCCGCCGTAACTTCCGCCGTAGATGCCGACCCGCTCGGGGTCGATCCCGTGCTCCCGCTGCAGGTAGCGGGAGCCGTCCACGTGATCCTGGAGGTCACGCCCGCCCATGTGCCGATAGATCGCGGTGCGCCAGTCGCGACCGTAGCCCGCGGAGCCGCGGTAGTCGATGTCCAGCACGACGTAGCCCTTCGACGCGAGGTAGTGGTTGAACATGTACTCGCGGAAGTAGGTGCTCCAGTAGTTGTGGACGTTGTGCAGGTAGCCGGCACCGTGCACGAAGATCACGCCCGCCCCGTTAGGCTCCGCGCCGAGGTCGCGCGGGCGGTAGATGCGCGCCGGAACCTGCACCCCGTCCGACGCCGGGATCATGACGATCTCCGGTTGAACCCACCGGAAGCCGAGCCAATCCTTGGTCGGCGACTCCGTGAGGCGGGCCATCTCGGCGCCGGCCCGGAACGGCATCAGGAACAGCTCCGGAGGCCGGTTCGCGGTCGAGTGCACGTTGGCGAGCGTTCGACCGTCCGGGGAGACGGTTACGGTATGTCCACCAGTGGCCCGGGTGATCCGTTCGGAGGCTCCCCCCCCCCCGAGCGGCATGCGGTAGAAATGCCGCTCGAACGGCGAGCCTTCGCTCGTGTGCAACCAATGTTCGCGGCCATCCGGCGACAGCTCGGCGCCGAGCACCTCCCAGTTGCCGCGGGTCAACTGCCGGCGGTCGCTTCCATCTGCGGCCATAGCGTAGAGGTGCGCGTAGCCGTCCGCCTCGGATACGAACCAGACGCGCCGGCCGTCTTCGTACCATCCTCCGCAGCCTGAGCAAGGGCCGTTGACCCACGCGCTGTCACGGAGCTCGTCGATCGTTGCCAGCTTCCCGGAGTCGGCGCTAACGGTCTGGATGAACCGAGCCTTCCAGTCGCGGCTGACGGCGGAGAGGAGCGCGTGGCTTCCGGTCCGGTTCCAGCCGAGCGCGTTGACAAAGCCGGGAGGGCGAGTCGTGTCGCCGGGGACGACGCGGAGCCAGTGTGTGTCCCCCGCCGGAAGACTCAAAAAGGCGACGCGTCCCCGGGCCTGCTCATCCCCCACCTTCGTCCGGGGCCGGAGCTGCTCGGTGTACCCGCTCGACGTCACGTACTGTGGCACTTCAGTCGTGCGCGCCTCGCCGGTCGGGAGCGTGGTTAGCACGAGAAGCGCCCGCCCGCTGGGCGACACGCTGAGCGCCGTGACTCGCTCATCCTTCAGGAGATACAGCGGCTTGACGTGGAGTGCCTCACGCGCTTTCCGCTCCGCCGTTGTGATGCTGTCTCGTCTCAGCCGGTCGCGCACGCTCTCGAAAAGAAGGCGCTGCTGTGCCTCGAGCGCGGTCCGCTGCTCCGCCCGCGTACTGTCCTCCTTGGGTGCTGGGCCGGGTCGGATATCGGTGAGCTGCCTGACGAGGCCGCCATCGACCTCGATCGAATAGACGTTGTTGTCGCGGATGAAGAAGACGCGCCGCCCGTCGGCGTCGAAATACGGGTCGCGTTCCGCGGCGAGCGTTTGCGTCAGCCGGCGTGCGCTCCCACGCCGGACGTCAACGAGATACAGATCGCCGTCGTGCTCGACCGCGGCCAGCCGCCGGTCGGCCGAGAACCGGCGCGGAGCCAGCATCGGCCCGACTGAGTCCATGTGCGCGTCCGTTACGAGCTCCGGCCTAGCGCCCGCGACCGCCCGTACGCGGAACGGCTTGGGTGTCTCGCGCCAATCCGCGCCGGGCTCGAGCCACGAGAAGTAGATCCAGCGACTGTCGGCGGTCCAGCGAACCCGTTGCGGCTCGCGGCCGACGAGCTCCGGTCCGCGCATGATGTTCTGGATCGAGAACTCGAAGCCCTCGCCCGGCTCTTGTTGTGGCGCGTTTGGCTGCTGTTGCGCCTCGGGGGCGCGGATCCCGACCACCGCCATTGCGGCGACGGCGCCGGCGAGGGAGAGACAAGGTCGAAGCGAATTCATGGTTGGATGGCGGTGACTTACGTGGGGTCGGATCTCGCGTCATCGCGCTGGAGACGGGCCACACGGGCGCGCAGCTTCTCTATCTCGTGAACCGCGCCGAGCTCCTCCGCGAGCCGGAGCCCCTCGGCGAAGCAGCGTGTCGCTGGGCCAACGCTGTTCTGACTCACGTTGATGTCGCCGAGCAGCCGGAGGCACTCGATTTGCCGCAGCGGGTTCCGCGCCGTCTTGAAGTAGCCAAGCGCGGTGCTGGCAAGGTCCTCGGCCTCGCTCACGTTGCCCTCGCCGGCTGACGCCTCGGCGCAGTTCAGCATGGTGATGCCGAGCAGCTCGGAGTCTTCGACGCGCCGGGCGGCCTCCACGGCGATCGCGCCGATGTCGCGTGCCAGCTGGTAGCGTTTCTGGTCCAGAAGCAAGGCCGCGTAGTTGTTGAGCGCGATTGCCTCACCCCACGCATAGCCCGCTGCCTTGAAACACTGCGACGACTCGTTGAAATACGACTCCGCCTGTTCGTGCCCGCCGCGCTGCGCTGCGATCGCGCCGAGGTTCTGCAGGGCCATCCCGCGAACTCGAAAGTCGCTCGTCGTGGACAGAATTTGCTCGAAGAGCGGCACCGCAACATCGAACTCGCCCCGAAGCTGGTGAACGACCGCCTCAGCGTTGAGTGCTTCCGCGTATTGGTCGCTGAGCTCCGCCTCGTCCGCCACAGCTGCACTCTGCCGCGCGGCGGCAAGCGCACGCTCCCAATCGCATTGGACGCGGTGCACGCTGGACGCCCGACACCACGCCTCCGCGACCAGCCCGGGTGGAGCCGCCGACCGCGCGACCGTCTCGTAACAGTCTAGCGCGTGCGCGAACGCGGCACCCTTCTCGTAGTTCAGCCCATCCGCGAGGATACCAGCGTAGTCAGGCATACGAGTTGCTTCTGATCCGGACAGGGCAGTTGCTCTTGTTCGTGTGGACATAAGCAGCTCGTGAGCCCCGAGGGTGGGCCGGCCCGCGACGCCAGAATACCTTTCAGACGCGAGAATGGCTACCCTTCCGATCCGTTCCAGATTGCGACTCTCGGCCGCTATCATCGTCGTCGCGGCCGTCGCCGCCTGCGCCGAGCCGGCTAGCGGCCCCGCCGGACCGCTGTTGCCTAGCCAGAGCGTCGGGATCGCCGCGTCGCTCGTGACCTGCCCGACCACCGCCGGGATGTCCACCTCAGCGACCATCGGGGAGGAGGGGGGGACGGTCGTCAACGGCAGGCACTCCATGACGCTCCCTTCCGGGGCTGTCTCGAACCCAACGCTCTTCACGATCGAAGTGCCGCCATCCTCCTTCATGGAGGTCTCGATCACGGCGAACGGCGGCGACCATTTTCAGTTCCTTGCTCCGGTCATCGTCAGGCTCGATTACGCCCGCTGCCCCGCCGGGCAGGTCGACCGCGCCCCCCTTCGCGTCCTCTACATCGACGCGGACACGAAGGCCTTTCTCGCCGACATGCGAGGCCGCGACCGGAAGGATCAGCGCCGTATCATCTTCGAGACGGACCACCTCTCCAGCTACGCTGTGGCGCACTGACCGATCCGGGATGTGGACTGGAGACCCAAGGCCTGCCCACGCTCTACGCTCTACGCTCCCCGCTCCACGCTCCTCGCCCCGCTCCCCGCTCCCCCCTCCCCGCTTCCAGCGCACTCGCCCAGCGGATTACTTTCTCCGCTGACTTCCACCGGACACCGCTCGTGAAACCGCCGCGCCGTCCGCTCACGATCCTTCTCGCTGCCCTCCCGATCGCTGTGTGGGGGCTCGGGGTGTCGTGCGCCACCCAGCCTAGGGCCGCGACTCTCCCCGCGCGATCGCTGGCCGGGCTCGTCGGGCAGCCGCTAATCATCCTGCCGATCCGGTATCTACGCCCTGCCGACTCGCCCGGCTGGGCTGGGCAGGTCGGTGACCCTCGCGCCTTCCTCGGAAGGGTGGACGACGAGCTAGCCTTCGCCGTCCGGAGCCGCGGGATCACCGGCCCGTGGACCTGGCCTGAAGAGCTCGCCCGGGCGGCCCAACGCAATCCGCTCCACGCCACGGACCCGTACCAGATCGCCGCCGAAGCGCTGCGGCCCGGCCCGCGGCAGCGCCCATCCGAGGTGTCCGATCCGCTCGCATCACAGTTGAGGTCGCTAATCGCCCTTCGCGACGCACGATTCGCCCTCGTGCCGGTCGAAGTGCGATTCGAGAGCCGCGGCGGCGGTACGGGGCGTGCCGTACTGCATGTCGCGCTCGTGGATGCGCGGCTTGCCCGGGTCACTTGGTCCGGCGAGGTCGCAAGCGACTCCGCGGCGGCCCTGTCCCCGGCGCTCCCTGTGAGCCTCGCGGAGCGTTTCGCCGACCTGTTCGCCGCCCGCTGAGCCGACGCCGGGAGATCTCGCCACCATGACCATTGCGGCGATCTGCGAGTGACTCCGGTGACACCGTCCCCCCGCAAGTCGCCGCTCCCCGCCGTCCCTACAATCCCCCCACCGGACCCCTCATCGGACCCCCCGCTCCGCGTCCTTCATGTCTCCGACCTCCACTTCGGCAAGCCGATGGTGCCGGAGCAGATCGAGGCGATCGAGGAGCTGATCCAGCGGGCTCGCTTCGATGTGGTCGCCGTGTCCGGCGACGTGTCGCAGCGCGCGCTGTCCGGGGAGATGCAGCGCGCGCGTTCCTTCCTGCAGCATGCGCGGCGCGTCAGTCAGACAATCGTCGTCCCCGGGAACCACGACGTCCGCTGGTGGATGGCTCCGCTCGGCTTCGGCGACCGGAAGGCGATGTACGCTACGTACCGGCGCTTCGTCGATGACGACCTCGAGCCCGTGCTGCGGGTTCCCGGGGTGACGTTCGTCGGGCTGCTCACCGCCCACGGCGTGGCGATGCACACCCTCACCTGGAATTACCGCGACGTGAGCATCATCGGCGATGTCCGCCCGCGCCAGATCGAGAAGGCGGCCCGCGCCTTTGCCGGATCGCCGAACGGGGACGCACGTGTCATCGTCATGCACCACAACCCGATGAAGGGGGAGCTGTCGAAGCGTCACGGAATCGTCGACACCAAGCGCGTTCTCGGTGCGTTCGCCGAGCTCGGCGTAGACGTCGTGCTCTGCGGGCACGACCACCAGGAGGCGATTCATTACGTCGAGCACACAAAAAAGGGGACCGTCATCTCCACGGCCGGCACCGTGTCGAACCGATCGCGCGGCGGGCGGCCTTCGAGCCTCAACGTGATCACAATCTCGCACGCGGCGATCGACATCACGACCCACATCTGGTCCCCGGAAGAGCATGGGTTTCATCCCGGCCCGGTGCGGAGCTTCGAGCGATGACGAGGCACAACGGGCTCCGTGCGCACGATGACCCGTTTCAGCTCTCCCTCGAGCTGGATGGCACGCCGCGCACGGCCGACGACCTGCTGGCGCGGTTGCGCGCGCTCGGCATGAGAGGGATTGCGCGCTGCCGGCTGACGCAGAATCGGGCGGTGATGGTGAGCTTCGGACGCGGGCTTCTGCGCGTGCACAAGGGATACCTGGCGGCGCCGATCGAGGTGCACCAAGCGATCGCGCGCTTCGTATGCGGGCGCACCCGGACGGAGCGGCGCGAGGCGCAGCGGGCGATTCTCGGCCACCCGGTCCACACGCGCTCGCGTCCGCCCATTCGGCGCAGCGAGCGCCCGCGCGACGGCGACGAGGTGCTAGTCCGCGAGCTGACCGAGCGTCACCGTGACTACAACCGGCGCTTTTTCCGCGGCGCCCTGGACCACATTCCAATCCGCCTCTCTTCCCGGATGCGGAGCCGGCTCGGCCAGTACACCGCCGCCTCTCCCTACGGCGAGCCGGCCGAGATCGCGATCGGTCGCCAGCACATCCAGGTGCACGGATGGCAGGAGGTGCTGCACACGCTCCTTCACGAGATGGTGCACCAGTGGCAGGCGGAGAACGGTTACGCCATCGATCACGGACGGAAGTTTCGAACCAAAGCGCGCGATGTCGGGATCGTGGCGACCGCACGCCGTGAGATCAGCGTCGCCGGACGCAGAGGCCGGCGCCCGCCGCCGCGTGAAGTGCTGCGCCAGGCGGCGCGCAAGGGGTGAGGGAAGAGGGAAGAGGGAAGAGGCAGAGAAACGCCCGGTCCTCTTCCCCCTTCCCTCTTCCCCCATTTCCTCTGCATACCTTCCACC
>JALZIF010000252.1 GCA_030860435.1 Gemmatimonadota bacterium | reverse complement strand
GGCGGAGACGACGGTGAAACGACCTCTCTCCAGCCGTTCGAGCGCGGGGGACTGGGCGTCGGTGGCGCTCGCGGCGACCATCGCGCCCAGGCAGAGGATGGCGAGCTGGCACGACGAGGCGAGAGGCGTCTTCAGGCCGTCCGTGACGGCTCGCCGCCGCCTTCCGCGTGCTTCACCATCTCCGCGCAGCGCTTTCCCCATGGATTGAACTTGTTCGCCTCCGCGCCAGCGCGCCACGCTTGCAGCGCGTCGTCGCGTTGGTCGCTGAACCACAGGGCTCTCCCCAGCTCGTAGTACGCCTCGATGAGGTTGGGGCCGAGCGCGAGGCTCTTACGGAAGAATGCCTGCGCGTCCTCGTACATCTCTCGCTCGAGATACACCAGGCCAAGGTAGAAATGCGCGTAGAGTGACGCCTTACGGTCGTTGTCGAGGCGGAGCGCGCGCGACAGGTGGTCGATCGCCTCACCGAAGATCCGTTTCTTGAGGCAGATGTAGCCGACGTTGACGCGCGCGAGCGCATTGCCCGGCTCGCGCATCAGCACGCGCTGAAAGCTCATCATCGCTTGGTCGTGCTTCTCCTGGAGCATCTGCGCCCAACCGAGAAGCGATTCGCTTCGGGGGTCGTCGGGCGCAAGTTCGAGTGCCCGCTGCAGCGACCGCTCCGCCCCTTCGTGGTCGCCGAGCGCGATGAGACTCCATCCTTTTTCGACGTACGAGGAGGCGTTGAGGTGGTCCGACCTGATGGGCGAGTGCACCCCGGTGAACCGCGGCGCGAGCGACGGAACGGCCGGTGTCGGCTGGGCCGCCTTCCACCGGGCAGCGAGCTCCTTCACTTCTTCCTTGAGCGTTGCCAGCTCCGCGAGTGTCGCATCGACGTCTTTGTAGAGGATGACGATGTCTTCGCGGATGGCATCACGCTCTCCAGCGCCCCCGGGCGCATCGAGCCGCGCAGCCAGTGCCGCCCGGCGCGAGCGCAGTGCGTCGGCGTAAACGTCAGGCATTTGCGAGCGCGGCGCCGTCGACAGTGGTCGCGCGCTCGACGGCGAGGTGCTCGGTGGCGGTTAGGAGGCGTGCGACGTCCAGGTAGATGATCAGCCGTTCGTCGCGCTGGACCACTCCACGAAGGTACTGTCCGGAGAACCCGCGAAAGAGCGGTGGTGGCGGGGCAATCTGCGTCGGCGCTACGGTCATGACCTCGAGCACGGTGTCGACGATCGCGCCGATCCACTCGGCCTCCGTCGCGAACACGAGGATCCGCGTCGCCCCACCTGGGGGGGCCGGGTTCATCCCGAAGCGCGTGCGGAGGTCGATGACCGGGATGATCCGCCCCTGATACTTGGTCACGCCTGCGATCCAGTCCGGAACGTCAGGCACCGGCGTAGGCGCGTTGTACCGGAGCACGCGCTCAACGGCGAAGATGTCCGCAGCAAAGTGGTCGCTGCCGAGGCGGAAGGTGACGAGCTGATGACCATCGTTCGCGCTCACGCTAGCTCTCCTACCCGGACGCGGGTCTCGTTCGATTCGGAGACGCAGGCCGCGAGGAGCGCGGGCGCGTCCAGCACGGTCACGAGTGCGCCGGCCCGGCGCACGACCCCGTGAACCAATTCATCGTTCCCATGCCGGAGCGACGGGGTGCGCAGATCGGACGCCTCCAACACGAGTACATCTTCAACGTCATCGACGGCGAGTCCGACGCGCCGGTCACCGAGGCGCATGACGAGCAACACGGGAATCTTGGCGTCCGGAACACAGCGCAACGTCTGGGCAGGCGAGAAAACGGCGACAAGCCGGCCGCGTAGGTCCGTCACCCCCAGCATCGCGGTCGCGGCGTCAGGCACGGTACGCACCGGCGGCAGCTCGACCGCTTCCTCGATCGCGACGAGGTCCAGTGCGAAGAGCTCGCTCCCGACCCGGAAGAGCAACAGGTCCACTTGCCCCGAGCCGAGCGCGCGTAGCTCGCGCATGGTGCGGATACGCGGTCCGGCTAGCTCATCGCTCTCGGCATCGGCGCGCGGGTTCTCGGCGGGGGCCGTCGGCGCCCGCTCCCTAACGTCCGGCGCGACGGCGTCGCGGCTCGGCTCGGCGACCCCTCGTTGGCGCCGGGTGCGGGATCGGGCTTTCTGGGTCGGGGTCATAGTGAGCCTGCCGCTGGTGGGATGGGGCGCGCCGCGATCGCGCCGGTGTGATGCGGACCCCGCGTTCTCAAGGACAGCCCGCGCGGCCCAGGGTCACAAGGTCGCCCAGGGCGGCGCGGCGAACGCGTCAGCGACCGCGGAGGCGATGTCGCCAATCGGGAGGACTCGGTCCGCGCCGCCCGCGGCCACCGCAGCTTGGGGCATTCCGTAAACGGTCGAGGTCGCCCGATCTTGGGCGATGCCGAATCCGCCCGCGTCGCGGATCGCACGGAGCCCTTCCGCGCCGTCGCGCCCCATCCCCGTGAGCACCACACCCACGGCGGACGGGCCGAAGAGCTCCGCGACGGCGCGGAACAGCGGGTCGGCGGCCGGCCGCACCCCCCACACCGGGGGCGATGACGCGAGCACGACTACCGGCTCACCCGCTTCGGAGCGAACCCACATATGCCGCCCTCCAGGGGCGATGTAGACTCGTCCGTGCCGCACCGCCTCCCCATCGCGCGCCTCAGCGACCGGGAGCTGGCTCTGGAGGTTGAGCCGCTCGGCGAGGCTGCGCGTGAAGCCGGCCGGCATGTGCTGGACAACCATCACCGCTGCGTCGAGATCTCGCGGAAGCTGCGGAATGACCTCCGCCAGGGCGCGTGGCCCGCCGGTGGATGCCGCGACGGCGAGTATGCGGGTCGCGCCGCGCGTCGCGCCAGGCGATCCCAGCTCGCCCGCGCCCAGTCGCGGGCGCGCTAGCAACGGCATGCCACGAAGGTTTACGTGAGCACAGGCGCGGAGCGCGCCCAGGAGCTGCGCGCGGGCGTCGCCGAGGTCGAGGCTGATTCGCCCTCGCGGCTTGCGGACGAAGTCCACCGCGCCAAGCTCGAGCGCTCGGATCGCCAGGTCATCGCCGTTCTCACTCGCGATCCCGCTGAGCATCACCACCGGCCGTGGCGTCTCGCTCATGATGTAGCCGAGCGTTGCCAGACCGTCCAACTCCGGCATCTCGATGTCAAGCGTCACGATCCGCGGATCCAGCGTGTGGATCTTCTTCAGCGCGTCGTATCCATTGCGCGCGGTACCAACGACGCGGAACTCGGGCGACGACGCGACGAGCTCAGAGACGAGCTTGCGCATGAATGCGCTGTCGTCCACCACCAGAACGGTGGTTGCGTTAGAGGACGACATTTCCCTTCCGGAGAGAACGGACCACCAACGATCCATCGGCGACGTGAAAGTAGACGCTGCGCCCGTGGTCGCCACCGACATCCTGGGCGACGAGGGAGATGCCGGCGCGGGCGAGTGCATCGCGCGCGGCCATCACGTTGCGCTCGCCGATCTGAAGTCCCGGAGTCGGCACGAGGGAGGCGAACATGCTTGATCCGCCGACGAGCTTGGCGCGAAGCCGCGGGGCGCGTGCGCCGAGTGATTGCATCTGCTCCACCAACAGGGGCACGGCCGTTCCGGCGAACTTCGCGCGATTCCCACGCTCTCGCGACATCGCGACGCTCGGAAGAAGGATGTGCGCCAGGCCGCCGACCCCCGCCTGGGGGTCGTATAGGGCGATCGCCACGCATGATCCGAGGCCGATCGTGGCGAGGACTCCCGACTCAGCCGAGACGGCGAAGTCGGCGACTTTTACGCGAATCTCGGTCACGGGCGGCGGAAAATTCGCTCGCGTGGGGACGCGGCGGTGAAGGCGCCGCGGGCCGTACCGAGCAGAGTCTCGACCTTTCCGAGGATGAGGTAACCGCCGGGCGCGAGCGCGTCGAAAAAGCGCTGGAACAGCATCTCTTGCGTCTGACGGTCGAAATAGATCACCACGTTGCGACATATGATGAGCTGTAGCGCGCGATCAGGCGGTTCCTCCCGCAGCAAGTCGCGCCGTGCGAAGCGGACGAGCTGCTTGGCGGTGGGGTCGACTGTCGCCGTAGCGCCGGGGGAGAAGTACGCCGCCCGGAGCTCCTGCGGCGTATCGGCGAACGCCGGCTCGGCGTAGCACCCGGCTTCCGCGGCGGCGAGACTGGCGCGGTCGATGTCGGTCGCGAGCACCGAGACCCGCCCGAGGCGGTGCGACTCGCCGCGTTGCGTCGCGTGGCGATGGAAGAGAATCGCGATCGAGTACGGCTCCTCTCCGGAGGCGCATCCCGCGCTCCACACGCGGATGCTGCCTTCACGCGCCCAGAGCTCGGGGATGACGTGATCGGCGATTCCCGCGAAGACGTCCCAGTTACGGAAGAACTTCGTAACGTTTATTGTGAGGGCATCGAGCAGGAGGTCATACTCGCGTGCGTCGCCATCGAGGAGCCGCATGTAGTCTCGATAGCGTTGCACGCCCCGCGCCCTCATTCGGACGGCGATGCGCCGGCGCAGGCATCGGTCCTTGTAGCTGCTGCAGCGGAATTCGCGCTCACGCGTGATCTTCTCTGTCAGCTCCGCGAACTCGCCTTCGGCATCGCCGAGCGAGAGCTCGTTCCTCACGCCAGCACCGTTCGTACGAGGTCGAGGTTGGTCCGCACGAGCTCATTTCCCGGGTCGAGCGCGAGCGCGCGCTCCCAGCACTCGACCGCCTCGAGCTTCTGGTGTCGCTTGTAGTGAATGTTGCCGAGCTTGAAGTGGACATCGCCGCCGAATGACGGGTCGAGCTTGAGCGCGCGCCCGTACGCCTCGATCGCGTTGTCGTAGCGTCCCGCCCGATAGTGGCAGTCTCCGAGGTTCTTGTGGAGCTGGTGGAGCGCCACGTCCTCGGCGAGCCCGCGCTCCGCGGCCTGAATCGCGGCAGAATACTCGCCACGCCGCTCGTAGATGGTAGCGAGGAGGTTCTGCAGCGGCGCCGAATGCGGGTGCGTGCTCCCTCCCTCCGTGGCCAGCGCCAGCGCACGGTCGAGATCCCCCAGCACCGCGGCGGCGAGTGCCGCGTAATGATACCACGCGGCTGATGGCGGACGCTTTCCGCAGTGGGCGCGGGCTGCGGAAAGCGTCACATCCGCCTTCTCGGCTTGTCCCCGCTTGAGCGCCAACACGCCGAGCGAAGTACGGATCTGGGCGTCGTCCGCGCCGCCGTGGCGAACCGCATCTTCCAGCGCACCGATCGCCTCATCGTAGCGTCCCATCCGCTCGAGCACATAGGCGAGATTGTGGAACACAGCGGGCTTCGCGTTCGGCAGCGCGACCGCCTCTCGTAGAATCGCCTCCGCGTCCTCCCACCGTGCGGAGCGTGAATGCACGAGCGCGAGGAAAAAGAGGGCCTGCATATCGTTCGGGAGCAGCTCGGCGACGCGGCGGAACTCGCGCGCTGCCTCCTCGTACATGCCGGCCTTGTAGAAGGCGACTCCGAGGTTGCGGTGTTCCTCCACTCGTGCCTGACGAGCTACAACTTCAGCCGGGCGCGACCGCCCGGCGCGGTGGATGAGCCCCGCCGTTGCCAATCCGTAGAGCGCCTTGCCAACGTCGAACTCGCCCAGTCCGGACTCGTCAACGAGGGCCGCGACGTCGCGGCGCCCATCGATCAGCGGAACGAGCCGCCGCTCCTCCGCGGCAAGCTCGCTCGCGCGCGTGTCGAGCCGCGCCCGGTCCACTTCGAAAATGACGTCGAAGCCTGGCACCTTCTTCTCGATTAGACTCCACTCGTCCACCCGCCGCGCGCCCTCGAGGAGGAGCGACTCCGGGTTGATCGAGACGAGGATCGTCTGCTCTTCCGGTCGCACTTCGGCCTCGAAGCTGAACGTGCCATGCGTCCACGTGAAGAGGTAGAACACTGCCTCCTCGATCTGGATGCGAACGTGGTCGCGTAGCGCGTCCGCCGAAAGAGCGCCCTGGTCGACTAGGATCTCGCCGAGCCGTCTGTGGTGGCGCGTTTGCTCGTCGACCGCGTGCCCGAGCGCCTCCGGCGTGATGACGCCGTTCTTGACGAGGATGTCTCCCAACCGGTCCCGGCGGTTGACGATCGAGGCGAAGCAGATGCGCCCCCGGTCGAAGTAGATGTAGCCGAAGCTGGTGCGATCGCTGATGCTCAGGCACCCGGTCTTCTGCCCGAGCGCCAGAAGCTGGAGGACGTCCGGGAGGCTGGCCTCGCGGAGGCTGCCCTTGATCGCCATCAGCGAAGCTCCTCGATCGCACGCCCGCCGATGTCGGGCCAATCCCAAACGGTCTTCTCCCGGTCGAGGAAGAAAGGATCGCCGCCGCTAGCGGCGAGGCTGCCGACAGCCGGACTTGAACCGGTGGTGATCTCGCAAAGCCCCTCGAGCTCCTTCCGCGCGAGCGCGACCGTCGGAGCACGGCCGGCGATGGCGACGGCGTTCATGAGGCGGTCCACCGTCACCAGGATCTCGCGCACGTCGTTCGCGCCGCGCGCTGTCAAGTACGCGAGAAGCTCCGGGGCCGGTTCGATTCCACCCTCGCGGAGGGCCCGCGCATAGAGCCGCTCGCAGAGCTCCGCGTCAG
>JALZIF010000215.1 GCA_030860435.1 Gemmatimonadota bacterium | reverse complement strand
GTCGTGCGCTTGACGTGCTAGTACAGGTGAACGCGAGCGGGGAAGGAAGTAAGGGGGGCTACACGCTCGAGGACATCCCCGCCGAAGCGGAGCGTCTCACGGCGCTACGAGGGTTGCGCGTGAGCGGGGTGATGACGATGGCGCCACTCGACGCGGACGAGCGGCTGCTGCGCCGCGTCTTCGCTGGCGGGCGGGCGGCGCGGGCGCTGCTGGCCAACGCGGACCACCCGGCGCACGAGCTGTCGATGGGTATGTCGGGAGACTACGAGATCGCGGTCGAGGAGGGCGCGACCATGGTCCGATTGGGCACCGTCCTGTTTGGAGCGAGAGCCGCATGATCGACGATTCGTTTCGCCTGACGCCGGTCGATGTCCGCAACATGGACTTCGGGCGTGCTCTGCGTGGCTACGACCCCGTGCGCGTGGAGGACTTCCGCGACAAGGTGGCCTCAGAGCTGGAGAGCGTCATCCGGCTGAACCAGGAGCTGGAGACGAAGGGGAAAGGACTCGTCGAGCAGCTTCGCGCGTATCGCGAGCGGGACAAAGCGCTTAACGAGGCGCTGGTGGCCGCGCAGCAGCTCCGCTCCGAGATCCGGGAGCAGGCGGAGCGCGAGGCGCAGCTCATGCTGCGCGAGGCGCGCGCCGAGGGTGACCGGCTCCTCGACGCGGCCCGCTCCGAGATCCGTAAGGTCGAGGTGGACCTGCAGGCGCTCGAAAGGACGCGGCGCGCCTTCGTGGGGCAACTACGAGCGCTCGTCGATCGCCACCTCCAGGAGCTCGACGCGATCGAGGCGGTGACGCCGAGCCGCGTCACCGAACCTGCGGAGCAGGAGCAGCCGCCCCGCCCGGCGTCGAAGACGCCGGCGTGGCTCAACTCGCTGGTTCAGGAATGAGCGTGACGCAGCCGCGTGAGGCGGTGGCCGTCCTTGCTGCGATTGGGACGGAGGCGTCCCTTCACTCCCGGCCGCGTATCGCGGCGGCAGCCGACGTCATACGGCGGCGCTTCGCCCGGCCGCCGGAGGCAGCGATAATCCTTGGCACTGGCCTCGGCGCGCTCGCTGGGGAGATCATGGTCGAAGAAGCGATCGACTACGCGACCATCCCCGGCTTTCCACAGTCGACGGTCGAGAGCCACGCCGGACGCCTCCTCTGCGGCACGCTCGGCGGGAAGACAGTCGTCGCCATGCAGGGGCGGTTCCACCGCTACGAGGGCTACTCGCTCCAGCAGGCGACCTTCCCGGTGCGCGTGCTGCGGGCGCTCGGCGCGCCGATCCTAATCGTCAGCAACGCCTGCGGGGGAATGCATCCGCTCTGGAGTGCTGGCGACCTGATGTTGATCGCCGACCACATCAACCTGCTCGGCGACAACCCCCTGGTGGGGCCGAACGATGACTCGTTAGGCCCTCGCTTCCCCGACATGAGCGAGCCCTACGATGCGCGCCTTCGCCAGATCGCCCGCGAGGTCGCGGCGGAAAGGCGGATCGTGCTCCGCGAGGGTGTATACGTCGCCGTCTCCGGCCCGAACCTCGAGACTCGAGCCGAATACCGGTTCCTGCGCTCGATCGGCGCGGACGTGGTCGGGATGTCCACTGTGCCCGAGGTGATCGTCGCGGTCCACGGCGGGATGCGTGTGCTTGGCGTCTCCATCATCACGGACCAGTGCTTGCCAGACGCGCTGGAACCGGCGGCGGTCGAGAAGATCATCGCAGTCGCGAACGCCGCCGAGCCGAGGCTCACCTCGCTCGTGCGCGGCGTGCTCGAGCGCCTGTGAGGCGCGCGGAACGTTCGTGACGACGATCGATCGGACGACGGTGCGGTTCCCGCTCGTCCCTCCTGACCTCACGCCCGACGCGCTGGAGCGCGAGGTCCTGCGGGGGTGGGAGGCGGAAGGGTTGTTCGACCGGATCGAGGAAGCCCGCGTCGGCGCGGAAGAATGGGTGTTCTACGAGGGCCCCCCGACAGCTAACGGGCGGCCCGGTATCCATCACGTATTCTCGCGCACGATCAAGGATCTCTTCTGCCGCCATCGCGTGATGCGGGGCTTTCACGTGACGCGAAAGGCTGGATGGGACACGCACGGACTTCCGGTCGAGATCGAGGTAGAGAAGCAGCTCGGCATCAGCGGCAAGCAGCAGATCGAGGCGCTTGGGGTCGAGACGTTCAACAGGCTGTCGCGCGAAAGCGTGTGGCGGTACAAGGATGACTGGGAAAAGCTGAGCGCGCGCATCGGCTACGCCCTAGACTACCGCGACCCGTACGTCACGTACACGAATGAGTATGTGGAGAGCGTCTGGTGGGCGCTGAAGACGCTCCACGACAAGGATCTTCTGTACCGTGGGCACAAGATCCTTCCCTATTGCCCGCGCTGTGGGACCGCGCTTTCGAGTCACGAGGTGGCGCAGGGGTACGAGGACGTCGATGATCCCAGCGTGCACGTCGCGCTCGAGCTGGTGGCGGGGTCGCGAGAGGTGGGTAGTGGTCAGGGCCTGGGTCAGGGGCGCCGCATTCTCGTGTGGACCACCACGCCGTGGACCCTGGTGTCCAATACAGCGCTCGCCGTGAACCCGGAGCTCACTTATGTCGAGCTCCGACCGCGCAACAGCGATGAGGGCACTATGATCCTCGCCGACGCGCGCGCGGCCGCGGTGTTGGGGGATGACTTCACGGACCGGTGGGATGTCGTCAGGCGGCTCCCGGGGACGGCGCTGGCGGGCCTCCGATACCGCCGGCCGCTCGAATGGGTCGCATACGGCACGGGCGAGCACGAGCTCATCGTCGGAGAGTCGTTCGTGTCGGCGGAGGACGGGACTGGGGTCGTGCATCTCTCGCCCGCCTTCGGCGCTGACGACTACGCCGCCGGGCAGCGGCATGGGCTGGCGTTCGTCCAACCGGTGGACGGGCGGGGAGAGTTCCCGGCCGACATGGCGGTCGTCGGCGGGATGTTCGTGAAGGCGGCCGACGCACTCATCATCGAAGAGTTGCGGCGGAGTGGCGCGCTCTGGAAAACAGCGACAGTGAGGCATGCGTACCCGCACTGCTGGCGCTGCTCGACCCCGCTCCTCTATTACGCCCGCGAGAGCTGGTTCGTCCGCACGACCGCGTTCCGCGACGCCATGCTCGCCCGGAACGCGCGGGTTGACTGGCACCCGGAGGAGGTCGGGGAAGGGCGCTTCGGCGAATGGCTCAAGAACAACATCGACTGGGCGCTCTCACGCGACCGATACTGGGGGACCCCACTGCCGGTGTGGGTAAACGACGCGGATCCGTCGGATGTGGAAGTGATAGGGAGCTACCCCCAGCTCGCCGAGCGGATGGGGCAGCCGCTGCCTGACAACTTCGACCCCCACAAACCGTTCATCGACACGTATACGTGGCCCGCTCGCTCCGGGACGGGGACGATGCGGCGCGTCCCAGAGGTGATCGACGCCTGGTTCGACTCAGGGTCGATGCCCTTCGCGCAGTGGCACTACCCTTTCGAGAACCGCGACCGGCTCGAGCGGCTCTACCCCGCCGACTTCATCGCGGAGGGAGTGGATCAGACGCGAGGGTGGTTCTACTCGCTGCTCGCGATCGCCACCGGCCTCGGCGACGCACTGCCGAACAACGGCTGGGATGGGAGCGGCACGGCGCCAGTCCGGAGCTCCCAGAGCCCGGCGCCAGCTCCGTACCGGTCGGTCGTCGTGAACGACCTCGTACTCGACTCCGAGGGTGTGAAGATGTCGAAGCGGCTCGGCAACATCGTGAGCCCGTGGGAGGTCGTCGAACGACACGGCGCGGACTCGGTGCGCATCTTCCTCCTCGCGTCGAGCCAGATATGGGTCCCACGCCGCTTCGACGAGGACGCAATCCGCGAGCTCGCGGGGCGCTTTCTGCTCACGCTCAAGAACATCTACAGCGGGATGTTCGCGCAGTACGCGAACTACGGCTGGGCGCCGTCGGCGCTGGACCCGGCGCCGCCGGCGCGCCCGCCACTCGACCGCTGGATCCTATCACGCCTCGCGAGCGTTTCGCGTGAGGCAGACATGCTGCTCGGGCGGTTCGAGGCCACGCTCGCGCTCCGCGCGGTGATGGAATTCCTGGTCGACGACGTCTCCAACTGGTATGTCCGCCAGAGCCGCGCACGCTTTTACGACGTGGACGGGGAGGATAACCGCGCCGCCTTCGCCACGCTGCATGAGGTACTGGCGAACACCTCCCGCCTGTTGGCCCCGTTCGCGCCGTTCGTGAGCGACTGGATGCATCGCGCGCTCACCGGCGAGACCGTGCACCTCGCGGAGTACCCCAGCGGGAAAGGGGATGCCACCGACTACCGGCTCGACGCCGCGATGGGGAGCATTCGGACGCTTGCGCGTCTCGGGCGGGCCGCGCGCGAGGAAGCGAACGTGAAGGTGCGACAGCCACTCGCGCGACTGGTATGCGTTGTGCCCGGTGCGGACGCTGCCGCGCTGGCTGAGCTCGTCCCGCTGCTCGCGCGGGAACTGAACGTCAAGCAGGTGGAGTTCGTTGCCAGCGGGGCCGACTTCGTGCGACTCGAGGCGAAGCCGAACTTCCGATCGCTGGGGCGGCGATTCGGGAAGGGAACGCCGCTTGCGGCGCGCGCGATCGCGGCGCTGACGGATGAGGCGTTGCGGGGATTCGAGCGCGGCGAGGAAGTGGCGATCGCGGTGGACGGCGAGTCGCACACCCTTCTCCCGGACGATCTGGAGATAGTGCGGCGGGCGGTAGGCGACCTGGTGGTGAAGGAGGAGGGCGGCTACTTCGCCGCCCTCGATCCAACGGTCGACCCGGAGCTCAGGCGTGAGGGGCTGGCACGGGAGTTGGTAAGCCGGATTCAGCGGATGCGGAAGGAGGCCGGTTTCGCTGTCAGCGACCGGATCGTCCTCGGCGTGTCGGGCGGAGGTGAGCGGGAGATCGAGAACGTGGTTCGAGGGTATCAGGACTATATTTCGGCCGAGGTGCTCGCCGCCGAGATCGTCACCGGCGGAGCGCTAGCGGAACACTGGAATGCGGTACAGGCGGTCGACCTCGACGGGTTTTCCGCTACTATCACCATTCGAAGACAGGATTAGAGATGCCCTCTTCTTCCGCGAGCGCGAAGAAAGCCGCGAAGCCGATGACCAAGAAGCTCCTGACGCACTTCGAGAAGCGACTTCTCGAGGAGCGCAAGCGGGTGCTCAAGGAGCTCGGCAACTACAGCGAGACGTTCAACGCGACGCCTCAGTCCGCTGATGGCGACCTGAGCTCCTACTCGTTCCACATGGCGGATCAGGGGACGGACGCGATGGAGCGCGAGAAGGCGTTCCTCTTCGCCAGCCAGGAGGGGCGCTTTCTGTGGCATATCGACGAGGCGCTGCGGCGGCTGTACCGATCACCTGCGACGTTCGGGAAGTGTCACAACTGTGGCCTGGATATCGACTTCGACCGGCTCGACGCGCTCCCGCACGCTCGGTTGTGCATCGCTTGCAAGCAGCGCGAGGAAGATGGAAAGCGGCAGGTTTGAGCGCTCCAACGCGGCGCTCTTCTGGCCGCTGATCGCCGCGGTGGTGGTGGCCGATGTCCTCACGAAGTGGATGGCTGTCCGCGCGCTGGTTCCGATGTACACGCCGCGCGCCGTGTTCGGCGACTGGTTCCGCTTCACGCTCGTGTACAATCCCGGTGCTGCTTTCGGGTTACACGTCGGCCCCTATTCCCGCTGGGTCTTTCTCGCACTCACCGTCGTCGCGCTCGTCATCCTTGGCCGGCTGTACCTGACGACGCGGACAGGCGATCGCCTTCGGACGCTCGCCCTCGGACTGGTCTGCGGCGGCGCAATCGGCAATCTGATCGACCGGGTCCGCCACGACACGGGGGTCGTCGACTTCCTCGACATGGGATTCGGTGACTGGCGCTGGCCAACCTTCAACATTGCCGACGTTGCCGTGAGCCTTGGCGCGTTTCTCCTCGCCTGGGCGCTCTGGGGAGAGGACGACGCGGAGGAGGCGCAGTTAGCCCCGCTCGGCCGGCCGGCGCCGACGCGGAACGGCGCGAACGGGGATTGACCGGGCAGCCGATGCTCGCCAGTTCGTCCGGTCGGTTTTCGGTGACCCACGCCGGATGATCGAAGACCAGCCGTGACGAGCGACGCCGGCCCCACACGCCACGTTTTCACACTCGAGGCGGATAGCGATGTCCGCCTCGATTTACTTGTAGCCCGCTTCGTCGACCTCTCGCGGACGCAAGCGGCGACTCTGATCGCGACCGGAAACGTCACGGTGAGCGGCCACCGCGAGCGCGCGAGCTACAAGGCGAGCGCCGGGGAGACGATAGCGATCGAGGTCCCGCCCCCCAATCGTTCGGCGCGCCAAGTGCTCGCGGAAGAGATTCCGTTGGCGGTTGCGTACGAGGACGAGCACCTGCTGGTCGTGGACAAACCGGCTGGAATGGTCGTCCACCCCGCGCCGGGGAACTGGTCGGGCACGCTCGTGAACGCGCTCAAGGGGAGGGGCGGGGCGCTTTCCCTCGCTGGCGGGGAGGATCGGCAGGGGATCGTTCACCGGCTCGACAAGGAAACGTCGGGGCTCCTCCTGGTCGCGAAGACCGACCGTGCGCACCGGGTGCTCGGCGCAGCGCTCGCCGCGCGCCGCGTCACGCGACGATATGCCACGCTCAGTTGGGGGCACCTCGATCGCGACCGCGTCACCGTGGAGGGCGCGATCGCCCGCGACCCGCGAGACCGAAAGCGGATGGCGATCGTCCATACAGGGAAGGCGGCGAAGACTGACTTCGTCCGCCTCGCTCGGTTCGATGCGTGCGACTTGTTGCGGGCGCATCTGTACACGGGGCGCACGCACCAGATCCGCGTCCATCTCGCGTCGCTTGGGCATCCGGTGCTTGGCGACGATACGTACGGCGGCGGAGGAGGACGGCGCCTGGTCGGGCTCCCCTCGGCGCGGCACTTTCTCCACGCTGCATGGCTATCGTTCCCGCACCCTATGACCGGCGCGCCGTTGGACTTGCGTTCGCCGCTTCCCGACGACCTCAAGCGCTCGCTCGCGACTGTCGCCGCCGATCCTCCACTGGCCGATCTCACCGATCCACTCGACTCCTTTGGCTTCTATCGCGCTGATCCCTGACTCCGACGCCGGCACTCGCCAGCTAATCCTTTTCCGCCTTGGGGAGGAGCTGCACGCGATCGACTTACACGACGTCCGCGAGATCATCCCCCTGCGCCGCACGACGCGCCTTCCGGGCGCTCCAGATTACGTCGCGGGGCTCGTCAATGTCCGGGGCACCGTCATCACTGTGATAGACCTGGCCGTCCGCCTGGGCGGCACCCCCGCGGCTGCGGGGGCATCGGTGATGCTCGTCGAGCACGGCGCACAGGTGGTCGGCGTGGCGGTGGACGAGGTGATGGAGGTTCAGCGGTTTGGCCCGGCCCAGATCGAGCCGCCCGGCCCGGAGCATGCCGCCGCTGGCGTGGCGTCGGGCCTGGGACATTCCGGCGACTCGATCGTCATTGTACTCGATATCCACGCCATCATCCGGCACGTCCTGCTCTAAGCGCTCGAACGGAGGGCACGTTGAGTCACACGGTTCTGATCTGCGATGACGCCATCTTCATGCGCACGATGATCGGCGACATCCTGCAGCAGGCGGGGTTCGACGTCGTCGGCGAGGCGGAGACGGGCCTCCAGGCGATTGACAAGTACAAGCAGCTCCGCCCCGACCTGGTGACGATGGACATCGTGATGCCGGACATGGGCGGGATCGACGCCGTTCGCGAGATCACCAGGCACGACCCTAACGCGCGCGTCTTGATGTGCAGCGCTATGGGTCAGCAGGCGCTCGTGGTCGAGGCGATCCAGGCCGGCGCGAAGGACTTCGTCGTGAAGCCGTTCCAGCCGAGCCGCGTGCTGGAGGCGGCTCAGCGCGTGCTGGGGTAAATGGACCTCTCCCGCTACGCCGAGCTCTTTCTCACGGAGAGCCGCGAGCACCTCTCGGCGATCAACCACCTGTTGCTCGAGCTCGAGCGTGCCCCGCCAGCCCATGGGGCGCCTCCCTCCGAGGCGGTGAGCGGCATCTTCCGCGCTGTCCACACTATCAAGGGGATGAGCGCGACGATGGGCTACGCTGCGGTAGCCGACCTCGCCCACGAGCTGGAGACGCTGCTCGACCGCGTCCGGCGCGGCGAGTGCCAAGTGACCCCTGACGTGCTCGACGCCTGCTTCGCGGCCGCTGACGCGCTCGAACGTGCGGTGGATGTCTCGGTCGAGGGGCGGGAGGCGGATATCGATGTCCGACCGGACGTGGCGCGACTACGAGCACTGGCCGCGGCTCCCGCCATTCTGCCGTCCAGCGAGGCGCTAACGCCGCCGCCTGTAGATGAGTCGCGCGGCGTCCGCGTGCTTATCCGAGTCCACCCCGACGCGATGATGCGCGGGGTGCGCGCGATGCTCGCGGTCCGGCGTGCGGAGATGCTTGGTCCCGTCCGACTCATCGCTCCGACCGAGCTCGCGCTCCAAGCGGACGACTTCGCGGGGGAGCTCACCATCCACATCGAGACGGCGGCGGCGCGGGCGGCGATCGAGGAGACGATCCGCGCAGCGGGCGACATCGCGGCGGTCGACTTCCCGACCGAGATGGTCGGTGCGACCGCGATGTCCCACGGTGGAAACGGCGCGTCGGGCGATGGTGTCAGCGGGAGCGGTTCTCGCGAGGCGGAGTTAGGAGCAGGGGGGGGGGGGGGGGGGG
>JALZIF010000211.1 GCA_030860435.1 Gemmatimonadota bacterium | reverse complement strand
CCTACAGACGCGCCCGCGGCCGGAGGGGGTCCCACGGGGGGGCGCGGGACAGACGTTGCCAACGTGCGGACGGAGGGGATCGAGTTCCCATATCCTGGGTATCTCCAGAACATCGTCCGGCAGATCGCCCTGCGATTCAAGCCACCCCAGTGTGCCGTGTGCCGTGCCGAGGTCCGATTTCTGATCCAGCGCGATGGGTCGGTGACCGAGATTCAGGTAGCGCAACGCTCGGGGATGTTCGCCTTCGACCTCGAAGCGCGCGCGGCGATCGAGGCGGCCGGGAATCAGCTCGCCTTCGGCCCGCTCCCGACCGGCTTTCCCGACGACGCCCTCACGATCCGATTCAGCTTCGACCCCCGAGTCATCCGGTGATGCCAACACTACTTTCCCCGCTGTCCGCCGCTCGCTTCGCGTCGCTCGCAGCGCTCCTCGTCGCGTATACGCTCCCCGGCGTTAGGCCAGTCGCCGCGCAAGATACGACCAGCCGTGAAGTGCGCATCGGGCTCACCTACCAACCCGGGGTGAAGCCCGGCGTCGCGGTCCTGCCCATCACCGGTGCCGGCGGCGATAGCGTTCGCGCGATCCTCGAGCGCGACCTGGATTTCAGCGACCGTATCGAGGTGATCGCTCGTGCAGGGACGACCGCGTACGAGGCCGCCCAGGGTTCGGCTGGCCGCGCCCCGAACTACGGCGTGTGGCGCACCCTTGGCGCCGCCGCCGTGGTGCAGGGGAACATCGTCGCTGGCGGCGTGCGCATCGCGCTGCACGACATCGCGCAAGGCAAGGTGATCCAGACGCGCGACTTCGCGCTCCCAGCCACGACGACCTCCAGCGAGTGGCGGCTGGCGGCGCACGGCGTGTCGGACGAGGTGGAACGATGGATCACGGGCCGCCGCGGCATCGCGCAGACGCGCATCCTGTACGTTCGGGGAAAGCAGGTGTACGTTATAGACAGCGATGGCGCCGGCGACGCAGCGGTCACGAGTGGCGCGACGGCGCTCTCACCGGCCTGGCATCCGGAAGGGCGGTACATCGTGTACAGCACTATCGGAAGCCGCGGCTCGGAGATTGTCATCAGCGATCTGGCTACTGGGCAGACGCGGCGGCTTTCGGGCGCGACGGGCGGGCTGAACATCACCCCGATATGGAGCCCTGACGGGCGGTCGATCGTGTACGGTCACGGCCAGGAGAGCGGGACGGATCTGATGATCGCCGATGCGGTGGGGAACGGCGGCGCGCGCAGGCTCACCGTCGGGCGCGGGACCGACAACGTGTCTCCGTCGTTCAGCCCGGACGGGCGCCGCATCGCCTACACTTCGGGACGGTCGGGACATCCGGAGGTGTACACCGTCGACGCCGACGGCGCCAACGCCGAGCTGCTCACGCCGTTCAGGTTTGGCGAGCCGAGCTACCGCGCGAGTCCGTCGTGGTCTCCGGATGGGCGGCTCGTCGCATTTCAGTCGCGGATGAACGGGCGCTTCCAAATCATGACGATCAACCTCCGCGATCGATCGATGCGACAGTTGACGAGCGAAGGAATCAACGAGGATCCATCGTGGGCCCCCGACGGGCGGCATCTGGTGTTCACGTCGGATCGCACCGGCGCCAAGGAGCTCTGGGTCTTGGACGCTGAAACCGGACGCGCGCGCCAGTTGACCCGAGGCGGCGGCGCGCGGCTCGCCGCCTGGTCGCGGACGCTGGTGAGCGCGCCTGACGTCAGGTGATGAATAGGTAGGATGTCGTCCCGGTGACCCCCCTCACCTTTCTTTCCGGAGATCGCTCATGAAGCGTCAGACTCGCGTCGCTCCCGTGCTGATTGTATTGGCTGCAACCGTCGTTGGTACCGCCTGCGGCCGTCGCCAGCCGGAAGCGGAGCCCGCACCGACGCCCACGATCAACCAGGACAGCATCGCGGCCGCCGAGCGCGCCCGCGCCGACTCGATCGCCCGCGCCAATGCTGCCCGCACCGACTCCCTCGCCCGCGTCCAAGCCGCGGCTGACGAAGCCGCGCGTGCGGCGGCGCGCGTGACCGAGGCCCGAAACGCCCTGGCCGCGGGGATCTACTTCGACTACGACAGCGACGCTTTGAGCGATCAGGCGCGCGGGACGCTGGACTCGAAGCTCGGCGTTCTCAACGCCAACCCGTCGGTTCGACTCAGCATCTCCGGTCATGCCGACGAGCGCGGCTCGGACGAGTACAACCTCGCCCTTGGCCAGCGCCGAGCCGCAGCCGCCAAGCGCTACCTGACGCAGCAGGGTATCGCAGACGACCGCATCGAGGTGACGAGCTTCGGCGAGGAACGCCCCACCTGTACGGAGGCGGACGAGTCGTGCTGGTCGCTGAACCGTCGCGGCGAGTTCGAGATCACCGCTGGCGGCGACGCGATCGTCCCGCCAGGCGAATGACACGGGCTCGAATCTTCGTTCTGCCGGCCGCGCTCCTCGCGGCCGGCGGCTGCTTCGCTACCCGCGAGGACGTCCGCCTCGTACAGACGGACCTTCAGGCGGTGCGTGCCGAGCGGGCGCGATCGGACTCGGCGGTCAGCGAGCAAATTGCCCGGGTCGCGGAATCCGTGGGAGCCGTGGATGACTCGGTGCAGGCGCTCGGCATTCGCCTGACGCGGATGCAGGGCGAGTTTCGAGGCGATCTGCACCAGATCGGGCAACAACTGATCATGATCCAGGAGCTGAGCGGGCAGAGTCAGCGCCGCCTCCAAGAGCTCCGCGCCTCGCTCGAGGATCAGAGCCAGGCGCCGGCCGCGACGACAGAGGCGCCGCCGCCGGGCGCAGCGGCGGGCACCCCCCCGAGCGGCCAACTGGCTGGACAGCCAGCGAACCCCGTTCCGCCGCCCGGCCAACCGCAGCCGGCCGCGGCGGAGCCAGGTACACCGGGGCCGAACTCGCTCTTCCAGCTCTCGCTCGACCAGCTTCGTCGCGGCAGCGCAGGCGCGGCGCGCGCCGGCTTCGAGGAGCTGCTTCGCCTCTATCCGAACGCGGATATCGCTGTTGACGCGCAGTTCTACATCGGCGAGGCGCATAGCGCCGAGGGTAACGCCGCCGGCGCCGATACGGCCTACGCGACGGTGACGACCCGATTCCCCAACTCCCCCCGAGCCGCGACGGCGATGTACAAACGCGCGCTCGGGATGGCGACGGCGGGGAACAACGCGGCGGCGCTGATGGTACTGAACGAGCTCGTCACCAAATACCCGCGGTCGGACGAAGCCGCCCTCGCGCGCGAGCGGCTGCGGACGATGCCCTAGCGGAACGCCGTGGGGCGGGGGCCGGAGATGCGGAAGCAGCCGAGTGCCGAGATGCCGTTCCTCGATCATCTTGAGGAGCTGCGCTGGCGCCTGATCTGGTCGTTGGGGGCGTTAGGCGCCGGGATCATCATCGGCTTCGTGGTCGTGATGCAGTTCGACGTGATCGGTCTCCTCGCACGCCCGATCACCCCGCTGCTCCAGGGTCAGAAACTCGTCTTCACGCATCCCGGGGACCCGTTCAGCATCCTCATGAAGGCAGCCTTCGCCGTCGGGCTCGTGCTCGCGGCGCCGGTCATACTCTATCAAGTCTGGGCGTTCATCGCGCCCGCGCTCTACGGCCACGAGCGGCGGGTCGTGATCCCCGTCATTGTCGGCGCGGTCGCGCTCTTCGTGAGCGGCGTCGCGCTCGCGTACTTCATCATCCTCCCCGTCACGCTGCGATTCCTCTTGGGGCTCCAGACGGAGTCGCTGCAGTCGATGATCTCGGCCGCAGATTACTTCGGTTTCGCGATCAGCATGTCGCTCGCCTTCGGAGCCGCGTTCGAGCTGCCGATCGTCATCGTCGCGTTGACGGCGCTGGGGCTCGTCACTCCGCGGTTTCTCACCAAGTACCGCCGCCACGCCGTTGTGCTCGTACTCGTCGTTTCGGCGATCATCACGCCGGGCGCGGACCTCACGTCGCTCTTCGCGCTGGCGATTCCGCTCTACTTCCTGTATGAGGTCAGCATCGTGCTCGCGTTCGCCATTCACCATCGTCGCGAGCGCCGGCGCCTCCGCGAGGAGGCCGAGGCTGCCGCGGAGGCTGGCACGGTCGACGATAGCGGGGTGGGTAACGATGCGCCGCGCGGGTTGATGGACAGGCCGGCGCCGCGGCCGGGTGTGGCCGGGTGAGGCGGCTTGCGGCGGCTATAGGAGTTGTGGCGGCACTCGTGCCCGCTCTCGCCGCGGCGCAATTGCCGGTGGAGCGTCCACCCCGGCCACCTGCGGCTGACACGGTCCGCGCGCGGCCGGATACATCGCGGGTGCGAGACGCGGGCGCGGACACTACGGAGCGGCGCGACCTCGTCGAGTGGAGCGAGCCGGACTCGGTGATGGCGGCGCTCCTCGCACGCGCTGGCTTTGTCGTGACCCGGTACCAGGCGGACGAGGTGCGATTCGACGCCCGCGGGCGCGAGCTGCGCCTGGTCGGCGACGCCGCGATCCAGCGCGAGCAGACAATTCTCGTGGGCGACTCGGTGACCTACAACGATTCGACCAACCGGATCGTCGCGCTCGGCGACACTGTCATCCTGCGCGACCCATCGCAGGGGACCGCCGATTTAGTGGCCACCGGGCGGCTGGAGTACAACGTCGCTCAGCGGGCCGGGATCGTGAGCGGGCTGTGCACCGCCGTGGACGAAGGGGGCCAACGGTGGTTCGTGTGCGGCGAGCAAAGCGGCTTCCGCACCGACAGCGTCGGTGACGATACGCGTCGGACGTTCTTCGCCCATGAGGGGGAGATTACCAGCTGTGACCTTAGCGAGCCGCACTACCACTTCGCGGTGTCGGAGGCGAAGGTCATCCAGAACCGCCTCATCGTGGCCCGCCCCGCGATCCTGTACATCCGGGACATCCCGGTGATGTGGCTGCCGTTCATCTTCCAGGACACGCGCGCCGGGCGCCGCAGCGGCGTCCTTCCGCCACGTCTCGGATTCAGCGACATCGTCCGCAACTCTCCGAGCTATCGGCGGCACATCGAGAACGTCGGCTATTACTTCGCACTCAGCGACTATTACGATGCTGAGGCATCGCTGGACTGGCGGAGCGGCGCCCGCGGAGACGACCGCGACCCGGGGTGGATGCGCTACAATGGCACATTCAACTACCGGTGGTTGAACCGCTTCCTTGGCGGCGGGATCCGCGCGTCGCACGAGAACTGGCAGAACGGTCGCACGAACACGGCGCTCTCATGGAATCATGGGCAGGATTTCTCGCAACGGAGCCGGCTGAGCGCGGACCTCAACTACGTCACGAGCACCGACCTGTACGAGCGGAACGCGTTCAACGTCGCCCAGGCGCTGGCGACGATCTCCTCGCGACTCAACTTTTCGCGCGGGCTGGGGCCGGCATCGCTGCAGGTCGGCGGCGAACGCACTCAATTCTCCGGGCGGGATGAGATCAGGCAGAGCTTTCCTAACCTGACAGTCTCCACGCAGCCGATCGAGATCGCCCGCTGGCTGATGTGGTCGCCGAACCTGAGCGTGACCAACAGTCAGTCGTTCAACATCCAGGGCGGTGCAAGCGGCCTCGGCATCCGCTACTCCCCCCGTCCGGACGGGACCGTGGCCGCCGATACGCTTCTGGCGGATACCCGCACGAGCGGTCTTCGGCTCGCAACGCCGCTCCGCATCTTCGGCTTCGATTGGCGCAACGACGTTGCGGTCCGTGATGTCGAGAACAACTTCCCGCAGCTCGTTCAGAAGTTCTACCTCGACGCGAACGATACCTCCCGATATACCACGCGGGTTTACCGCAAGGGGATTCGCACCGACATCGATTGGAATACGGGCATCTCGCTTCCGCCGCTTCTGCAGGGCTCATGGCGCGTTACGCCGTCGGTGAGCATCGTCAACTCGGTTCCCGGGCCATTCATGGTCCGGACCGAGCGCACGGGCGACGGTTTCGTCAGGCAAGGGAAGCGGCTGGAGTACGCGCTCAGCGCCTCCCCGAGCGTGTTCGGTTTCTTCCCCGGATTCGGTCCGATCACGCGCATTCGCCACTCGATCCAGCCGACCATCAGCTACGGTTACGCCCCCAAGGGGGACGTCAGCGACGAATACTTGCTCGCCCTCAACCAGACGCGCCAGGGGAGCCGGATCGGCCTGCAGCGCAGCGCCGTGTCACTCGGCCTGCGCCAGGACTTCGAGGCGAAGCTTCGAAGTCCGAGCGACACCGCGCCTGACGGGGGAGAGAAGATCAAGCTGCTCGCGATCGACGTGTCGTCGCTGACATATGATTTCGAGCAGGCCCGCGCCGGCGGACACGGGATCACGAACACGAGTTTCAACTACCGGCTCAGCTCGGACCTGCTGCCAGGCGCCGACTTCAACGTCGGGTATTCGCTCTTCGAGGGGAATCCGATCAGTGACACCGCGCGCTTCAAGCCGTACCGCACCGACGTCTCGGCGTCCATCTCATTAGGCCGCGAGCGCAACCCGCTCGCGACGCTCACGCGCATCTTCGGGCGAGCGGTGCCGAGGCCGGAGGAGGCGGATACGACGAACCGCGGCGAGGGATCGCCGGCGGCGCAGAGCGCGGCGATCGCGGGCTCGGCTGGGCGGCGCTATCAGCTCGGAATCCCGGGCGGCCAGGGCTGGTCGGCCTCGCTTTCGTTCAGCGCGAATCGCACCCGGCCTTCTCGCGGCGGGAATGTGATCGAGATCGACCCGCGCGAGCTGTGCTCCGACTTCCAGGATGACCCCTTTTTCTTCGAGCAGTGCCTGCGCCAGAACCAGGCGCAACGCGATACACTGCCGACGACGATCGAGGGGGGGACTGTGTTCCGCTCTCCCCCGCAGGCGAATCTCAACGGCAATTTCACGTTCAACCTGACGCCCCACTGGGCAGTGCAGTGGGGGACCGGCTACGACTTCCGGCGCGATGAGTTCGCCGCGCACCAGGTGACGCTACAACGTGAGCTTCACGACTGGCAGGCCATCTTCAGCTTTACGCAAGCGCCGAACGGAAACTTCGCCTTCAATTTCTTCATCTCGCTCAAGGCACAGCCGGAAATCAAGTTCGACTACAATCGGCGGACATACCGTCCAACGACGCAGTAACGAAGGGTCCGGGTCTGGTCAGGAGGCCAGACTCAGACCCATGCCCAGGCCCAGGCCCCGGCTTCAAAGGACCAGACCCAGACCCACGCCCGACCCTTCCGTCCTCCCTCACGCGCACACACCCGTCCGCGCCGGTGGACAGGCCGCGATCCTCCTCCGCGTGCTCTTTGTTGCCCGACAAAGGCTTACGACCCGCGGCACCCGGGTCCACACCGTGCGTTGCGCAGTTGGCGACACCAAACCCTCGGAGCCACCATGCGCTACGTTCTAGTGCTATGCGCGGCCGCGGTTGTCGCGGCGGGGTGCACGCGCTACGATGATGACGGGATCGGTCCCGGACCCGGCGACGGCGCCGTGGATGCCCCGTCGGACCTACGCTACCAGCTCATCCCGAGCGGCGACCCCGACCGCCCGGATGGCGTCCTGCTCCGCTGGACGGATTCCGGCGATGGACGCATAGCTAGCTTCGTCGTCTATTCCCGCGGTTCCACGTCGGATGGTTGGGGCCGGCGCGCCGAGACGACGTCGAATTCGTTCCACGACACCGGCGTTCCGCACCTGCAATACGCAGTGACGTCGCAGGACGAATTCGGCGACGAGAGCGGCTCGTCGAACGTCGTCACGATCGACGAGCGAAACCGACTGCCCGCGCCGAACGCGCTCGCGTCAGTCTCGCTCGATCGTGCGATGCAGCTCTCGTGGGCGAGCAACGCTCGTCAGGCCGACCCGTCGCTATTCGACTACTACCGCTTGTACTCGTCGCCGTACGACCTCGACGATGACGAATGCGACGATGTGAGCTGGGTGCTCGAGGGCACGACCGTTTCTGAGGACTTCCTCTCGACTGGCCTGGCGAACGGCGCTCCGCGCTGCTTCGCCGTCAGCACCGTGAGCATCGACGGCCACGAGAGCGCCTGGTCGCGCCCGCGCTCCGATACCCCGCGCTACGACGCGCGCAATGTCGTCGTCTACGCGCCTCAGGTTCGCGAATCGGAGAGCGGATTCCGCTTCTACCTCCCGACTGGCGGGACGCTTGGGAACGTGCTCGCCGGAACGCGCGCCGACCTCGACTTCCGCATCGAGCGCCGCCCTGACGGGTCGCTCTGGTTCGCTCCCGTGCGAGCCGGCGTGCGCGTCGCGCTCTACGGCAACTCGATCGTCACCGACCTCACCTCGATCGACGTCGCCCCCGTGAGTGGCTATTCGACCGGCGCCATCGAGGCGCTCCCAGGCTATCTCTACGTCTTCGAGACTCTGGAGACGGACGGCCTCCACTACGGCGCGGTGCGCGTCACGCACGTGAGCCGCGACTACGTGATCGTCGACTGGGCGTACCAGAGCGATCCCGGCAACCCGGACCTACATCGAATGCCGAAAGGGTACGTGCTCGAGCGTTGAGCGTCGAGCGTTGAGCGTCGAGCGTCGAGCGTTGAGCGTCGAGCGTTGAGCGTCGAGCGTTGAGCGTTGAGCGTCGAGCGTCGAGGGGTAGGCGTCGAGTGGCATAACTCCCCTCTGGCGGTAGAGCTCTGACCCGCCACGCTCAACGCTCTACGCTCAGCACTCTACGCTCGCCACTTGCCTTCGCCGCGTGCCAGTGGGACATTCGACGGATGCCTGGCGCGCTCTTCCTCGACGGCGACTCGCTGACCATCTCCGACGTGGCCGCGGTCGCCGTCGCCCGCATACCCGTGGCGCTCGCGCCGGCGGCGCGGGACCGAATGGGGCGGACGCGGGCGGTGGTGGACGAGCTCGTCGCGCGGCGCGCGGTGGCTTACGG
>JALZIF010000201.1 GCA_030860435.1 Gemmatimonadota bacterium | reverse complement strand
GGGCGTCGGCGAGATCGCCGGCGCCCCGCGCCACCCACCACCCATCTAATGTATGTCAGACCGCGTCTACGCCGCCTTGGGCTCGGCACTCTGTTCATCCGTCTCTGGTGCCGGTCCCCAAACGTACGCCGCGAACGCAGGCGGCGGTGCCTCTCGCTTCCCGCGCGAGATTACGATGCCGATCGGCTCCTCGGCGACAACTCTCCGACTCGAAACGGACATGCGGTCTCCTCCGGCAAATAGTCCCCGGAACGGTCGGGGACTTGACGCCCCCGGAACGGTCGGGGGCGCGCTCTGCAAAGCACCGCTCGTGCCACCTCGGTGTCGTACACTTAACGCGTTATGCGATAAACGGTTCCAAAAAAAAAGACCGGCGCTAACGGCGCCGGTCGTCGCATTCCGACACGTGTATCGAGGGGCGTCCGTGTCGTTCTGCTACGCCACCTTCGTCGCAAGGAACGTCGCATCTGTCTCCCCACGCTCGACCGAGATCGTCCAGCCGTCGTATCGGGCCGCCAACTCGTCAAGCGAAAGCGCTTCGTCGTCCCCCTCCGCGCACCCTCCCGCCGCTTCTCCGGGACTTTCTACGATGTGCATCCCGCCACGCGTTGTCGCACCCTGCAGGATGGCGATCGCCTCGGCCCGCTCGGTGGGAGTGAGTCCGGCAAAGGCGGCGGCGGCGCAAACTACGGTGTCCAGCGGAAGGTCCGGCGCCCAACTCGCAAGGTCGCCGACGAACCCGCGCACTCGTCCGCCGATCCCCACCTCGACTGCGGCGTGAATCACGCGTTCGAGGACCTCTTCCGTCGAATCGATCGCGGTGACGGCGCACCCGTTCGCTGCGAGAAAGACTGCCGGATTCTCTCCAGCCGAGCCCGCGACCAGGACGTGCGCACCCCCGCTCTCCGCTGCTCGCTGAACGGCCCGGGCAACCGCGCCATCCGGACGCAGTCCCCATCGCTCGGGGCGCCGAAACTCCTGGAGTGCCTTGGTGCGCCGGCGGCACCATGTGCGGTACGCCGGAATGCGGACCCGGCCGCGGATGATCCGGTCGACTTCGGCCGTCAGAAGCAGCTCGGTGAGCGCCAGCTGTTGCGCCGCCTCGAGCACGGCGACCGCCTCATCGCCAATGCGGAGAAGGACTCCGCGCGGGATCGATTCCTTGTAGGCCTCGATCTCTTGCTCGACGAACAGCGCGTACTCGTACTTCAGGGAGCGCGGCTGAGTGGTCATCGACCCGGTATGCGTGAAGCGGAAGCCCGCGGAAAGGTAGGTCGATCTACGCCCGACGCAAGTCCCTTGCTGTCTACGTTGCCAGCGACGGCGATGCCGTCGTCGCGTTAGCGGCCCTCGAACGGAGGTCGAGCGCTCAATCCATCGCCTCGAGCAGCGCGCCCTTGAGGTAGCCGCTTTCCGGCACCGTTAGCACCTCCGGGTGATCAAGTGGCTGACCACGGAGCTCGCGAAGCGCCATTCGCCGGCCGCTGTCCGCTGCCGCGGCTTCCAACATCTCGAGAAAGAGCGGCTTCGTCAGATGGAAGCTGCAGCTTGCGGTGAAGAGTATTCCCCCGTGCGCGAGCAGCCGATTGGCTCGCAGGTTGATGTCCTTGTAACCGCGCAGTGCGCCCGGTAGTGCGGCCTTTGTCTTGGCGAACGCCGGCGGGTCGAGGGCGATCGTGTCGTACGTCGCCCCAGCGCTCTCCTCGGCTCGCAGAAAGTCGAAGGCGTTCGCCTCGACGAAAGTGATGTTCTGCAAACCGTTTCGCGCCGCGTTCTCTTTCGCTCGCGCGAGTGCTACCGCGGAGGCGTCGAGTGCCGTGACGGTGGCGGCTCTGCGGCCGAGGTGAAGCGCGAAAGAACCGTGATAGCTGAAGCAGTCCAGCGCCCGGCCGCGGGCGACCGAGGCGACGAGCGCGCGATTCTCGCGCTGGTCGAGGAAGGCCCCGGTCTTCTGCCCGGTCCACGGCGCCGCCATGTAGCGGATGCCGTATTCCTCGACCTCGACCTCTCGAGGTACCTCTCCGGCTAGGAGAACCGTCTCGCGGCTGAGCCCTTCCTTCGAGCGCACCGCGACATCGTTTCGCGCGAGGATCCCCGCTGGCGAAGCAAGCTCGAGGAGCGCGGAGACGATATCCTGGCGAAACCGCTCCAGCCCGGCGCTCAGCATCTGAACGACGAGGTAGCGGTCGAACCGGTCGCAGATGAGGGAAGGGCACCCATCGGCCTCGCCATGCACGAGTCGGTAGGCGGAGGTGGTAGCGGCGAGGGGAACGCGGCGCGCCAACGCCCGCCCGATGCGGTCGCGCCACCAACGTGCATCGATGGTCGCGCGGGAATCGCGGTCGAGTAGCCGAAGAGATATCTCCGACGTGGGGCTCCAGAGGGCCCAGCCGAGCGGGCGGCCATTTTGTTCGCGCACCGGGATGGCGCCGGCGGCGGCGTCCGGAGGCCGCGCGACGTCGCTCCGGTAGATCCACGGGTGTCCCTGCGCCCAACGGCGGGCCCCCTTCGCGGTGACGACGGCGTGATCGGGCATGAGACGCGATTGGGGATGTAAGGGGTCCGGCCGGTTATTGACAGGCCGATTTGGTGCGGCTACAATCCAATTCTTGCCCGCGAATCTCGGTGGTTTCTGATCGCGGTGGCTGTTTGACAAGTGATGGATCGAGGAGCGGTCGAGCGACTCGCGCAGCGAGGCGATCGACCGCCGTGGGAAGAAGTCTCATCGATCGGTAGATCGAAAGTAATGCGCGTGCTCTGCTTGCTACATGGGGTTATGTAGTCAAACGAGCGACAGAACACGGCATTGCTACTTTCCACACTCCTCGATCCCATCACGCGTCATACACTTCTTCGCAGGTTCGCCGGCGACTAGAGCGCCGGGGCCTCACCCGTTCCAACACGGCCGTTAAGCCCTGCAGCGCCGACACGCGTGCTCAATTCACTTTTCGTCGCGCTCGCTGCCTCTCTCGCCGTCCGCGCCCACCGTGAGCTCCGCTCTCGCGAGCGACTGGCTGCCGCTTCGCTCGAGGTGTTGCTCAACGCGATCGACGCCAATGACCGTACGACCGGCGCGCACGTCCGCCGCGTCGCCGACTACGCTCTCCGCCTCGCTCGTGCGGCGGGCCTCGATGAGCGAGGGCAGCGGAGCGTCGAGCGGGTTGCCCTCTTCCATGACATCGGAAAGATTCACGCCGCGCTCTTCGACATCGTGCACGAGGGAACGCGGCTCAACGCGCATGAGCGGGAGCTGATCGCTACGCACCCGCAACGCGGCGCCGACGTGCTCCGACCACTCGCGCGGTTCTATCCCGACCTGTGGCAGGGAGTGCTCGCGCACCACGAGCGCTGGAACGGAACCGGCTATCCGCGCGCCCTCCGCGGCGCGGACATACCGCTCACCGCGCGGATCGTCGCGATCGCCGACACCTTCGACGTGATCACGCACAGCCGACCGTACAAGGCGGGGCAGGGTGCGCGCGAGGCGGCAGCCGCGATCCGGGAGGGTCGCGGAACGCAGTTCGACCCCGCACTCGTCGACATCTTCCTCTCCCCTAGCGTGTTCCGCGGGATAGAGCGATCGATGCGACCCCGCAGCCGTCCGCCACCACCGCTGGGTGGCCGCCGGCGGGCCGCCTCTCCCCCGACGCGCGCGCCTGACGTCACCTTCCGATGGCGGACCGAAGGGCTCGTGCACCGCGCTCCGGATCACTCGACCCAAACACCGCCTCGATGACCGCGACGCCAGCGACTCCCGTCTCGATTACCGACCGCACGTTCTCCACCCTGATGCCCCCGATCGCCACCGCCGGGACGCGGCACGCGAGTGCCAGTCGGACCATCTCGCTCACGCCGAGCGGCAGGCCCGCGTCCCCTTTCGATCGGGTGGCGAAGACCGGCCCGACGCCGACATAGTCCGCGCCCAGCGCCGCCGCGACCTCCGCCTCGGACCCGACCGACGCGCCGACAACCAGTTCGATCGGCGCGAAGCGGCGCACGGCGCTCACCGGAAGGTCCTCGGCGCCGACATGGACGCCAGCGGCGGCCGCCGCCATCGCGATGTCAGCCCGATCGTTGACGATCACTGGTACGGGAAGCGCGGCGACGAGGCGCCGCGCCACGTTCACCTGCGTCCGGGCGTCTTCATCCTTGAGCCGCAGCTGCACCATCGTCGCGCCGCCGCGTACGGCTGCAGTCGCGCGCGCAACCAGTTCATCGAGCCCGGCGCCGATGCCATCGGTGATCGCGACCAAGGTGAGGGAGCGGGGATCAAGCACGGCGCCCGCCGGTGAGTGGAGCCTTCACCCATCACCCGTCACTCATGGCGCTCGCCACCGCCGTCCGGCCCACGCCGCCGCGCTTCCTCGCGCACCTCACGCCGTGCCTCCGTGTGCCCCTCGAAGGTCTCCCGGAACTCGTGGTGCCCGTCCGGGTGCGCGACGAAGAACTTGTAACGCACGTTGGCGGGGAAGAGCGCGGCCTCGATGCTCGCCCGTCCTGGGGAGGCGATCGGACCGGGCGGCAGTCCGCGTACCTTGTACGTATTGTACGGCGACTCGATCTCGAGATCCTTGTAAAGTACCCGGGCAGTGTGCTGGCCGCGCGCGTACTGCACTGTCGGGTCGGCCTGGAGCGGCATCTGGTCGCGCAGCCGGTTGTGGTATACGGCCGCGATGACCGGGCGCTCCGCGGCCAGACGCGCCTCCTTCTCGACGATGGAGGCGAGCGTGACGATGTCGTGGCGGCTCATCGCTAGCTGCTGGAGCCGCGCGTCCCACGCCGGTTCCCATACTTCCTGGAACCGCCGCACCATCTGCCGCACCGCGTCGCGCGCAGGCGTACCGTAGGCAAAGCGGTATGTGTCGGGAAAGAGATAGCCCTCGAGCGTCGGCGTCGGAATGTCGAGCTCGCGGCGAAGAGCGGTGTCGCGCACCGCGGCGTCGACCGAATCCGCAGGGGCGCCGGTGGCTCGCGAGAGGAGCGGAGCGATGTCGGAAAGCGCGTACCCTTCGGGGATCGTGAGCGCGCGCTCCGCCGGGCCTAACGCGAGCTGCGAGAGCACGGTAGACCACTCGGACGACCCGCAATCGAACGCGTAGACTCCCGCTTTGATGTCGCGGTCCTTGCGCAACAGCTTGGCGTATAACCGGAATACCGCCGGCCGGCGCACCACTCCGGCGTGGGAGAGCGAATCGGCCGCCGTGCGGAGACTCGATCCGGACGGGATCGTCACG
>JALZIF010000193.1 GCA_030860435.1 Gemmatimonadota bacterium | reverse complement strand
CAGCCACGCTTCGCGAGCGGCTGGGGACGTCGGTCACCGGCGCCGGGCGGTATCTCTTCCCCTTCCTCACCTCGACCGTCACGGTGATCGGAGGGATCATCCTGATCTCGGTGCTCGCTGTCTACATCGGTGCGGACCCGGATACGTATCACCGCGGCCTGATGCACCTCTTCACTCACCGCTCGCGCAGACGAGCGGGAGAGGTGCTGAGCGCCGTGGCGATGGTGCTGCGGAAATGGCTCGTCACCCAGCTCATCGCTATGGTCGCGATCGGGGCCGTGACGACGATCATCCTTCTCCTGCTCGACGTGCAGGCGGCGTTCGCGCTCGGAGTTCTCGCCGGCCTGCTCGAGTTCATCCCGACGATAGGTCCGATCCTGGCCGCTGTCCCCGCCATAGCGATGGGCTTTCTCGACTCCCCTGAAAAGGCGCTTTACGTCGCCATCGCGTACTTCGGGATCCAACAGGTCGAGAACCACATCCTCATCCCGAAGTTGATGCAGGGTGAGCTGGACCTTCCCCCGGCGCTCACGATCGTGGGCCAGGCGCTGATGGCGCTCGTCTTCGGATTCCTCGGTCTGCTGGTCGCAGTCCCCGCAATCGCCGCGATCATGGTGTTCATCAAGCTGCTTTACGTGGAGGATGTTGTCGGAGACGAAGTGAGCATATTCAGCGACGATGCCGATGATGATTAGCGAGCGGGAAGCAGGCAGAACGGGGGACTCGGAGCCCCCACCACCGTCTGCCGCCCGCTCCTCTCCCCCCTCACCATTACTCCGCCGCTTTCCGGCCCTCGCCACCATTCCGCGGGCGCTTCTCGGCGACTATCCCACCCCAGTTGAACGGCTACCCGTCGCCGAGCCGCTGTGGATCAAGCGTGATGACCTGAGCGCTCTCGAATTGGGGGGCAACAAGGTACGCGCGCTCGAGTTTCTTCTCGGCGGTCTGAGCGCGGGTGACGAAGTGCTCACAGTGGGCGGGGAGGGCTCGACCCATGTGCTCGCCACGGCCGTGCACGCCGCACGACTCGGAATCCGCGCCAGCGCAATCCGCTGGCGGCACGACATGAATCCTGGCGCCGACGCCGTCGCCCGCCGATCTGGCGAGGTACAGATCCCATCCGAGATGTACGGCGGTCCCCTGCGCGGCCTTGCCCGCGGTCAGCTCGCACGCCTCGGGGCCCGCGTAACGCGCTTCATCCCACTCGGCGGCACGTCGCCCCTCGGTGTTCTAGGACACGTGAACGCTGGGCTCGAGCTCGCCGAGCAGGTAGTTGCGAAGCTCCTTCCAGCGCCGGAGCACGTCGTCGTGCCGCTCGGCACGGGGGGCACGGCGGCGGGGCTCGCCCTCGGCTTCCGCATCGCCGGCCTCCGCACCATCGTAGTCGGCGCGCGGGTGGCCCCGCTGATCGGCTCCAACCGCTGGCGCGTGCTACGTGTCGCGCGGCGGGCGGCGCAGCTGATCGCGCGGCACACCGGCCAGCGGATCCCGGTGCCGGGCTTCGAAGACGTGCGGGTCGTGCACGATTTCTACGGTGGCGCATACGGCCGCCCGTCCGCCGCCGCCGCCGCGGCCGCGCAAACCCTGCATGAGCTCACCGGCATCCGCCTGGACGGCACATATAGCGCGAAGGCCTACGCCGCTGCGCTCTCAATGGCGCGCTACACCGGGACCCCGACGCTGTTCTGGCTCACGTTCGATGGGAGATGGTTGGGGGAGGCTGAGTACTGACCATGCGCGCCAAGGTCAACGGCATTACTCTCGCCTACGACGACGTCGGCGATGGGATCCCGGTGCTATTCGTCCACGGCTTTCCGCTGAACCGGCGTATGTGGGCGCCGCAATGCGGAGTGCTATCTGGCGCGTTCCGCTGCATCCTTCCCGACCTGCGCGCCTTCGGGGAGAGCGACGTCGCGCCACCGTTCAGCATAGACCAGTACGCAGACGACCTCGCGGGGCTGCTCGATACGCTGGCCGTGGATGAGCGGGTCGTAGTGATCGGCCTTTCGCTGGGCGGCTACGTAGCGTTCGCGTTCTGGCGTCGCCACCGCGAGAAGGTCCGCGCGCTGATTCTCTGCGATACACGCGCCGGTGCCGATGCGCCGGAGGCGTTGGAGAAGCGGCGGCAGACGATCCGCCTGGCACGGGAGCGGGGAAGCGCAGCGGTGGCGGACGTGTTGGTGGGCGGGATGGTCGGAGCGACCACGCGTGAGCGGCGTTCGGAGATCGTCGAGCACCTGCGAGCGATGATGGCCGCGGCGCCGGTGGAGGGAATCGTCGGAGCGTCGGAGGCGATGATGGGGCGTCCTGACTCCGCCCCGCTTTTGCCGGCAATCGACGTACCGACCCTTGTAGTCGTCGGCGAGGAGGACAGCCTGACGCCGCCGTTGGAGGCCGCGGCGATGCGGGCTGCAATCCCCGGCAGCCGCATCGAGGTGATTCCGGGCGCGGGGCACGTGAGCAACATGGAGCGACCAGCGGCGTTCAACCACGCATTGAGCGACTTTCTCGCGGTACTCTCTGACTCCGCCGCCAGCGCCTGACGCGAACGCCCTGAGTCCACATGTCTGACGACACTCTGATGACGGACCCGGCCGCGGCGCCCACCGTCCCCAGCCCCGACGTGAATCCATCGTTCACCAAGGGGTTGTTCCTCGGCGAGATCCGCGAGGATCTCGTTTTTCCGTATCCGGAGCTGGCGCCTGACGAGCGGGAGGGGCTGGCGATGATCCTCGCCGCCTTCCGGAGCTTCGCCACCGACAACATCGACTCCGCTCGGCACGACCGCGAGGGAAAGTTCCGCGAGGAAGTGTTGGATGGCGTCGCTGCGCTCGGGCTCATGGGGCTCAGCATTCCCGAGCAATACGGTGGCTACGGGGCCACGGCCAAGGTCACCAACCGCGTCTTCGGAGAGATCGCCGCGACAGACCCGGCGCTCGCAGTGTACTTCGGCGCGCACCAGAGCATCGGGTGCAAGGGGATCGTCCTCTTCGGGACGGAGGAGCAGAAGCGCCGCTTTTTGCCGCGCTGCGCTAGCGGAGAGACGATCGCCGCCTTCTGCCTCACGGAGCCCGGCTCCGGATCCGACGCGCAGGCGATGACCGCGAGCGCGGTACCGAGCGCGGACGGAGCGCACTACACTCTCGGCGGCACAAAGATCTGGATTTCGAACGCCGGCTACGCCGACCTGTTCACCGTCTTCGCCATGGTTCCCGGATCGGCGGCGGGCAAGCGCGCGGCACGCGTCACCGCCTTCGTCGTCGACGCCCACTCCGACGGCGTGCGCCTCGGTAAGCTCGAAGAGAAGATGGGGATCAAGGCGTCCGACACACGCTCAGTCACCTTCGAGAACGTGCGGGTTCCCGCGGACAACGTGCTCGGGGAGGTCGGCCAGGGGTTCCGAATTGCACTCGAGATCCTGAATTCCGGTCGGCTGGGGCTCGCGGCCGGCTCGGCGGGTGGCGCGCGGCGGATCATGCAGCAGGCGATCCGCTACGCAGCGCAACGCGAGCAGTTCGGGCGGCCGATAGGCTCGTTCGAGATGATCCAGCGCAAGATCGCCGTCCTCGCCGCGGAGTGTTACGCCGCCGACGCGGCGTGGATGTTGACGTCCGGTATGGTCGACCGCGGCGGCATCGACTACTCGCTCGAAACCGCGGCGTGCAAGATTTTCACGTCGGAGGTGGCGAATCGGGCCGCAAACGAGGCGCTGCAGATTGCCGGCGGTATTGGCTACTCGAAGGAGTTCCCGTACGAGCAAGCCGTGCGCGACGCGCGCATCAATCTGATCTTCGAGGGGACGAACGAGATACTGCGCGTCCTGATCGCGCTCATGGGGCTGCAGCAGCCGGGTGAGCGCCTCAGATCGATCGGGAAAGCGTTCCGGGACCCGCTCGCCTCCTTCGGCGCCATCGGCTCGTTCCTAGCCGGCCGGGCCAAGCGCGTGATCGTGAAGCCGTCGTTCACGCAGGTCCACTCAGCTCTTGCCGTGGAAGCGGAGCTCATCGCCACGGTGGCGCACGACCTCGCGCTCGGCGTCGAGTGGGCGCTGATGAAGCATGGCAAGGGAATCATCGAACGACAGTTTCTGCAAGAGCGCCTGGCAAACGCCGCGATCGACATCTACCTCGCGACCGCGGTGCTCGCCCGCACGACGTGGGAGATTGGGCGAGCGGGGAGCGTGAACGGCGCTCAGCCGGAGGTGGACTGCGCGCGCCTCTTCCTGCACGCCGCTTACCGCCGCGCGCGGCGCAGCATCCGCGCCCTCCGCCGTAACCAGGACGAGCGTCTCGCCGCGGTGGCGCGCCGGTCGCTCGACGCGGGCGATCTCGGGCCGGCGGGACCGGCGGATAGGTAGCGGCGGCGGTCGTTTGTTCTGTCGAACAGGCCGAGTACATTTCCCGGGCCCAGTCGGGCACGCCGCCGCCCACCCTCCCGGAGCACGGATGACCGCCGTCAAGACCGACTTTCCAACCGACCAGCTAGAGCAGACGGCGCGCACGCTTCGCCGCCATGTCGTGCGGATGATCGCTGCCTCGAACAGCGGTCACCCCGGCGGATCGTTGTCGGCGGTTGAGATCGTGACCGCTCTCTACTTCGGCGGGCTCCTGCGCCACGATCCCAAGCGTCCCCAGTGGCCCGAACGCGACCGGTTCATTCTCTCCAAAGGGCACGGCGTGCCAGTACTCTATGCGGCGCTCGCCGAGCGAGGTTACTTCCCGGCGACCGAGCTGATGACGCTGCGGCAAGTCGACTCGCGCATGCAGGGACATCCGGTCCAAGGAGCGACACCGGGAATCGAGGCGTCGACAGGATCGCTCGGGCAGGGCCTCTCGATCGGCATCGGCCACGCCATCGCTGGGCGCCTCGACGGCAAGCAGTTTCACATCTACGTCGTCCTGGGGGACGGCGAGTGCCAGGAGGGGCAGGTGTGGGAGGCAGCGATGGCGGCGGCGAACTACGAGCTGGACACGCTCACCGCGATCGTCGACTGCAACCGCTATCAGCTCGACGGCGCGGTGGAGGACATCCAGTCGCTGGAGCCGTTCGCGGACAAGTGGCGCGCCTTCGGATGGCACGTGCTGGAGGTTGACGGCCACGATGTCGCCGCGGTTCACGCATCGCTCCAGGCGGCGCGGTCCCATCGCGGCCAGCCGACCTGCATAATCGCGCACACCGTGAAGGGAAAGGGCGTCTCCTTCATGGAACACAACAACGAGTTTCACGGCAAAGCGCCGACCGCGGAGCAACTGCAGGTGGCACTGAGTCAACTGGCGGATTAGTACGGCGGGGAGCGGGGAGCGGGGAAAGGGGAACGGAGAGCGAGCGGCCAGCGGCCAGCTGCGAGCGCCGAGCGGATCACTCGATTTCTTCTCTCTTCTCCCTTCCTTCTTCCCTCTTCCCTCTTCCCTCTCCCCCGTCTCGATGCCCGCGACCACCAAGTTCTCCATCAAGCTCGGCCGCGCGACCCGTGAGGCATATGGCGATGCCCTCCTCGCGCTCGGCGAGGCGAACCGGGACATCGTCGCGATCGATGCCGATCTGGCCAAGTCCACGTATAGCTGGACGTTCGGCAAGCGGTTCCCGGAGCGCTTCTTCAACATCGGGATTCAGGAAGCGAACATGGTTGGGGTCGCGTCGGGGCTCGCCTCGAGCGGTAAAATCCCGTTCATTTCGAGCTTCGCCGTTTTCGTACTCTGCAAGGGATTCGACCAGCTCCGGATGGGTGCGGCGTACCCGCATCTGAACGTCAAAGTCGTGGGATCGCACGGCGGGATCTCGATCGGCGAGGACGGCGTCTCGCAGCAGTCGGTGGAGGACATTGCCCTGGCCTGCGCGCTGCCGGGCTTCGTCGTCTGCATCCCCGCGGACGAGCACGCGATGGCGGCGGCGGTTCACGCTGCTGCGGCACACGATGGGCCGGTGTACCTGAGACTCGGCCGCCCGAAGGCGCCGATAGTGCACGACAGCGCCGTGGAGCTCACGTTCGGACGGGCGATCCAGCTCCGCGACGGCGACGCGTTGACGATCGTGGCAAACGGGCTGCTCGTGGCGCAGGCGCTACTGGCAGCCAACGAGCTGGCGGACCGTGGCATCGAGGCCCGCGTCCTCGACGTTCACACAGTGAAGCCGCTCGACCACGACGCCCTGGAGCGGGCCGCGCGCGACACTGGGGCGTTCGTTGTCGCTGAGGAGCACATGCACCACGGCGGGCTCGGGAGCGCCGTCGCGCAGAGCATCGCGATGCGCGTGCCGGCGCGCATCGAGTACGTGGACCTCGGCGACCGGTACGCGGAGAGCGGCAAGCCTGAGGACCTGATGAAAAAGTACGGCATGACCGCGCAGGCCATCATCTCCGCCGCTGAGCGCGTACTCGCCCGCGGGTGATACGAGCGTCGCTGGCCGGCGGCTGCCTTATCGCGTGGGGCGCGTTGGAGGGGTCTCACTCGTGAACACGTCCCGGTTTTTCGCGGTGTAGCTCTTCATGTTCGCCGGAACGTCTTCCTCCGGAAAGATCGCGGTCACGGGGCACTCCGGCTCGCAAGCACCGCAATCGATGCACTCGTCGGGGTGGATGTAAAGCTGGTCCGGACCTTCGTAGATGCAGTCTACGGGACAGACGTCCACACACGCCTTATCTTTGATGTTGATGCAGGCTTCCGTGATGACGTAGGTCATGCCGTGAATAATACAGGGACCGGGTAGCAGGGACCAGGGACCGGCCCTCTCCGCGTCCCGGTCCCTTGCCCCTGCGCCCCTTTGGCTTGTCCCCGCTAACTGGCTCCTCCTCTTGCCCACTACCCCTCGATGGACGATTTGACGACCTGCCCACTCGGCGTCACGCTCGCGGCGCAACTGCGGGCGAACAAGGACGAGCTGACAGGCCGCTGGCTCGAGCGCATCGCGGCGCGGGTGGCGATCGACCCGAACCGCGTCTTCCCGACCGACGACCTGTTGGACCATGTGCCGATGCTCATCGAAGGGGTCGCGGCCTACGTCGAGAATCCGGCCGACGAGATATCGGCGGACATCCCGGTAGTGGCGAAGGCCCGCGAGCTGGGCGACCTGCGTCACGCGCAGGGCTTCGACGCGTACGAGATCATGAAGGAGCACGAGCTGCTCGGCGGCGTAATCTACTCGTTTCTCATTCAGACGGTGGACGACATCGACGAGCCGTGTACGCGCGGCGAGCTGCTCGCCTGCGCTCACCGGGTTTTCCGCGCCATCCAGATCATCCAGCAGGCGACGACAACCCACTTCCTCGCCCTCTACGACCGCCAGATGCGGGAGCGGGAGGACCGGCTGCGCGCGTTCAACCGGATGGTCTCGCACGAGCTCAAGAACCGCGTCGGCGCGATTCTTGGCGCGCACGCCCTGCTAGAGGAGACGTGGATCGACGAGGGGCATCGCCACCGCTTCCTCGGAATGGTCGGCGACAACGCCCACGGGATTCAGGCACTGCTCGAGAATCTCGTCGTTCTCTCGCGGACGGATGACGACATCCGACAACACCGCAATATTCTCCTCCCGCAGGCAGCAGCCGAGGTGGTCCGGCAGCTCCGCGCGTTCGCGCGGGCGCGGGATGTCACGGTTCGGGTAGGCACGCTTCCCGAGATCGAGGTGCCCGCGGCCGCGGTGGAGTTGTGCCTGACGAACTATATCTCCAACGCCATCAAGTATTCCGACCCCGCCAAGCCCGACCGATGGGTCGAGGTGAGCGGCGAGATGCGATGCGACGAGGATGGTGCATCCCGCGAGATCGTGGTCGAGGTGCGCGATAACGGACTCGGCGTCCCCGCTGAAGCGCGTAGCCGCCTCTTCGACCGCTTCTTCCGGGCCCACGAGGCAGCAGTTCCGGGCGTGGAGGGCACGGGCCTCGGTCTCAGCATCGTGCGTGAAACGGTCGATGCGCTCGGAGGTCGCGCGTGGGGGGATTTCGACAGCGAGCGCGACGGCTCGTGCTTCGCCTTTTCGCTCCCGGCGAGGCGAGCGGGGGAGCCCCGGTAGTGACGTCCGCCCGGTCGCTGGCTGCGGTGGCGGGGCTGTTCTATACGCTCATGCTCGCGCTGTCGGCCACGGAGTCGCAGCCGGCGCGCGGCACAGCGCCGCGTAACGTCATGATCGTTCTCAGCGACGACCACCGCTACGACTTCATGGGCTTCAGTACGCGCACAAGCACGGCGTGGTGGACAATACGAGCCCGATCCCAGACGGCACCGTGTTCTTCCCGCGCCACCTGCAGCAGGCAGGCTATAGCACGGCATGGGTCGGCAAGTGGCACATGGGCGAAGGCGAGCAGAGCGACCGGCCCCGCGCCGAGTTCGACCATTGGGTGAGCTTCCGCGGACAGGGCACGTACGTGAACCCCGAGCTCAACGTCAACGGCCAGCGACGCCAGTTCGAGGGATACACAACCGACCTGCTCACAGACCAGGCGCTCGACTGGCTGCGGCAGCAGCGCAGGTCGGGAGGCGTGTGGGATCTGGAGGAGCTCTACGACCTGGAGACGGACCCTGCGGAGCGGTACAACTTGATCGAGGTGCCGATCTACCAGGACACTGTCCGGGCGATGCGGACCCGGCTGTGGGAGAGGCTCGAAGCCGCCGGCGCAATGCGCATCCCCCTTCGGCGGGGTGATTGGCAGGCGGCGGAGCGGCGCGTGCCGTGAGGTATGGGAAGAGGGAAGAGGGAGGGGGGAAGGGAACGAGGCCCTCGTGGCGGCTCGCATTCGTCGGTGTCGCCGCCGGTCTCACACTGACCGCGGGGCTGCTCTCACTCCGCAAATGGACGCCCGCAGGAGTGACCGCGTCGGCGTCGAGCACCGCGGCCGGAGTCGTCGAGCCCGCGCGGCCGCCGGCCGGCGTCGTCGTCCCCGCGGGAATGGTGTACGTGCCGGGAGGCGTCACGCGCATCGGCTCGGAGAACGGGGCCGGCCGAGGAGCGACCGGTCTTCACCGTGCATGTGGAGCCGTTCTTCATGGACGTGCACCCGGTGACTGTCGCTCAGTTCCGCGAGTTCGTCGAGGCTACCGGCTATGAGACCGACGCTGAACGCTTCGGCAACGCGGGGGTGTTCGACCTGGAGCGACGGATGTGGCAACTGACCGACGGTGCGAGCTGGCGCCGCCCGCGCGGCTCCTCTGGACCGCCTGCGCCTGACGATCATCCGGTGACGCAGGTGTCGTGGAACGACGCCACCGCGTACGCGCGTTGGGCGGGGAACCGCCTACCGACCGAGGTCGAGTGGGAGTGGACCGCGGACTGGTTCCGGCCGTACGCGGAGCGCGACCACGCGTTCCACCCGGACTCGACGAGCGCGCGCGTGCAGCGCGGGGGCTCGTTCCTGTTCCATGAGTCGTACTGTCATGGGTACCGCGTCTCCGCCCGCAGCCGCTCCACCCCGGAGACGGCGCTCTTTCACGTCGGCTTCCGGCTGGTGCGAGACGCGCCGGGGGATTGAAGCGATGCCTCGCGCCGCAGCTAGGCGCGACGCTTTCCGGTCATGGCCATGATCAGCGCGATCCGTTCGGCGTCAAATAGGGTCGCGGATCGATCGGCAGTCCCTCCCAATGCCCCCGTCCCGGGATTGACAGCATCACCTGGAAGTGAAGGTGCGGGATGTCGCGCGGCGAGTTGCCCGTCGTGCCAACGTACCCGATCGTGTCTCCCTTGGAGAGTCGCATGCCTGCTATGAGCCCGTGGTGATACCGTTCGAGGTGCGCGTAGTAGTAGACGAGTCGCTCCCCCGGATCAGTTGCGTACACCGTGATACCGCCGGCCGCGTTGGAGGCGAGCCGGATCACGCGGCCGTCGTCCGCGGATAGCACGGCGGTGCCGCGCGGCGCGAGGATGTCGAGCGCGGCGTGGCGCCGCGTGCCGCGGACAGCGTCGAACGTATCCGGCACCCGCTCCGGCGTAACCCCGGCGACGGGGACGATGAGCTGGCGCCCGCGAAGGTAGTCGAGCGTCCGCGCGTCGGCGGCCGTCGCGGGCAATGGCTCGGTCATTCCGGACGGCTGATGCGCGCACGCGGCGGCGAACGCGATCAGGGTGAACGCCGGCCATGACGGGCGGCGTCGCATCCTATCTGCGCGTGCGCGGCGCGATCCTCGACGCGAAGTCCCGCAAAGCGTCGTGAGGCGAGCCGGCGACCCAGAACGATAGCTTCCCGATCTGCACGCCCAGTGCACGGGCAGAGGCGATCCGGGCGAAGTCCGCCGCCGAGACGGCGGTCGATACCTGTTCGACGTACATCCCGCCGACGCGGCGCGACCGGATCACCGGCTCGTCCACCGCGACCACGACCGAGTCGTCGCCGTGAACCACTATGTCCATCGCGTCCCACTGCCCCAGAAGGCGCTCCCGGCTGGCGCGGGTAATGAAGAGATGTACACTGTCCGGCGGCTCGCGCAGCACTCCTCCCGCGTACACCGCGCTCACGGACAGCTCGACGCCCGCCGTGACGTCGGGGAGACTCGCGCGCACGGTGGTCAGCCCCGTGTTAGGATCGTAGCGTTGCGTGACCGACGCACGGCGTCCGGACAGCTGGGCAACGTCTCGCGGGCTTGCTGGCTCCGACATCGGAGGCCGCGCGGGCGCACAGGCGAAAAGCGCGGCGATGGCCGCGGCGAGCGCGAGCCAAGCGAGGGGGGTGGGGATTCTCCGGCACTGCATGCGACCTTCTGACGACGGCATCGAGGGGAGAGTAACCCCCGGCGTCCGTTTCCGGAACCGCGCGTCCCACGACCGGGCGCTGCCGGGCCGGTGCTCCGCGCGCAAGCGTCTTGACCGCAATCGGTTGGCATGTCCTGCCGCGCGGCACGCACCTTCCGTTGTCGCTCGTGCGGCCGTCCGCACCCCCAGTCCTCCGACCCATGCACACGCTCTTCAGGGATTCTCACCTTGCCGTCCGCCGCCTCGCGGGCGCACCGGGATTCACGGGCACCGCGCTCCTGATTCTCGCGCTCGGTATCGGCGCCACGACCGCGATCTTCAGCGTCGTCAACGGCGTGCTGCTTCGAAGCCTCCCGTTTAACGACCCCGACCGGCTCGTCATGGTCTACACGCCAGACGGTCCCGCGCAGGAAGGTGGTAACCTCTCGTTCCCCGACTTCACGGACATTCGGGCGCAGAACCGCGTGCTCGCCGGAATGGCGGCGACCAACTTCAACTCCCCCGCGCTCACAGCCCCCGGCGTGGAGCCCAGCCGGCAGATGGCGATCGGGGCAACGGCTAACCTTTTCTCGCTCCTCGGCGTGGCGCCAGCCCTCGGCCGCACCTTTGCCGCTGATGCCGACGTTCGGCGCGAATGCGTCGTGGTGTTGTCGGACGCGTTGTGGCGCTCCCGCTTCGGCGGGGAGCCCGATGCAGTCGGTCGCGCCGTGACGCTCGACGG
>JALZIF010000094.1 GCA_030860435.1 Gemmatimonadota bacterium | reverse complement strand
GCTTTTCTACCCAGCCAGTCCTGCCAGCTGCCGCATTTCGCGGATCGCACCGGCCACTTCCATCGCCTCCGCGGAGTGGACCTCGTCCGCCGGCGCCCGGGCGGCAACCTGTCGTCCGGCGCCCAACTCGGCGAGGCTCGCTTCGGCCAGGAATAGTACCTGATTGATCTGGAACTCCGCCGCGATCTCGATCGCACGTTGCAGCGCGGGCCGCGCCTGCTCAGGGTGCCTGAACAGCCGGTGGCCTTGCGCCAAGTAGTAGTGGTAGTACGCCGCCATCGTCGGCGGCATGTCGCGATCGGACAGCTCGCGGCGGTACTGCTCGAACAGCGGTTCGATGTGCTCGAGCGCGGCGAGTTCCATCAAGTTGATCGTCGCGGTCCACCGCACGTACTGCTCCCGGGCCGTCGCCGCTAGGATCAGGTACGCATCTCGCGCGGCGCTCCGCAGTCCGAGCTGAATGAAGGAGGCGGCGACGTCGCCGAGGATACGATCGCGCGCCGTAGGCGCTCGTGTTCCCGCGAGCGCCTCGTATGCGAGACGTACGGCGCGATCGTGGTCCCCGCGCTGATACGCCGCATGCGATCGAGCGTGCAGCGCAAGTGCCGCCGTCTCCTCGAGTCGAGCTTCGCGGGCGCGCCCGATAGTTTCGTCGAGGATCGACTCCGCCTGCGGCAAGTTGCCCCGGTCGATCGCGATGTTCGCCTCGGATACGCGCGAACAAAGGACGTTCATGATGTCGCCGGTCAGCGCCGCGATCTGCCCCGCCGTCGAGTAGGCCACCGCCGCCTCACTCCAATCCGCCGTCATGCGGAGACAGGCCCCGAGTTGCATGTTCGCCGTGACCACGACATCCGAGTCCTCGACCGGGTGCGCGTGCGCGATCACGGTGCGGTACACATCCGCGGCGAGCGGCCAGTGCGCGTCGAACTGCATCGCCCGCCCGTAAGCCATGAGGCGTGGCGCCACGGTGGCGATCCCCGCCGCCGGCATCGCCGTCATCGCGTCCACCACACTCGTCAGAAGCGCGCGATGCGTATTGCGCCGGTCAATCAGCGCGATGGCCTCGCGCACCGCTCGCAGGCCCCATGCATCCCCAGCGACGACGCTCGGCCCTTCCTCGAGCCAGGCGTCGAACAAACGCAAGGTGACGAGTCCAGCGCTCATCGCGCGCCAGTCGGCCGTGTCGTCCTGGAAGGACGCCAACGCCTCAAAAAACGGGACGTGCTGAAGCGTGCGTTGCGCGCCGCTCATCGCTGGGGCCTCTGCGAATTCGTACGTGAATGATCCATATATTCGAAGGCTCGTTGGCATGATGACCTATTTTAGCGGTACACACCCGTTGGGCAAGCACAAGTTTGAGACAACGAGGTACGCTTTTGAGACAAAGACGTATCTGGGCGTGGCGTCACTGTTACACCCCGGGCCCGAACCGTCACTCCGTGAGACCTACGGGGTAGCTTCGTGACGCCCCTTCCTTCGGACTGCAGGCCGCGAGACCTAGCTCGCGACCGGGTTGCGGGTTGCGGGTTGCGGGTTGCGGGTTGCGGGTTGTGGGTTGCGGGTTGCGGGAAACCCTCACCTGTCCCGCGGCGTACTAAGGTTGGTGGGGCGGCAGTGACGCCTTCCAACTTTCATGACTGATTCGCGCCCCTGGCGGCAACGGTTGCTCTCGCTGCGGGATCGGCTCCGGCCGGATCCCGCAGATCCGTCGCGCGCTTGGCTCCGGAGGCGGTGGCGATCGCTGGCCCTACTGGCCGCCGCCGTCACGGCGGTCGGGACGTTCGATGTTTGGCTGGCGACGTGTGGCTTCAGCCACTGCCCATCGCCGGCGGAGATTCGCGCCTTCCGCCCGAGTGAGGGGAGTCGCGTTCTCGACCGCTCCAACCGCCCGCTCGGCCAGCTCACGCACGTGCGTCGTGTCAATGTGCAGCTCTCACGCGTGGCGCTCCACGTCCGGCAGGCGTTCGTCGCGGTGGAGGACCGCCGCTTCTACGAGCATGGAGGGCTCGACTGGCGCGCGGTACCGCGGGCGGCGCTGCGCAACGCGACCGCGATGCGAGTGCGCGAGGGGTTCAGCACTATCACAATGCAGGTGGCACGGAACACGTTCACGCCGCGGCTCGTCCGGGCGCGCTCCGTCCGTAAGAAGCTGATCGAGCTGCGCGTGGCACGCCTCATCGAACGGAATCTCACCAAGGACGAGATCCTCGAGCTGTACCTCAACGTCATCTATCTCGGCAACGGTGTTTATGGTGTCGAGGCGGCGAGCCGCGATCTCTTTGGGAAGAGCGTGGACCGCTTGACGCTCGCCGAGGGAGCGGTGCTCGCCGCGCTCCCGAAGGGACCGTCGGTGTACACGCCGCGGCGCGATCCGGAGCGCGCCCGCCGGCGCCGAGACCTCGTGCTCTCACTGATGGCGCGCGAGGGGTACATCAGCCCCGCGAGCGCGGCGTCGGTCGCGAAGCAGCCGGTACGCGTAGCCCGTGAAGAGTGGCGCCCGCAGGTGGAGCGGCTGGCCGCGCTCGACGCAGTGCGCGCGCTGGTGGACTCGGTGCTTGGACCGGACGCGCTCGATAGAGGCGACGTCGTCGTCTTCACGACGATCGACGCCGCCGCGCAGCGAGCTGCCGAGCGCGCGGTGCTGAACCAGGCGGCGCGCATCGAGCGTGTCGCCGAGCAGTGGTACGGCAAGCGAGATGGAGAGATTCAGGGCGCGATGGTCGCGCTCGATCCGCGCACCGGGGACATCCGCGCGGTGGTGGGGGCGCGGCATCCCGGGTCACGCGGCTTCAACCGCGCAATGTCGGCGCGCCGGCAGCCTGGCTCGGCGTTCAAGCCGTTCGTGTACGCGGCGGCCCTTGCCGCCGGTTACAGTCCGGCCAGTTACGTAGACGATGAGCCGGTGGAGGTGCGGGAGGGAGGGCGGGTGTGGACCCCGGCGAACTACGGGGGCGAGTACCAGGGGACGGTAACGCTTCGCCGCGCGCTCATGCGCTCGTCGAACGCGGCGACGGTTCGCGTGAGCCGCTCCGTCGGCGAGGGGCGCGTCGTGCAGGCGGCGCGGAGTTTCGGCGTCACGAGCAAGCTTGCAGCGGTGCCCTCTATCGCCCTCGGCGCGCTCGAGGTAACGCCGCTCGAGCTGGTGGCGGCGTATGCGCCCTTTGCGAATGGTGGCGCCCGGGCCCGACCTCGTCTCGTCAGGCGGATCGAGGACGCGGACGGCGCCGTGCTCTGGACGGGCGAGCCGGCGCCGCTCGAGCCGGTCATGGACCCGCGCGATGCGTACCAGCTCACATCGATGCTGCGCGCCGTCGTGGACTATGGGACGGGGCACGCGGTGCGCGAGTATGGAGCGCGCGGGCCGATAGCCGGCAAGACGGGAACGACGAACAATGGCGCGGACGTATGGTTCATCGGTTACACGCCGACTGTCGTCGCAGGGTTCTGGTTCGGCTACGACAACCCGCGCCCGATCGCCGGCGACGCGTCAGGCGGGCGGCTCGCGGCGCCGGCGTGGGCGGAGTTCTATACCCGCGGCTGGCGCGAGCCCGCGTCGTCGCGCGCGGCGTGGCGCGCTCCCGAGGGGATGGTCATGCGTCAGATCGACGTCCACACCGGCGAATTGGCCGGAGAGTGGTGCGAAGCTACACAGGCGGAGTGGTTCAAGCCCGGCACCGAGCCGGTCACGTACTGCCGCCGCCACGAGGGCCTGCCGGAGCTCGAAGATCTGTTCGAGGAGGGATTGAGGGACAGACTGCGCGACGCGTTCAGGCGAATCTTCCGGATGTGACGCGTAGCATCGGTGACGGGGAGTGGTCGGAGGCACATCTCACCGACGGTATGGACGCCAGGAACCGGGGCACCGGCAGTTGGGAAACGGACGATCTGGTGCAGGGCGGTCTTCGCTCGACCCCTGGCTGTCGCTCTAGAAAATATGACTGGGCTGGCCCTCGATGTTTGCGTGGGTGAGCACCTCACGTGTTCAGCGGAGTTGCCAGGGCCACCTGCGACGGTGTCATTGTCGCCTGCCTCGGAGACCAACCCATGTCAGCGTCGGCCCCCGCTATCGTCTACGTCGGGATGGATGTGCACAAGGATGCGATGCGCGGGCCGTCCAGTGATCGATGCCTGATGCAGCCGCCCAACGCCACAGCTCACCTGCACCGGCCGCTCAGGTGCGCTATGGTTGGGGACAACCTAATGTCCACGAGGGCGACCAGGGCATGCGGCAAGTCCGGCATGAGGGTGACCCCGCGCTCACGGGCGCCGCCTGGACTTTCCCCAACTGAGCCCGAAGGCCGGGCGGCGCGCGTGCCGCGCGCGTTCGCGACGAGTAAGGAGGTCATCACGGCGCGCGCGAGGCACCTCGACGCCTGCGCCCCGCGACCGCATACTCAGGCGACCTCGATTCAATAACGATCCACACGGGAGAACCCAGTGGCGCCCCAGAAAGTTTGCATCATCGGCGGTGGAGTCGCAGGCGTGGGGCTGTGGTGGACGCTCGCGCAGCCCGGTCAACCGGGCGCTGAATGGGATGTCACGATCATCCACGATGGCGCCGAGTTCGGGGGACACGCGCTCACCGTCCCGGTGCAGCACAACGGGCAGACGACCCTCGTCGACACGGGCGTACAGTTCTTCATCCCGCTCTTCTACCCGAACATCGATGTACTGGTGAACCGGCCCGAGATCGCGCCGGAGGTGCCGGTGGTCTCGTACGACAGCCTGAGAGTCGCCTGCGGCTTCCCACGACTCGCCGGCGCGCCGCAGAACTGGGGGAACTTCCCGGACTACCAGACGGGGAGCAACTTCGCGATGTACACGCCCGCGATGCTCCGCGATGCGCAGCGCTTCCAGACGTTCATCGACGACGCGCTGCTCGAAGGATGGGGATCCAAGACGCTCGCCGAGTACTTCGCGAGCCTGGCGGTGCCGTATGAGAACCAGTCGGACTTCCTGAACTACTTCCTCTTCCCATACCTCAGCATCATTAACGGCTACGGGGCGGCACTGGACGACCAGGTGACGTTCGACGATCTGGTGCCGCTGTTCGCGAACCTGCCGGGCAAGTTCCCAGGGCTCGGATCCTTCACGCAACCGGGCTCGGGGTACTCCCGATTCGTCAACGGCGCCTCGTCACTCGTCGGGGCGCTGGCTATGCACGCGCAACAACTGAGGCCCGCCGCCGCGTGGATGAACACCACCGTGATGAGCGTCGCCGCATCGCCGAAGCTGCCGGGCCCGGTCACCGTTACGTGGAGCAGCGGACAGGGACCGGTGGTGACCGGCCAGTTCGACAAGGTGGTCATCACCACCGACATCCTCACCGCCGCGGGACTGCTAGACAACAACGCCAACTCGACGCTCTGGTCGAGGCTCTACTCGAAGTACCTCTCGGCGCAGCAGTGGCCGCTGCTCCCGGGCAAGTGCTACATCCACACGGACGTCAACATGCTGTCGCCCGACCTGCGGCAGCAGCAGGAGTCGCTGCAATTCACGGCGTACTACGCTCCGCAGTCGCAGCCGCCGTTCTACACGATGTTCAAGACGTACACGACGTACCTGCAGTCGAACATCCACAACACGCCGGGATCGCAGGGCCTCTACCTGACGATGTACGGGTACATCCCGGATCCGAACAAAGGGGACACGGTGCCGGCGCCGGAGACGGTGCTCTTCGAGGAGGTCTGGCAGCACGGCATGTGGTTGCCGACGTTCATGCTCCAGGCGAAGCAGAACCTGCACATGGCGCAAGGGAAGGGCGTGCGCCTCAGCTATCCGGGGCAGCTCGACACCGGCATCTACTTCGCCGGCAACAACACCACCGCCGACTCACTCGAGCACGCGTTCATCTCTGGCGAAGTGATCGCTAACTACGCGTTCGGCGCCACGTATCCGCTCGCCGGCCTGCACGTCCGGAATCTCGCTGCGTTCGGGATGTACGATCTCTTCTATCACGAGTTCATGTTCCCGAAGAGCGGCGTGTCCGCGAGGCTGTCCCATCTCCGGCAGGTCATCCCGAGTTTGTCTCTGTAAAGCGATGCGTTTTCTCTCGGATGAACACTTCGCGGCGGCCAACGCTGCATTCTTCGGCGATACGGAGTTGCAGCGAAGTCTCCCCGGCGTCACGCTCGGCATCGTCTACTTTGTGTCCGCCGGACCGGACGGCGATTTCCTGTACCACATCAAGATCGTCGATGGCGCGGTGACGATGGCGAGCGGCGACCTGCCCGAGCGCGATGCCGAAGTGCGAAGCAGTTACGAAACGGCGGCGAAGATGTCACGCGGCGAGATCGCGAACCAGACCGCGGTCATGATGGGGAAGGTGCGGATCAAGGGCGGGATGATGACTATGCTCCGGCATCAGGGAGTGCTGAACCGGGTCCAGGCCATCTCGTCGGCGCTCGCCGTCACCTACTGAGAACGCATCAGTCGAGGAGCCGTAGAACCTCGGCCATGGCGAGGGAGCGGCCACGCCGGGATAGCTCGGTGACGCGTTCGGGCGGCAGAGCGCGGCGCACGGCGTCCCACGCCTCGTTGCGAATGGGGCGCGCCCACCAGATGCCGGCGAAACCGAGCCGGCCTTCAAGTTCGTCCATCGCCGCGAGGGTGGTCGCCGCGTCGTCCGCGCGAACGTCGCGCGCCCAGTGCCAAGCGATGATGCTGGCGGCGATCGCGCGGAACCAAGGCATGATTTCCGTTTGCGCTTCCACGACGAGCGCTTCCCGCGCCCGTGCAATCGACCGCGCCGGATCGATGCGCATGAGTCCGGCGGCGGAGGTCACGAGCGCGGCAATCGTCACCTGTGGCATGTCAACGCCCGCCAGCTCGATGGCCCGATCGAGCTCCGGTTCACTCCCGTCAACCCGGCCCTCGAGCATGTGCACGGTGCCGATGAGCATGTGCGAGACGGCCACGAAGAGATCGAGGCCCAACTCTTCCGCCATCTGCAGAGTGCGTCGCGCGTGGCCGAGTGCCTCGCCGGGCCTCAACGTCACGATAGAGGTGAGGACGCGTGACCGGAGGCTGACCGAGATGAACTCGTCGCCGTCTGCGAGGTGGGCCTCACCCGCTTCGCACAAGGCCATGACATCTTCCGGCCGGCCGTCCATTTCCGCGACCGTTGCCCCTACGTAGTAGAAGTACGGAGGGAGCTCCATCGCGTGCTCCGTCGCCGAATCGCGCGCGCGGTCGAGTAGCCCAGTCGCCTGCCTGGCGAAGCCGAGGGTCGAAAAGAAGGAGGCGGCTTCGACCAGCGTCGACAACCGGACATCGATGTCGATCTCATCGAGCACGGCCACGAGCTCGTCATAGCGGAGGCGTCCCGCCCTGGGGGCACCGATCTGCCAGAAGAGGTCGAGCGTCGTGACGAGCCGGGCCTTCTGCGTGTGCCGCCCCTTCTGGCCTAGCCGGTCCATCGCGGCGTTGAGGTTGTCGATGTCCGAGAGTAGGGCGGCCGACGCGCCGCGCGTGTCCGCGCCGCGCATGCGATCGCCGAGTGATTGTGCCTGGGTCGAGAAGTAGCGGACGTGCGCATCGATCATGGCGTCCATCTCGCCGGCACTCTCGAGCCGGCGTGCCGCGAACTCGCGAACCGTCTCCATGATCCGGAAGCGCGTTGCCCCGCGGGTGACGGTGGTCAGGACGAGAGACTTGTCGACGAGCCGATCGAGCAGATCGACCACATCGAACGACTCGATCCCCGCACCGCTGCAGACGCGCTCGGCTGCGGCGAGGTCGAACGAGCCGACGAAGATCGAGATTCGGTTGAGCAGGCGCTGCTCCTGTTCGGCGAGGAGGTCGTACGACCAGCCGACCGTCGCTTCGAGCGTCTGGTGACGCGCCGCCCGGCGATCGGTCGCCTTCAGCATTCCGAAGCGCTCGTTGACTCTGGCGAGGATTTCCTGTGGTGTGAGGGAGCGAACACGCGCGGCGGCGAGCTCGATGGCGAGGGGGAGATAGTCGAGGCGCCGACAGAGCTCGGCGAGGACGCTCCGCTCCGCCGGGACGGTAGGGCGCGTCTGCGCGGCCCGCTCCTCGAAGAGCGCGATGGCGGCCGCTTCGTCGAGCCCCTCCACACGGACGACATGCTCGCCATACACGCCAAGCGGTGAGCGGGTCGTGGCGAGGAACTTCACGCGGGACGCGGCCGCGGTGATCTCTTCGATGAAGGACGCCACCGTCGCAGTCAGGCGCTCGCAGTTGTCGAGGATAAGGAGCATCTCGCGGTCACGCAGCGTGGCGACGAGCGTGATGACGAGACTCTCGCTGGCGTGCTCGCGGATGCCTAACGCACGGGCGACGGTGGGCATCACTTCGCTATCCGCGGTGAGCCCGGCCAGATCGACGAACCAGACGCCCTCGTGGAAGCCCCCGACGACCTCGGCGCCCACGTGCTGAGCGAGGCGTGTCTTCCCCACGCCGCCGAAGCCGGCGAGGGTGATGAGAGGGTGGTCGTGAAGGGCGGCGGTCACGCGCGCTAGGACTTCGTCCCGTCCGATGATGCTGGGAAGGGTGCGAGGCAGATTGGTGCGGCGTTCGCCAGATGACGTCGGCGCGGCGGCGCTGGGAGCGGGGGTCGCCACGTTCACAGGGGCCGCGCCCTCCGCCGAGAGCCTGACGGCGCGCAGTTCGCGGGCGAATTCCTCGCCGCCAGCATGACGCTGTTCGCGGTCCTTCCGGAGCGCCCGGGTCATCACCGTGTCGAGCACTGCCGCGCTCCCGGTGAGCGGTGGCGGCTCTGCCGTTCGAATGGCGTGGGCGAGCGCGAGGAGATTGTCGCCCCTGAATGGCCGCGTGCCGGCGACCATCTCGTAGAGCACGACGCCGGCTGACCAGAGATCGGTGCGCAGGTCCGGCGTGAGTCCCGTCGCCTGCTCGGGCGACATGTACGCCACGGTGCCGAGGATGCCACCCTCGCTCGCCTCGGTGACGGCGTGGGCACTGGTCAGCATGGCTACGCCGAAATCGAGGATCTTGAGGGTGCCGTCGCCGGTAAGCATGAGGTTGGCCGGCTTGATGTCGCGATGTACGATGCCGGCGGCATGGGCGCGCGACAGTCCGGTCAGCAGCTGGATGGTGATATCGATGGCCTCGTCGATCGGCACCCCTCCGCGATCGATCCGGTCCATGAGCGTGATGCCGTCATAGTACGCCATGACCAGATAGGTCAGGCCATCGGCGGTCTCGCTGATGTCATAGATGGTGCAGATGTTCGGGTGATCGAGCGCCGAGGCGGTGCGAGCTTCCTTGAGGAAGCGGCGCTGGGCGGTGTCGTCCTGGGTGAGGTCCGCCGCCAGAACCTTGATGGCCACACGACGGCCGAGGCGCGTGTCGCGGGCCCCGTAGACGACGCCCATTCCGCCAGCACCAAGGGCGCATTCGATCTCATATGGACCCAGCCGGGCGCCCGGCATGAAGCTCGTCATCAGGTGGCGGCGGGCAGCCCAGCCCGATTCCCAGTTGTTGGCGAGTGCGGACAATATGCGCCGCAGAAGTCGTCGGCAAGGGACGAACGGCAGCGTGAGAAACCGCCTGCCAGTGGTTGCCCGCGCCTGCCACCAGACATAGCTTCGTCGCGATAGGTCTCATTGGAGAAAGCTAATGTGGCACCGCGGGAGACTGTGCTGTCTGATAGTTGTCGCGCTGCTTACACTCTCGCCTCCACGGGCGACCTCTGCTCAGGCGGGTACGGTGATCGGTACCGTGCGCAGCGGGGGGCAGATCCTTCCGCGGGTTCGCGTGAGCGCTTTCACGACCGACGCGATCCGCGGGGAGGCCAGCTCGGACGAGAGCGGCGCGTACCGGCTGCAGCTCCCGCCTGGCGAATATGTGATCCTCTTCCGGTCGCTGGGGTACGCGTCACGTCGTGTGGAGGGCGTGCGCATTGCGGCGACCGGTTCGACGACGGTGGACGTCGAACTTGTCGTCGCACCCGTCGAGCTGAACAGGGTGGTGGTGTCGGTGGCGCGGCACAGCGAGAACGCGCTCGATGCGGCGTCGTCGGTGAGTGTCGTGGACGAGACCGCGATTCGCCGGCGGGTGGCCACAAGCCCACTCGACTATGTTCTGTCGACGCCCGGAGTGGACATCGCCGTCCAGGGGCTGCAGGGGCGGCAGATGGTCGGGCGGGGATTCAATGGGACGTTCGGCCCTTCGCTGCTCATGCTGTCCGATTACCGGAACGCGGCGCTCCCTTCAATACGCGCGTCTCTCTCGTACTTCCTGACGCCGAACAGCGACGACCTCGACCGGGTGGAGGTGGTGCGCGGACCCGCCTCAGCCCTGTACGGACCGAATGCCGCCGACGGGCTCGTGCACTTCATTACCAAGTCACCGTTCGACTCGCCGGGGACGACACTCAGCCTAACGGGGGGCGGTCGGTCGCTGTTCGAGGGAACGGGGCGGTATTCCGCCGTCGTGAACGATCGATTCGCCTTCAAGCTCTCGGGGACGTACTTCCGCGGCCGGGAGTGGCTGGCGCCACCACAGCCGTCGGAGATCACGCCACGCGATCCGATCGCCGAGCGTCTCAACGCCGAGCTGCGCGCCGACTTTCGCGTCTCGAAGAGTGCCGTCGCTGTGCTGACGCTCGGAACGACGGGAGCGCTCCGGAACGTGGAGTACACACCGATCGGCACGTACCAGTTGGATCACTCGCGGGCCGATTTCGCGCAGCTTCGATTCAACGATGGGGCGCTCTTCGCGCAGGTGTACGTGAACAACGCCAACAGCCGCGCGGGGTCGACGGTAAACCTGCAGACGCTGCAGACGGCGGTAGATCACTCGAACGTTGTCGTCGGTCAGGTCCAGCACGGCTTCGAGTTCGGAGGCCGGAGCCGCATCACGTACGGGCTCGACCTGCAACGTACCGACCCGCAGACGGCGGGTACGGTGAACGGCCGGAACGAGAACGATGACACCTCGATCGAGGCCGGTGTCTATGCGCAGGCCTCCACGAAGGTGTCGCCGAGATTGCAGCTTGTCGGCGCGGCCCGCGCAGACCAGCACAGCCGGATCAGCGGCGCCGTCTTCTCGCCGCGTGTCGCGCTGGTGTTCACGCCACGGGTCGGTCAACGTTTTCGACTGAGCTACAACCGGGCATTTTCAACGCCAACGCCTGGGAATCTCTTTCTCGACGTGGTCGCGGCTCGACTCGATCCGCTTCCCTTCACGATCCGCGCCGTGGGAGTGCCGAAGGACGGGTTCCGCTTCTCGCGAGCTTGTGGCGGCTTGTGCATGGCGTCGCCGTTCGCGCCGGGACAGAGACTACCGCTCGACGCGACGGCGCTCTGGCCCGCGGTCGTGCAGATCATGCAGGCGGCTGGCGTCGACCTCTCAGGCATTCCGGTGCCGACGAGCACCGACGTGAGCACGGTGCTGCGCGCGCTCGATCTCCGGAACGGTGCATTTGTCACGACCGGCGGCACGGTGAACGATGTCGCGCCATTGCTGCCGACGATCACGAACTCCTTCGAGGCCGGGTACAAGGGACTGATCGGTCAGCGCTTGGTGTTCGACGGCTCAGTGTATGCAACTCACCGAAAGAACTTCATCGCGCCGCTCTCAATCGCCACGCCCAACGTCTTCCTCTCGACGGCGTCGCTCGCCGCGTACCTCGGCCGCTTCATGCCGGCGGCGCAGGCGGGGGAGCTCGCGGCCGGAATCGGCGGAGTGGACGGTAATTCGAGTGCGCCAGGCATCCCGCTGGCGACGATCAGTCCGACCGGACCGTTAGGCGGCACCGATATTCTGCTCACGTATCAGAACGTCGGCGATGTGCGGTTGTGGGGCGCGGACTTGTCGGCCGACTACGCGGCGACCGATCACTTTTCATTCAGCGGATCGTATTCGTGGGTGAGCGACAACTTCTTCGCCGCTACGCGGCCTGGCGAGGCGGATCTGTCGAGCAACACGCCCCGGAACAAGGCGTTGCTCGCGGCGCGATTCCATGCGAGCGCGCACGACGCGTCCGTCGAGCTGCGCGGACGGTATGTCGACGGCTTCCGCATGGTGGACGGTGTCTGGAACGGGTACGTCAGCGCGTTCACGGTGGGGGACCTCGAGGCGGGGGTCGCGATTCCCGGCGCACCCAAAGCGCGGTTAGCGCTGACCGTGCAGAACTTCGCGAATGCGCGGCATGCGGAGTTCTTGTCGGCGCCGGTTCTGGGGCGGTTGCTGCTGATGCGGGTGCAGTACCGGTTCTGACCGATCTCACCTCGGACGATTGGTCAACACCGACACACGCAGGTCACCGACATCGAGCGCGGCCGCAGGCCGCACGTACCACCGCCTCAACCCGCCAGGTCGAGCCGCTGTTCGCCGGTCCCGCCACCCCCACAGCTTTTCCAGCCAGTGACGGAGCGGGTCGCGATCAGGTCCGCGTGATTGAATGTCCAAGGACATGCGCATCGCCTGTTCATCCCCGCCCTCACCGGCGGATCGAGTTCAACACCAGATTGTGCCGCGGCTTCGCGCGGCAAGAATCTCTACGTCGTTAGGCAACAACCTCGACGTACGTGGCGGAAGTGCCGCCCGGCGGAATCGGCTGGCCTTCGGCGCGCAGACCTCGAGGTGGAACTCGATGGCGTCGCGCATGGTGCGCTCTACGTCGGACCGGGAAGCGCCGGAACCTCAAAGTTCGGAGAGGGGGACCTGAGCGCCTTGACGAGGCCCACGGGGCGTACCGTGGGGTCCGGGAGCAGAGCCACGCCGCGCGAGAGATGGATGCTACCGCAGTACCCCGAGTCTGGCTGGGCCGTCGAAGCCTGGAAAGATTTGCGCGGTGTTCGTGGCGCCGAGGTGCCTGGTGACGATCTCATTGAACACCGTGCGAAAGTCCGTCGTTAGGGCGAGGTCGCGGCCCTCGTGTAACTGCTCCGGTTGGAGGCCGGGCCAACGGCCGTGGACCTTCCGGCCGTGGACCCCGCCACCGATCACGAACAGGGCCCCCGCGTAGCCGTGGTCGGTGCCGCCGTTGCCGTTCTGCCGCGCCATGCGGCCGAACTCGCTCATCGTCAGGATCACTACGTCCTCCAGCCGGTCGCCGAGGTCGGTGACGAGAGCCGCGACGGCGCGAGCGAAATCGTCGAAGCGGTTCGCGAGCTGACCGGCGACGCCCCCCTGGTTGACGTGCGTGTCCCAGCCCCCCACGTCCGCGAAAGCGATCTCGAGCCCCACGTCCGACTTCACGAGCTGCGCGATCTGCAGAAGACTCTGGCCGAACGGGGAGCGCGGATAGTCGGCGCCCGGCGCGGGCGCGTACCGCCGCGGGTTTGCGGCACGGAGCATCTTCACGGCCTCGAACGTCTCCTGTCCGGCGCCGTGGATGAGGTCCGCGGAGCCAGAGCGATAGAGCGCCTCGAGTCGAGCCTCGGCGTCGGGTCCGGCGGCCCGGATACTGAAGTCCTGCAGGCTCGCCATCGCGATCGTCGGCGCGGGGCCCTGCATTGCGCGAGGCGTCGTCTGCGCCAACGCGACGGCGCGAAACGGCGATGGCCTCAAGGGAACGGTATCGCACTCGGCGCACGTGCCGCGGACCGCCAGGTAGCGGTTGAGCCACCCGTCGGGAGTGCCCTTCACGTCAGGCGTGCCGCTCTCCATGAAGTCTTGCGCGTCGAAGTGCGAGCGGGTGGCGCTCGGACTGCCAACCGCGTGCACGGGCGCCAGGAGTCCCCTCTCCCAGAGCGGGTGCAGGGGCGCGAGCGACGGGTGGAGCCCGAAGAAACCGTCGAGCTCGAGCGCGGCCGCTCTGCCGCGGCTCGGCCTGGGGATGGCGATGCCCGGGCGCAGCGCGTAGTACGCCGCGTCCCCGTGTGGCACGACCATGTTGAGCGCGTCGGCGGCGCCACGCTGGAAGATGCAGATGAGAATCTTTCCCTTCGCGGTACGTCTCAGCTCCGTCGCGAACGCGGTCCGCTTGACGAGCGACGGGCTGAGCCCGATGGTGACGAGCGCGAGAGCGCCGGATTTCAGGAAGACACGTCGTTGCATGGAACGGCTCCGTTAGGCTGGCAGATAGCGAGTAGTCGGCGGTTGTCACGACCGACGACTGTTACTTCCGTTGAAACTCCGGCGCGCCCAGAGCAAGCCCGACGATCTGCGCGAATCCGTCGAGCGGAGCGGGGGCGCCGAGCGGATCGGCGCGGCGTCTGCCCGGACGACCGCGGGGTCGAGCCGCGTCAGGCGAAAGCATCATCATATCGACCGGTTCCGCGGCGATCTCGGGGTCGGCGCCGACATGCGCGGCGGTACTGTCGATGACGTTCCCAGCGCGGGCGAGGAGCGGATTCGTGCCGGACTCCAGGACTTTGCGCGTATCGGGCGACGCCTCGCCACCGAGCAAGGCCGCGATCACGCCGTCCACCTGCTCGTCGCGCGCGCCGCTGGCGAGCTTCGCACCCTCGGGCCAGCCGTCGAGCGTCACGCCCGGTACGCGGCCGGCGGCAACGGCAAGCCCGAAGTTGATGCGGTTGAGAAGCGCACCGGTGTTGATCCACGCTGAGCCAGTTTCCGGGTATCCGTTCGGTGCCTGGTGTCCGTAGATCGGCTGTCCGAGCCGCGCGATGATCTGGGCGGTGCGCGGTGTACTGTCCGGGCGCGCGCCGACGGCGCGTAGCGCGCTGACGACCAGCTCGAACGGCGACTTCACCTTGGCGCGATATGCCGCGCTCGAGAAGAACTCCGGCGACGTGATGATCGTGCGCACTACCTCGCCGATGTTGCCGTCGGTGCGCGCGAACGTAGCGGCGGCGCGTTCAACGAGCGCGGGCGGAGGCGAGTCACTCACGAAGCGGCGCGCCAGCTTGCTCGCGATGAAGCGTGCGGTGGCTGGATGCCGGGCGACGATGTCGAGAACTTGCTCGCCGTCCTCGATGCCCCGGCCCGCCGGGAGCGCGTTGCCGAGCACGCGCTTTTGCCCAGCGTCGTGCGCCTGCGGGCGAAAGACGAAGTCGGCGCTCCGGCGCGGATCCTCAATCGACCACCCGGTGAATGCGCGAGCGACCTCGATGACGTCCTGCTGCGTGTAGCCGCCGTCCACGCCGAGCGTGTGGAGCTCGAGCAGCTCGCGCGCGTAGTTCTCGTTGAGGCCACGGCGGCGGCGCTGCTGAAGCCGGGCGGCGAGCCAGTCGCGACCCGGGTCGGAGCGGTTCATCGCGCCTGCGGGTGGCACGAGGGGCCCCCCCCGAAGAACACGATCGCGCCGGCGCGGGCCGATCGCGCCATCAGTTCGCCGCGCCCCGGAGCCTTGCCGCGCAGGAACCAATACTGGACGCCCGCTGTCCGCGACGCTCTGCCAGTTGTCGAGGTAAAAGAGCATTGCGGGGCTGTTGGCGACGGCGCCGACGAGTTCGCGGAACTTGCCCAGGGCGTGCGGGCGGACGGCTTCGCGCTCGTACTCCCCGAGCATGTAGCGCATCTGCCCCTTACCGGCGAAGACGCTGAAGTGGTTCAGCCAGAAGTCCGCCATCACTTCCTCGAGCTGGCGCTCGGTCGTCACCGCCCGGGCGACACGCGCCGCTTGCACCTCGCCGTACACCTGCTGTGACCTCCGCGCGGCCCGGCGGAACGCCGCGGAATCATCGCGTGTGAGCAGCACCATTCCCCGCCGGTCCTCGGCGCTATCGGCCGTCGCGGGCATCACACCGGCGCGCGCCATCTCAGCCCGCCGCTCCGCGAGTAGAGCCTGCGGCGGCGGGTACTGTCGATAGAGGTCGCTGGTACTCAAGGCGAGTGTCGGGAAACGCGCCAGCCACCGCTCCGTCGCGCCGTCGTCAATGCGCTCCGGGCGTAGCTGCTCAGCGATCCATCGGTCGACCCCCATCACACGGACGCGCTCGGCGTCGCCGGGCCTGGCGCCGAACGTGAGGCGGCTCAACGCGTGTTTCACCTGCTGGTCCGCGGTCTGCTCGCGAGGCGCGGCTGCTGCTGTTATCGCGGGCGCCGACAGGAGCAGATCGGCGTTTCGCGTGGGAGCGCATGACGCCGCGCTCACCGCGACGGTAATGATGGCAAACTGGAGCGTTCGCATAGATGCGTCCGATGCGGAGGGGTCTGGGGATGTAGACGGCTCATCGGGGATGGCGTTAACCCCAAGCTCCGATTCCGCGTGGAAGCCAATCCGGAAGGGGGACTACCGTCTCGTTGGAGCTGCCGTCGGCGTGAGCACTTCGCCGTGTAAAGGCGTAAACTGCGACACGGGTTATGACGGAACGGCGTTAGGAGTACGTCTGTGACGTCGTTAAACGTCAACAGCGTCGACGTGCCAGGTGGGCGACGGCGATCAACCGATAGGAGGCGGGACAGAAGGAGTGCGCCTCATATTTCGGGGCGATCCCCGATCCTTCTCAGGCGATTCGAGCCGCCACGTCGGTACCGGCGAATCTCGCTGAAGGCTGCGCACGCGCGACGCCGCTCGAACTCCGTCAAGCGCCGCCGCTGACGTTCCCACGCCGTTGACGCGGTTGACACTCTAACGACGTCACAGACGTACCCCTAACGCCGTTCTGTCATAACCCATGTCGCCGTGAACGTCGTTGACGCCGTGGACGCCGCGAACGCCCTTGACAACTCAGTTCACCCCCAACGTCCCCGCTGGATTCACGCCCGAAGCCCGGGGCGCCGACGCCCGGACTTGAAGGTCGAGCGTGAGGATCGCGGTGAGGGCGAACCCGGGTGCGATAGAGAACTCCGGATGCCCAATAATCCCGGGTCCCACGCGCCCGTAGAGCGGGTAGCTTTCGCCGAATGACACACCCTCCGATCTCTTCCCGCCCCCGACGCCCTCGCGCCGACGACGAGCAGCTCTCGTGGCGTGAGCGGATCTCGGCGCTGCGCTACGTGCCGCCGCTGCTGCAACTCGTTTGGGAAACCCACCGCGGTTACTCCGCGACGATGATCGTGCTCCGGGTTATACGGGCGTTCGTGCCGATTGCGGCTCTCTGGGTGGGGAAGCTCATCATCGATGCCGTCGTGGCAGCGCGCGACGGTGCGGTTGATTGGGAGCACCTCTGGAGCCTCGTCGCCTTGGAGCTCGGGATCGTGCTGGTTGGCGATGTGCTCGCACGGGCGTCGTCGCTAGTCGAGAGCCTGCTCGGCGATCTCTTCTCCAATCATCTGAGTGTACGGCTGATGGAGCATGCCGCGACGCTCGACCTGGCGCAGTTCGAGGACCCGGCGTTCTATGACCACCTCGAGCGTGCGCGGCGGCAGACCGTGGGCCGTATCGGGCTCGTCGCGCAGCTCCTTTCCATGGGGCAGGATGCGCTGACTCTGCTCTCGCTGAGCGCCGCGCTGGTCGCATACAGTCCGTGGCTGCTCCTGCTGCTCCTGGTTGCCATCATCCCGGGCTTCCTTGGAGAAACACACTTCTCCTTCCTCGGCTACTCGCTCCTCTTCCGGTGGACGCCGGAGCGGCGGCAGCTCGACTACCTGCGCTTCGTAGGCGCGAGCGATGAGACGGCGAAGGAGGTCCAGATGTTCGGCCTTGCGCCGTGGCTAACGGAGCGGTACCGCGTGCTCGCGGACCGCTTCTACGAGGAGAACAAGCAGCTCTCGATCCGAAAGAGCGTCGTCGGAACCGGACTGGCGATGATTGGCACTGCCGGCTACTACGCCGCCTACGCACTCATCCTCGTCCGCACGATACAGGGTACGATCTCGATCGGATCGTTGACCTTCCTCGCCGCGTCTTTCTCGCGCAGCCGGGATCTGATCCAGCGTTTCCTCCTCGGAGCGACGGGGATCTTCGAGCAGAGCCTCTTCCTGAAGGACCTCTTCGTGTTCTTCGAAATGCGGCCGACGATCGCGTCGAAGGAGGGAGCGCTCGCGGTGCCGCGCCCGATCCGCGACGGATTCGTATTCGAAGACGTGGGCTTCCGTTACCCGGGGAGCGAGCAGTGGGCAGTCCGGAATGTGAGCTTCACGCTTCGACCGGGTGCGCGGGTGGCGCTCGTCGGCGAGAACGGGGCGGGGAAGACGACGATCACGAAACTGCTCGCGCGCCTGTACGACCCGACCGAAGGGCGCATCCTGCTCGACGGCGTGGACCTTCGCGACTACGATCTTGCGAGTCTGCGCCGCGCGATCGGCGTCATCTTCCAGGACTTCGTTCGATACGACATGCGGTTCGACGAGAACATCGGCGTCGGCGAGATCGGCGCGGTGCAGGAGTATCTGGACGCCGCGAGTGACGCGGACGGGGCGGTACGAGGCGCGAGCCGCGGACGAAAGGCCGTGCGGCGGCAAGGGGGCAGTGCCGGCGCGGCGGGTGCGGGCAGCGCGGGCCCCCCCCCCAATTAAAGGATACCGCCGGCAACGGCGGCGGCCCTCATCGTTCCTCCGCGCCGCGCATCGAAAGTGCCGCAGAGCTGTCGTTGGCGGCGTCGCTGCTGCCCCGGTTCCCGAGCGGATATCGGCAAATGCTCGGGCGCCGATTCGACGAAGGGGTGGACCTCTCGGGCGGTGAGTGGCAGAAGGTCGCGCTGGCGCGCGCGTACATGCGCGAGGCGCAGGTACTCATCCTCGACGAGCCGACCGCCGCGCTCGACGCGCGCGCCGAGTACGAGGTGTTTCTGCGCTTCTCCGAGCTGGTCGGGGGGCGGATGGCGATCCTCATCTCGCACCGCTTCTCAACCGTTCGGATGGCGGACCGGATCGTCGTGTTGCTTGGCGGGACGGTCGTCGAGGAGGGAACGCACGAGGAGCTGGTGACACAGACGGGGTTGTACGC
>JALZIF010000153.1 GCA_030860435.1 Gemmatimonadota bacterium | reverse complement strand
CGGGGTATCGCGCGCTCGTCACCTGTGCTGCGACAGTTCGACGCGACCGGCTCGTGGCGGCGCTTGCAGCCCGTGCCGACTGCACTGCCACTGCCTCCGCGCGCATCGCCAGCTCGAGCGAGCGCATCGCCAGCGCGAGCTGCTCGTACACCGAGCGCACCCGCTCCGCGTCCAGCGCTTCCCCGTCCTCCTGGAGCGTTCGCGAAAGCTGCTCGACGTGTCGCTGCAGCCGTCGCAGCTCTTGAGTGGGGAGCGTCCGCGCGGGCGTCTCTTCGCGCACCGAATCGCAATCGCGACATCGCGGGGTCTGCGCGCCCAATGGCGCACCTGTGAGCAGCAGTGCTCCGGCGGTTACAGCCGCGATCGACGCGCCCAGCCGAAGCCACTTCGCTTTCTGCATCTCAGGCATCAGTGCGTGCATACAGCTCGTCACTCATCGCTCGCCGGTTAGAACTGCGTCAGCCTGACGCCGGCCGGAAGCGTGCTGCCGAGCTGCCGCAGCGTCGCCTCGCGTACGGCGAGGGTCTGGAGATACGCCTGATTGAGCACCGGATCGTGCGGGAACTCGTCTACGCCGTCCCGCGCCGCGCCGGCCATCGCGTCGAGCGCGGCGAGGCGGGCACGGTAGAGGTCCGAGCTCCGGAATTCGATGCGCGCGGTGTCGTTCGCGGCGAGGTACGTCATCGCCAGCCGGTACTCCCGGTCGGCGCGGGTGAGCGCCGCCTGCGCCTCGGTCACGGAGCCGAAGCGCGGCCCGGTCGTGTCGGCGGGATTGTACGCGGCTAGCTCGCCGAGTTGGGCCGACGGGTCGCCGTCGCCCGCGAGACGCGCATCCTCGGGCCCAGCGGCGACGCTCAGCCGCCCACCCATTGCGCCGGCACCAATGAGAAGCACTGCGGCGGCGGCTTGCATCCACCGGTGGGTTGCGGGTTGCGGGTTGCGGGTTGCGGGTTGCGGGGTCTCGGCGCCCGAATCACTCGACGCGGAGCCCGTGGGAGCGAGAAGCCCCTGCTCCCGCAGCGACGTGGCGAGCGCTTGCCACGTTGTCAGCGACCGTTCGCCGGAGTCGCGTTCGCGCACGGCGAGCGCGAGTAGTTCGCGGTACGCCTCCCGCTCACCGCGGCACTCGCCGCAGAGGGCGAGATGCGCGAGCTCGGCTGCCGTCGGGTAGTCGTCGGCCAGTGCGGCCAGGCGTTCAGGATCTAGGTGCGACATGGGCTCTTTCCGAGAGTGCCGGACTTCTGTCCATCAGCGGCGCGAGCAGCCGGCGAAGCTTCGCGCGAGCTTTGAATAGCTGCGACTTGGACGCGCCCGCCGTGATTCCTAGCGACTGCGCGATCTCCTCGTGGGTGTATCCTTCCACGTCGTGGAGCAGGAAGACGGTTCGCGCTCCATGCGGGAGCCGCTTCGCGGCTTCCTCGATGGTCGAGGCCAGCCCGCCCAGCTCAGCGTCCATCTCGACCGCGGCCGTGTCCTCCTCGATCTCCGTCTCGATCTTGGCGAGCCGGCGACTTTTCCGGAGCGCGTTGAGCGTGCGGTTCACGGCAATGCGGTGCGCCCACGTGCTGAACTGCGCCTCGCCACGGTAGCCGGGAAGAGCACGGAAGATCTGCATCCAGACATCCTGCGCGATGTCGGCGGCAACGTCCGCGTCGCCGGTAAGCCGCCGAACGACGGCATCGATGTGCGGAGCGTGCTGCGACCAGAGTAGCCGCATCGCCCGCTCATCACCCTGGATGGCGCGCCTGATCAGGAGCTGGTCCGTTTCCATGCGTCACTACCTTGGTCACGCGGCTACCGGGGAAGGGTTGCCGCGAAACAAATAGCGAGAAACCCGCGGGTGGCGACTGTCATCCTCTACGGGCGGCGATCAGCCGCAGTTGCGAACATCGCCGCCGATTCGTCTTGACCGAAACGGCGCGGCTGCCCATAATGTGGCGCCCTCCCCGACCGGTCCCCCGGTGATTGCCCCGCAGTCCACCCCCTCGCCTTCGCTGCCCAGCTCGGAACTTCGCCGGTAATCAATTGTATTGCAGCTTGTCAGACGTGGCGTGCGGCTCCCAGTTCTGGTGCGCCGCGTCACGCTCTATTGGTCTTCCGCTGGTCTCGAGGGACCGCTCCCGCTGACACGAGGGCGTGCCCAGTCCCCCGCCAAAATGGCTTTGCAATCATGAAGTTGCTGTTCGCCGCGTTTGCCATTTCTGTCGGTGGCGACGGTCTCCCCGTCAAGTCGCCGTCGGCTGTCGGCATGTCCGCCTCACGCCTCGGGACCATCGATCGCGTCGTGCGTCGGGGAATGGCGGCAGGCGGCTATCCCGGCGCCGCCGTCGTCGTCGGGCGGAAGGGGTACGCGGTGTGGCAGAAGGGGTTTGGCCACCTTGACTGGTCCAAGCGCGCCGCCGTCTCGGCCACGGAGTCCATTTACGACTTGGCGTCGCTCACGAAGGTGATCGGCACGACGACCGCCGTGATGGTACTGTACGACGAGGGGCGAATCGATCTGGACGCCCAGGTCCGCACATATCTGCCCGAGTTCTCCGGAGGGACTAAGGACTCCGTTACGGTCCGCGACCTCCTGACGCATCGCTCCGGCCTCCCAGCGGGCCGCGCGCTGTGGCGCATAGCGCACTCGCGCGAGGCGGCGCGTGCTGCGGCCCTCGCGACGCCGCTCAAGTGTCCCCCCCGCGCGTGCTTCGAGTACTCCGATATCGGCGCGATGACGCTCGCCTTCATCGTGGAGTCGGTCTCAGGACAGCGACTGGACGAGTTCCTGGACTCGCGAGTGTTCGCTCCGCTCGGCATGACCAACACGTTCTTTCGCCCCAGCTCCTCGCTCCGCGACCGGATCGCGCCGACCGAGATCACCCCGCCGCGCGGCTACCCGCTCCGGGGCGAGGTGCATGACGAGAACGCCTACGCCCTCGGTGGCGTGGCCGGGCACGCCGGCCTGTTCAGCACTGCGGCTGACGTCAGCGTTTTCGCCCAGATGATGCTCAACGGGGGGGAGTTCAACGGCATCCGAATCGTCAGCGACTCCGCCGTTCGCCTCTTCACCGCTCGCGCCTCGGGGAGTCGCGGGCTTGGCTGGGCGATGGCAGACGGTCAGTGGGGCTCCGGCCGATACCTCGACGACGACGCATACGGACACATCGGCTATACCGGCACCTCGCTCTGGATCGACCCCGACCGAGAGATGTTCGTCCTCCTGCTCACGAATCGCGTCCACGCCGCCCGCGCCCGCCGCCCCTCCAAGGTGATCGCCGACGTTCGCGCCGACCTTGCCGACGCCGCCTCGCTCGCGGTGATGGACAGCCCGCTCGGAGTGATCGCGATGCCCGCCTCCTTCCGCGCCGACCAGGCGTCGGGTTGGAATCCGGCAAAGCGCGTCGTCAAGAAGAAGCCCGCGCGCCGATCGTCGAAGTCGAAGGCGTCGCGTGGTAAGCGTTGAGCGTCGAGCGTTGAGCGTTGAGCGTGGCGTGCCGATATCTACGGCCATTCGCTTCATAGGTGCGGATCCGAACCCGAACCGGGCTCGACGTTCGACGCTCACCGCTCAACGCTCGGTAGTGGGTCACTTTGAGATAGTCATCCCGCAGGAGCGCTGCGGAGCAGCGCGAGTGTCGGGATCTTCTCCAAAGTCTCCAGTAGCGGGACCGGCCACGGAGTAGCCGCGAGCAGATCCCGACACTCGCCTCCGCCCTGCGGGCTTCGCTCGTGCGGGATGACATCACGAGAGTCACTACTCAACGCTCCCCACCCTTGCTCTCGTCTGCGGCACCGACGAATTTGCAGTATGAGCGAACAAGAGATGACCGAGCACACGCCGCCCGTCGCGGAGGGCGCGGTGACGCCGGACCAGGTCAGAGGCGCGCTGCGACGCGTCAAGGACCCGGAGCTCAATCTCAACATTCTCGACCTGGGCCTTGTCTACGACATCCGCGTCGACGCCGCGAAGGTCGAGATCGATATGAGCCTCACGTCCCCCGGCTGCCCCTCAGGCCCCGAGATCATGACCGGCGCCGAGGAGCAGATCCGCGCGATTCCTGGTGTCGAGGACGTGAAGGTGAATCTCGTCTGGACGCCGTTCTGGTCCCCCGAGCGCATCGAGCCGCGAATCAGATCGTACCTGGGGATGTAGGTTGCGGGTTGCTGGTTGCGGGGTTGCTCACGCCGAACGACTGACAGCTCACGCCCACCAGCCGCCAGCTAGCTGTCCTCCCAGCACCACCGCCGCGAACCGCGCGAAGCGGCCGATCGCGCCGAGCAGGAGGAACCGCGCAAAAGGAACGCGGACCAGCCCGCACGCGACGGCGACAATGTAGAACGGCGGGAAGCCCAGCGACGCGCTGAGCAGGATGATTCCCGCCCCGAGCCCGGCGTGACCCTGATACCGCCGGTCGACTTCGCCGACGATACGCTTCATGCGTCCGCCAGGGAGCCGCAGAACGCCGCGGCCGGCGAAGTACATGAGCGACTTGCCGACCATCTGTCCAAGGGTTGCCGCGACGATGAGCGGGACCGCGAGCGCGCGTGGGACTGCAGCCGCTACCGCGAGGAGGTAGAGCTCCGAATTGATCACTGGCACCACCGCGCTCGCGACACACCACGCGAAGGTGGCGAGCAGTGTGGTGAGAGCGGTCACTTATACGGCGAATCGACTTTGGCGAGCGCCGTCAGGAGCTCGTCGCCGAGGACGTCTATCTGCCAGCGGCGAAGCTCCTTCACTTCGGCGAGCTGCTCGCGTGTAGCTGGGTTGCGGCGCGCGACGGCATCGAGGCGGTCGCGCGAGCAGAGCACCCCGGGGTCGAGCTCGAGGCGGTGGGCGGCGGCGTCCCGGACGATCTTGAGCGCGGCGGAACGCGTTTCGAAGACGGGGTCGCGATCCCACCGTTGCGGGCGAGGGAACTTCGGGAGCTGGTTTTCGGGGGTCTCGAGTCCGCGGCGGATCGCGGCAAGGATGTCGCCGCCGCGGCGCTCGACCATCGCCCGCGGCATTCCCTTTACGCGGACGAGCTCATCGGTCGTCGGCGGCGCCTGACGAGCGACATCCATCAGCGCCTCGTTTCCGGCGACGCGGAACGTCGCTCGGTCCATCTCCGCGGCCACGCCGTCGCGCCATGCGACGAGCTCGCGAAAGAGCCCCAGTTCGCGCCGCGACAGATCCCGCGCGCCCTTGATCCGCAAGTATCCGTCGCCCGACTCCGCGGCATCCCAGCGCGTCCCCTCGAGGTGCTCGAACTCCTCCGCCGCCCACGCCCAACGCGCTACCCGGTCCAGCTCGTCGCGTAAACGATCACGTAGCTCGAGCAGGTACATCGTATCCTGCGCCGCGTAGTTTAGCATGTCCGCCGTGAGCGGCCGCATCGACCAGTCGGCGCGCTGATGCTTCTTGTCGAGCCGCACGTCGAAGTATCGCTCCAGCAGCGCTGCAAGCCCAACCGCACGAAACCCCAGGAGTTGCGCGGCGATTCGGGTGTCGAAGATGTTGCGAGGGTGCCAGCCGTAGTCCTGGTGTAGGAGTCGTAGGTCGTAATCCGCATCGTGGAAGACGACCTCCACCTCGGGGTCTTCGAGGAGCGCGCCGAGGCCTGCGGGAACGCCGACGGCGAGAGGGTCGATCATTGCCGTCCGCTCCTTCGTCGAGAGCTGAATGAGGTAGATGCGGTCCACGAAGCGATGATAGCTCGCTCCCTCGGTGTCGAGCGCTAGCGCGCGCGTGCTCCCGATCGAGCCGAGGAAGCGCGCGGTCGATTCCGGGTCGTCCAGGTACAGCGGGGTGTGCGGATCGGCGGGAGCGGTCACTCGGTCCTCGGTGACGGAAGCGCGACGGCCGGTGAAAGGTCACACGACGGCGCGTCGGATTGAAGAGGCGCCTCGATGGGGCGACCGAGACGCTTGCCAATCCGAACCAGAGGCGCCACGTTCCACACGCCGCGGAGCTGACGGACGATCGTACCGGAGTCCGGCGCGGCGAGGATCGGCATCCCCTTTGCTTCGGCTCCTCGTACAATGACGAAACCAACCCACGCCGCGCCCGGTCCGCCCGACGCGGCTCTCCCCTCGCGCGAGCCCGGCGCGGATTCCGCTCAAACGAGTGCGCCCGACGTTTCGGGCCCCGCGACCAGTGACAGCGGCGACGGGCGGCAAGATCGTCGCGCCCTCGGACCTCCCGGCCCACCCCCGACCGGCGAGCGGCGGCGCCGCGTAGTCGGGTGGCAGAGCGGCGACATCGTCCGCGCCACCGTCCTCGTGGCCGCTGTCCTGATCACGCTCCGTCTCCTCTGGGAGGCGAGCCCGCTCGTACTCACCGTCTTCCTCGGCGTCCTGTTCGGCCTCGCGGTGGAGGCCGGTGTGGACCGGCTCGAACGGCTGCGCATCCCGCGCGGAATCGGCGCCGCGTTCATCGTCCTCTCCTTCTACGGGCTGCTGGTGGGGATGGGCGCGTGGATGGCACCGACGCTCCGGACGCAGGCACGGGAGATCAGGACCAGGCTACCGGAAGCGGTCGACAAGGTTGAAGGGTGGCTAAGCGCACAGCAGGGCGGGGCGCTCGGATCGCTGCTCGGCGGCCGCCAGGTGACAACCGCCCCCGAGACCGCGCGCCCCGCGCCACCGACTCAGGATACGGCCGCGCGATCCGACACAGTGGCCGTGGCGGTCGACACGGCCGCCCGTCCGGCGGGGGCGGCCCCAAGCGCGACGGCCACGCTGCGCGAGCGGCTAGGGACATCGGTCACCGGCGCAGGGCGGTATCTCTTCCCCTTCCTCACCTCGACCGTCACGGTGATAGGAGGGATCATCCTGATCTCGGTGCTCGCCGTCTACATCGGGGCGGACCCGGATACGTATCACCGCGGCCTGATGCACCTCTTCACGCACCGCTCACGAAGGCGAGCGGGAGAGGTGCTGAGCGCCGTGGCGATCGTGCTGCGGAAATGGCTCGTCACTCAGCTCATCGCGATGGTCGCGATCGGGGCCGTGACGACGATCATCCTTCTCCTGCTCGACGTGCAGGCGGCGTTCGCGCTCGGAGTTCTCGCCGGCCTGCTCGAGTTCATCCCGACGATAGGTCCGATC
>JALZIF010000088.1 GCA_030860435.1 Gemmatimonadota bacterium | reverse complement strand
CCCCCCCCCCCCCCCCGGGTCGGAGATCGCTCGAGAGGTCCACGACCTTGGCGCCACTTTCCGCGGCGCGCGCGACCCACTGAGCGGAGGCCCCGTGCGGGAGGGCGCTGAAGACAAGCGCCGCTTCACCGAAGGCCGCGTCATCCGGCGCGATGAAAGCGACGTCGCGCCCGGCGATGCGGGCTCGCTCGCCACGGCGCTCATTGGCCGTGACGAAGTTGAGCTCGAGCGCCGGGTGTCGGAGGATGAGGGCACAGAGCTCGCGCCCTGCGTACCCGCTACCCCCCAGGACTCCGACCGGAAGTTTATGCATACCGAAGGCATAATCATGCAACGAGGACGTGTCAATGGGCGGCAACCACGAGCGACTAGGGGCGGACGCCAGCGGGGCCAGTCTGGTGGCGCCGGGCGCGCGACTGATACTTTGCAAGCATGAGCAAGCCCGAGCGCCAGGCTGCGATCCGCGAGCTGATCGCGTCACACGAAGTGGGGAGTCAGGAAGAGCTGCGACGGCTCCTGCAGAAGCGCGGGTGGGACGTTACGCAGTCCACTCTCTCGCGCGACCTTCGGGAGCTGCGTCTGGCGCGCGTTCCCACGGCGGAGGGGATGCGCTATATGGTCGGCGCTGGGGAGGACGATGAGCACCGGATGTCGCTCGATGCATTGTTGCCGCAACTTTTCGCGTACGTGGATGGCGTGGCGGAGTTGCTGGTGCTCCACACCCTTCGCGGAGCCGCACAGACGATCGCAGAGGCAATCGATGAGGAGGACTGGCCGGACGTCATCGGAACCATCGCCGGCGACGACACGATTCTGATCATCTGCCGATCCTCGGGCGCGCGGGAACGCCTGGCCCGACGCATTCGAACCTTGGCCAAGGTCTAAACGCACCGCCCGTAGCGCCAGCGCTTACCCGAGCCCCCCGCTTCTCCCCGAGCCCTGAACCCCGGGCCCCGGACCCTTTGCGCGATAAAGCCGGCACAGCGAGCAAGATGAGTGGGCTCGTCGAGGGCAATGGGGTACAGGCCTTGACGCAGAGGGCGCGTCTGGATATTTATGCGTCTGCTCAGCATTCTTATCCATCACGGAGCCGCCATGCCCCGCACCATCGCCCTCGCCTACTCCGGCGGGCTCGACACATCGATCATCGTCCCCTGGCTACGCGAACACTACAACGACGCACGCGTAGTCTGCGTTGCCGCCGACATCGGACAGGGGGAGGCCGAGCTCGCCGGAGTGCGCGAGAAAGCGCTGGCGTCAGGCGCCGCCGAATGCTGGGTCGAGGACTTGCGCGAAGAGTTCGTGCGGGACTTCATCTTTCCGGCGCTCCGGGCCGGAGCTGTCTATGGGCGCAAGTACCTACTCGGCACCTCGTTGGCGCGTCCTCTCATCGCGAAGCGGCAGGTGGAGGTCGCCCGCCGCGTCGGCGCCGACGCGCTCGCCCACGGGTGCACGGGCAAGGGGAACGACCAGGTACGGTTCGAGCTGACCTACGCCACCTTCGCTCCCGACCTACCGGTCATCGCACCGTGGCGAATGTGGGACATCAAGAGTCGCGAGGATGCCATCGAGTACGCGGCCAGGTATGGCGTCCCGGTCGCAGCGACGAAGGCAAAGATCTACTCGCGCGACCGGAATCTGTGGCACCTGTCGCATGAGGGCGGCGTTCTCGAGGATCCGAACGCGGTGCCGCCCGACGACCTCTTCATGCTCACCGCCTCACCGGCCGCGGCGCCTGACGAGCCGGAAGACGTGACGATCGGCTTCGACGCGGGCACGCCCGTGTCGGTTGGCGGCGAAGCGCTCACTCCGGTCGCGCTCGTAGCCGCGCTCAACGCGATCGGCGGTCGGCATGGAGTCGGACGGATCGACCTCGTCGAGGACCGTCTAGTGGGCATGAAGTCTCGCGGCGTATACGAGACGCCCGGAGGTACTCTCCTCTACGCCGCCCACAGCGAACTAGAGCAACTCGTCCTCGACCGCCGCTCGCTCGCGGCCAAAGACCTGATCGCACCGCGCTACGCTGACCTCGTCTACGAAGGCCGGTGGTGGACGACGGAGCGCGAGGCATACGACGCGTTCGTCGCCGTCACGCAGGCTCGCGTCACGGGCACGGTGACGCTCCGGCTCTACAAGGGGAACGTCATGGTCGCCGGACGGCAGAGCACCGAGGCGCTGTACGACGAGCAGTTCGTGACGTTCGGCGAGGACGACGTTTACGAGCAGAGCGACGCCGCGGGATTCATCAGGCTCTTCGCACTACCACAGCGGGTCCGAGCGCTAAAGGACGCGCGGATGAGGGCACCAGCCACCAGTAACCACGCACTCGGCGGCAGCCTTCAGATGGCGGCCGCAACGAATGGATGGCACTCGGCGACCGCGGCTGGGACATCTTCGATGTTGGGGGGGGGGGCCCGCGCCGAGGGCGGGGGCGGGACGCGCACCGATATGAAACAAGGCGCCGAGGACACCGCTGAGTTGACGGAGGAAGCGTCCCAGGCGACGCTGGCCGTAGCGTGACCCACACCGTCCCGCCGCCGGTCAAGCCGAAGGCCGCCGCACCAGCCTCGGTCCGCGAGCACAAGCTCTGGGGCGGACGCTTCGCCGGCGATACCGCACAGGCGCTCGACGCGCTCAACCGATCCATCGATGTCGACTTCCGCCTGTGGCCGCACGACATCCGACTCTCCAAAGCGTGGACGGTGGCGCTATGGGGCGCAGGGGTTCTGACGCCCGGAGAGAGCAAGGAGCTCGAGCGCGGACTCGACGCCGTTGCCCGCCGACTCGCCACGGGTGCTGCTCCGCTCCCCTCCGACGAGGACGTGCATACTCTCATCGACCGCCTTCTTCACGAGGAAGTCGGCGAGATCGCCTCGAAGCTGCACACCGGCCGAAGCCGCAACGACCAGGTCGCCACCGCCACCCGCCTCTGGGCGATGGACGCCTGCGTATTGCTGGACGGGGCAATCCGCGAGCTGCAGGGCGTGATGCTTCAGCACGCGATCGGGCTCGAGGGAACGCTCATGCCGGCCTACACACACCTCCAGCGCGCACAGCCGGTCTCCGCCGCACACTGGATGCTCGCGCACTTCTGGCCACTCGACCGCGACCGTGCGCGTCTCGCCGCCGCCGCCCGCGCCGCCGCGGTTCTGCCGCTCGGTGCCGGCGCGGTCGCCGGGTGTGCCTTCCCGATCTCACGCGTGCTCCTCCAGGGAAGCCTGGGCTTCGCCTCAATCTCCCAGAACTCGATCGACGCCGTGAGCGACCGCGACTTCGTCGCCGAGCTGCTCTTCGCGGCGACGATGCTCGGCGTCCACCTCTCCCGTCTGGCCGAGGACCTCATCCTGTTCGGAAGCAGCGAGTTCGGCTTCGCGCAGTTCGGCGACGCCTACACCACCGGATCCAGCATGATGCCGCAGAAGCGGAACCCCGACGCGCTCGAGCTGGCCCGCTCGTCAGGCGCTCGCGCGCTCGGTGATCTCACCGCGCTCCTCGCCACGCTCAAGGGACTTCCAAGCGGCTACAACAAGGACCTGCAAGACGACAAGCGCGCCCTCTTCGACGCCGTCGACACGATGGTCCTCGTCCTACCCGCCGCCGCCGGCGCGCTCGCCGAGACCACGTTCCGGACCGACCGGATGCGCGAGGCGCTCTCGAGCGGCATGATGGCGACCGATCTCGCCGATTACCTCGTCCGCAAGGGAACGCCCTTTCGCGAAGCGCACGCGACCGTCGGCGGCCTTGTCCGCGAGTGCGAGGCGCGCAAGTGCGAGCTGCACACGCTCCCCTTCGGTGCGTTCCTCGCCGCCCACCCGCTCTTCGAGTCCGACGTCTTCGACACCCTCTCTCCCTGGACCTCCGTCGAGCGCCGGAACGTCGACGGCGGCACAGCACCCGAGGCCGTTCGAGCACAGCTCGAGGCAGCGAAGGCGTCACTCACGTTGCAGGCTGCGCGAGGGAACGACGTGGGGGGATGGGTGCGGTAGTCTTCCCCCAGTCGGAATCCGCGTCAGGCACTAGCGTTCCCCCCTTCCGCCGTGCTATCGGCCGGCGCTCATGAGCCCCCACAACGCCGCCGCGCCGAGCACGAGTGTCGCTATGACCATCGCGCCGCCCAGGGCGTTCCCGACCCATCCGTTGGACGCGCCCTTCAGCAACCGACGGTCGTTCGCCACGACAAAAAGGAACACGGCGGCGGCGGGGAGCAGAATTCCATTCGCGGCTTGGGCCACGCTGAGCGCGGCCCGGGGATGGACGCCGGCGACCGCGAAGCCAAGGCCGATCATCATGACGGCGACCCAGACGATCCTGAGGAGCGGGGATCGAAGATCCTGCACCCAGCCCAGGACTCCGGAGACTGCGTAGGCCGCGGCGAGCGGGGCGGTGATGGCGGAGGTCAGACCAGCCGCCACGAGGCCGACCGCGAACAGGCTTGTTGCCCACCCCCCGAGTTGCGGATCGAGGAGTATCGCCAGCGCGGCGGGGCTCGCGATTGAGCGCCCAGGCTGTGACGCGCCAATGACGACTATTGCAATGGCGATGACGCCACCGAGCGAGATCGTGATGACGAGATCGGCCCGGGCCTGGGGGAGTTGCGCCGTTCCGCGCCAGCGCTCGCGCGCGGCGAGCGCATGGACGAATAGGGCGTACGGAACGAGCATCGTGGCGGCAAGCGCCAGAGCGGTGAGCGCCGCTCCATCGGGCAGCCGGGGAACGAGCGACCCGGCGACCAGCGCCCCCGGCTCGCGCACAAGAAGTCCGGCGATGACGGGAAATGTGAGTGCCATGACGAGCACCGCCGCGATGAGAACGCCCTCGAGCAGACGGTAACGACCGATCCAGAGAAGCGTGCCCGCCGCAAGGGCGACGACCCCCATCCAGACAGTCGCGCTTCCACCGGTGAGAAGTTGAGCGCCGCGTGCGGCGCCCAGAAGATTCCCAGCTTGATAGGCGGCGTTCCCGATCCCGATTCCGCAAATCACGAGGATCGCGACCAGCGTTCTGCCCCACGGCCGCCGTGCGAACCGGCGGTGGATTGCCTCGCCCAAGGAGAGCCCGCCGGCGACACCTAGCCGGGCGGCCAATTCCTGGATCACCACCGCCACCAGCGTGGCGACGACGAGCACCCAGATGAGACCGTACCCGAAATCGACGCCGGCGCGAAGGCAGACGACGACAGTTCCCGGCCAGATGAGAGCCGCCGTTACGACGGCACCGGGACCAATCTTCGGGAGTCGCATGACGGATACTGGCGCGCGCGAGCCGCACTCGCAACGCGCTGCGGGTTCGATGCCGGCAGCGGCGGGTGCCGCCGTCGAAGCGCGGCATCATTCTCTGCCCGCCCACATCAACGCGTCGCGGGCCCCCCCGGTGGGGGATTAACCCCATGCACGACGGCCCGCGGCATCGTTTCGCCGCGGGCCGAGCCCTTCGCTTCCCAGCCCATCGGTTGACCGTCGCCTGGTGCCTGACGGGCTTGCACCGTCACGCCACGGGCTGCGGCTCCGCGCCCACGCGCCCCGCGGCGTCCACCCCCCGGGCGTGCTCGACGAACATCTGCTGAACGAGGCGGTTCGCGTCCTTCACGTAGTCGTCATGATGGCGCTCGCCGACCTCGCCGATCTGATGGAGCTGCTGGTCGTTCAGCGCTCGACCGGCCTCGCGGAACGTCTTGAAGGTGTCCTCCGCTTGCCGAGCCATGACGATGTCGCCGACTAGCCGGAGGAAGTCGCTTTCCCGCGCCGCGTCAGCGAGGTCGCGAGTAACGCCAAGGATCGCGCCCAACGCCTTCTTCCCGACGCCGGCCTCAGCGCCGATGTTCTGCTGATACTCCTCGAGCATGCGCTGGTGCTCGCGCATGTTCGGCAGGTAGCGGGAGCACAGGTCGCGGAAGCGCGTGTCATCCGCCTGCTTTTCGTGGTCCTCGAGCGCTTGTACGAAGGTCTGGTGCTGCATCACCGCATTGTTGACCTGGCTCTTGATGAAGTCGATTCCTCTATCCATTCGGCTCTCCTCGGGCTTGACGTGACTGAAGGAAGCGCCGATGGGAGCAGGGACCGGGCCAAAGTGGCCTTGGAACCGTGGAAAAAAGCTTTCGACTTCCGGCCGCGTCCGCACGTTCCAAGGAGATCGGCAAACCAGCAACAAGCGACCAGCAAGCAGCAAGCAGCAATCCGCACCCCCTCCGCGCCTACTGCGGCACCACCCGCACGCGATTCACGAAGTATTCGGTGTCGCCGAAGCAGTCCGTCGGTATCCCTTTCTTCTGGTCGTAGTGGATGGCGACCCTGCGTCCCCCCGCGCGCTGGATCTCTCGCGCGACGGCGTCGCCGCGGACGCTGAAGGGAAACACCTCGGGCATCGCGCCGGGGATGCTCGCCATCGCCAGCTCTCCCTCCCACGTCTTACACACCCAGCCGCGCTTCGAGAACTTCTGCACGTAGCCGACTCGCTCGCCGCTCGAAAAGGTGTACGCTACGGTCACACCGGTCCAGAGCGCGAAGAGCAGCGCCGGAACCAGGATAACAGCGGCGAGGATCAGCTTGCCGCGGTTGCGCTTGAAGAAAGACTCTTTGCTCTGCGTCACAGTCTTCACGTCCTCGGTGTTGTAGCCGCGGGGCGGGTCGTTGAGCTCTTCGGACATGCTCCGGTCCATTTTGGGAGGATCACTGGCTAGTTACGAATGTAGAACGGTGCGACGCAGGGGGCCACGCCGGTGGCGATCGTCCGGAACCGATGGGAAAGCCGTTAACTTTAAGGGGCGGCTCCGATCCTGTCGCCGCACCCCGACTCGCAGTTCGTTCAGAACCGGCTTCATGACTTTCACTTCCCGCCGTAAGACCGTTACCACGATGGTCGGAGCCGTCCCGGTGGGCGGCGGCCACCCCGTCGTCGTGCAGTCTATGACCAACACAGACACGGCGGACGCGGCTGCGACCGCCGAGCAGGTGGCGGCTCTCGCGCGGGCCGGGTCGCAGATCGTGCGCGTGACGGTGAATAACCAGGAGGCGGCCGCCGCCGTCCCGGAGATCGTGCGGCGCTTGGAGGAGCTGGGCGTGGAGGTCCCGATCGTCGGGGATTTCCATTACAACGGCCACCTCCTCCTCGAGAAACATCCCGAGACGGCGCGCTCGCTCGCGAAGTATCGGATCAACCCCGGCAACGTCGGGAGCAAGCGGCGCGACGAGAATTTCCGCACCATCGTCCGAATCGCCGTCGCCAACGGGAAGCCAGTGCGCATCGGCGTGAACTGGGGATCGCTCGACCAGGGGCTGCTCACCGCGATGATGGACGCGAACGCGCGTCGCGCCGAGCCGCTCGACTCGAAGGACGTCTACATTGAAGCGATGATCGAGTCCGCGCTTCGCTCGGCCGCGCTCGCGGAGGAGACGGGGCTCGGCCACGACCGGATCGTCATCTCCGCGAAGGTGTCGCAGGTGCGCGATCTCGTCGAGGTTTACCGCCGGCTCGCCGGGCGATGCGACTATCCCCTCCATCTCGGTCTCACCGAGGCGGGTCTAGGGATTAAGGGGATCGTCGCCAGCACCGCGGGGCTCGCGATCCTGCTCGGCGAGGGGATCGGCGACACGATCCGTGTCTCGCTCACGCCGCGGCCGGGCGGCGACCGCACGGAAGAGGTACAGATCGCGCAACAGATCCTCCAATCGTTAGGCTTGCGGAGCTTCACGCCCCAGGTGAGCGCGTGTCCCGGGTGCGGGCGTACGACGAGCACCTTCTTCCAGCATATGGCGGAAGACATCCAGGCCTACCTCCGCGAGCAGATGCCGCTGTGGCGAACGCGGCATCCTGGTGTCGAGGCGATGCAGGTCGCGGTGATGGGGTGCGTCGTCAACGGTCCGGGCGAGAGCAAGCACGCCAACATCGGCATCTCCCTGCCGGGAACGTTCGAGGAGCCGACAGCCCCGGTATACGTCGACGGTAAGCTCGCCGTCACCCTCCGCGGCGACGCCATCGTCCGCGAATTCCTCCGCATCCTCGAAGAGTATGTGGCGAGGACCTATCCGTCCCGGCAAGAGGCCGAAGTCGGCTGACGGTCCATCGACTCCGAGTCGCGGGCGGCGACACGGGTCATCCTATCCATCTCTGCTCGATCCTCGACGTGGCGCTGTGAAGTCGCGCTGGTGAGAGACCCACTCGCCCTCTTGAGCGTGGCGCCCATTCCGCCATATTAATGCGGTGCGCCTGGAGGCGTGACCGCAGCGTTAGCGCCGCCAGCAGCGTCTCTTCACTTCGCCCCTCTCGCCGCACTCGGTCCCCATGTCAGGTCTGCCGCCACTCGACCACAGCGCCAGCCACGACGCCGACGCCCAGACGTCGGCGGCAGGCTCGCAGCCTACGAAGGTATCGGTGTGGGAGGACTTCATCGACATTCTGTACGTCCCGTCGGCTGTCTTCGCTCGGCGCGAGCGGGGGAGCTTCTGGATCCCGATGCTGGTCGTCGCGGTCTTGATCGGGGGAATCTTTTTCGCAACTAGCGGGGTGCTCCAGCCGATCATCGACGCTGAGTTCGACCGTGCGACCGCGGTGGCGATGGAGAACGACCCGCAGCTCACGCCGGAAATGATGGAGGGCGGCCGGCGCTTCAGCGAGATCATCGCGAAGGCCGCGGCGTTCGTCGGTCCTCCCATCGCGGTCTTCTTCACCGGCCTCGTGCTATGGGGAGTCGGGAAGTTCGTCGACGCCACGCAGTCGCTCCACGCGGCACTCGTAGTGGCCGCCTATTCGTGCGTGCCCAAGGTGCTCGACACGCTGCTCGCCGGCATGCAGGGGCTGTTTCTCGACCCCGCACAACTCGATGGACGGTACCGGCTGTCGCTCGGCGTGGGACGATTTCTCGATCCGGACACCGCGTCGCCGGTTCTCATCGCCTTGCTTGGCCGCCTGGACGTCTTCACAATCTGGGTTACGGTCCTCCTGGCGATCGGGCTGGCGGTGACGGGGAAGATCAGTCGGCCGCGGGCGGGGATTGCCGCCGCCGTCGTCTGGGTCATTGGCGCGCTTCCGGGAACGCTGCAAGCGTTGCAAGGCTAAAGCTTTCGTGCGCGGGCGAGACATTCGAGCGTTCGCGCGTCCGTAGGAAGACAGCTCACCCCATCGAGGCTACCGTGCGGCCACTCGTGCTCGTCGGAATCGTGCTCGTCGTCTTCGGCGCAGTCGTACTCGCGATGCAAGGGATCAGCTACACCAAGGAGCGGGACGAGGTGCGCGTCGGCCCGCTCGAAGTCGCTGCGGAGCGGAGAGGCTTTGTGCCGCCAGCGGCTGGGATCGTCGCCATCGTAATCGGTGGTGTTCTCATCGTAGCGGGCCGGCGTAAGACCTGACGAGGCTCTGCCGCAGGACGATCTCGCGACTCAGCCGCGCTCGGCCCGACGATGTCGTTGCGGAAACGGGCGCCTGCTGCTTTGCGCAGAATCTCGACTCGTTCAGTCAGGTCTCGCAAACTGCCTGGACAGGATGAGCGGGATGCACAGGATGAGGATTAACGGCAGGAGCCGCTGCAGTCCTGCGGCGCCGAGAGGCCCGCAGGGGGTCTCACATCCTGTTCCTCCTGTTTATCCTGTCCGGCTGTTGCTGGGTCGGCCAAACGCTCGTAAACCGCTCAGCGGCTGCTCGTCCATTGCGTCGGAGCCCGCAGCCGCAATGTAGGATACCGCTCAAAACGGATCGGATTGCCGATACTGTGGTGACCATGATAATATGACCATAGTCATATGAACGAGAGATCAGTGCGCCCCTCAAAGAAGACAACAGCGCGGCTTACCGCTTCCACGCCGGCTCGAACCGTTCCCGCCGGAGAGTTCAAGGCGACATGCCTAGAGCTCATGGATGAGGTCAAGCAGCGTCACGTCGAGTTCATCGTCACTAAGCGGGGCGAGCCGGTTGCCAAGCTAGCACCGGTCGATGCCACGCCCCCGAGTCCATTCGGGTATCTGCGCGGCACCGTCATCGAGGAGCATGACCTCGTCGCGCCCGATCACGTGGCGTGGACGGCGTCGAATGCTGATCCTCTGAGCAAACGCTGAGCGTCGCGCCGGGCATGGCCGAACGCCAACGCGGTCGCAGCGCTGCCCGGAGGACCAGGAGCCAGGTCTGGAATCCAGGTGAACGGCCCGACTATGACGGGCCGCTACTCTTGGACACCCACATCTGGGTGTGGATGCTCGAGGGGGACGCTAGGCGAATGGCGCCGGCCGTCGTTCCCCTCCTCGAGCGCGCGGCGGCGAGCGCCTACCTGCTTGTCTGCGACATTTCGTTCTGGGAAGTCGCCGTCAAGGCGGCCAAGGGCAAGCTGGTTCTCTCGCTCGACCCGACCATCTGGCTACGGCAGGCGGAGCACGCGCCAGGTGTCGCCTACCTTCCACTCGACCGAACGATCCTTCTCCAGAGTGCGCGGCTCGCAGGTGAGATCCATGGAGATCCTGGGGATCGGATGCTCATCGCGCTCGCCCAGCTCCGCGCGGCACCCCTCGTCACCGCTGACGAGCGGATAGTCCATTATGCGACGACGCAGCGCGGAGTTCCGGTCTGCGACGCCCGCCCATAACGCGGCCCTGAAGGGCGCCGGCCGGTCGCCCCGCTCGCGGCCCGCGCCTCAGTCCTCGCGCGCCGCGCGGAGCGTGCCCGGGAGGATCGCCGAATCGCCGAGCTTCGCGCGAAGCGCATCCACCGCGCGCGCGAGGCGGCGGTCCCTCTCCGTCTCGCCCAGATGCGCAGCCGGCTCGAAGAACGCGAGCTGGTCAGCCGCGGGATCGGCCGCGAGCGCCGACAGCGACACGCCGAGCAGCCGCG